>NZ_DATMVN010000526.1:0-9089 GCF_035563135.1 Streptomyces sp.
CCCGGCTCCGGCGCCCCGCACCCCCCACGCGGCCGGACCACCCCGCAGCACCCCCGACTCGCTGTCCGTGGTGGACGAGGCCCTGACCGGAGCGATGGGCAAGCCGCGCCACGGGGAGCCCTTCGTGTCACGTGCCGCGCATGCCGTGCGCCGTATCGTTTCCTCATCGGCGGCGCGCGAGGTAGCCGAGCTCAGCCGCACCGCCGAGCGGCTCCAGCAGCCCGTGACGACGGGCCGGCAGATCGCCGTCACCTCCATCCGGGGCGGCGCCGGCAAGTCGACTGTCGCCGCGCTCCTCGGCACCACGTACGCCCACTACCGGCAGGACCCGGTCCTCCTCGTCGAGGCCGACCCGGCACTCGGCTCCCTGCCGCTGCGGCTCGGCTCCCGGTCCCTGCGCTGGACCATCGGCGACGTCGCGAACATCCTCGAACCGCAGATGTCCCTCCTCGACGTGACCGGCTATCTCGTCCAGCTCCCGGACAACGCCTGGCTCCTGCCCGGCAGCCAGGGCCAGATCGGCGCGATGCTGGACACCAGGGCGTACGAACGGGTCATGGTCTCCCTGCGCCGCTACTTCGGTGTGACGGTCGTCGACTGCGAGACGCTGCCCGCCGAGGTCGCCCGGGTCGCGCTCTCGGCCTCCCAGGCCCGCGTGCTGGCCACCCCGGCGACCCTGGAAGGGGTCATGAGCACGTACAACGTGCTCGAATGGATGAAGGGGCTGCCCCGCCATGTGATCGAGGGCACGGTCGTCGTCCTCACCGAACAGACGCCCCTCGCCGGGATCGACCTCGGCAAGGCCGCCCGGAAGTTCGAGTCCACCGGGGCGAGCGTCCAGGTCCTCCCGTACGACCGGCATCTCGCCGCCGGCGGTGCCATCCGCACGGAGCTGCTCGCCCGCTCGACGCGACGGGCCGCCGCCCTCCTCGCCGCGGATGTCTTCCAGCTCTCGCAGAAGCGTCGCTGACCCGTGCCGATCCCGAGCCCGACCATGAGTGACGGACGATCATGAGTACCCGACTGATACACCGTCCGGCCCGGACCACCCGGCCTCCGGCCACGTCCGAGGCACGCGTCATCGAGGCCCCGCCCAACCTCCCCGAGGGGAAGGCCGGCAACATCGCGATGTCGCTGCTGCCCGTCGCCGGGGTCATGTCGTCGGTCGTGATGATGACGGTCGTGCGCAACAGCCAGTTCGCCGCGCTCGGCGCGATCATCCTGGTCGTCACGGTCGTCGGCTCCGTCGCGCTGCTCTTCTCGCAGCGCGGCAAGGCGCAGCGCACCCGCCGCAGCCAGCGCGAGGCCTACCTCGCCTACGTCGAGGACCTGCGGGAGGAGCTCTCGGGGGAGGAACGCGCGCGTCGTGAACTCGCCGACGTGCTCAACCCGCCGCCCCACGCCCTGTACGACATCGTGCGGGATCCTGCCCGCCTGTGGGAGCGCCGCCGCGTCGACGCCGATTTCCTCCAGGTGCGGCTCGGCACCGGCGAGATGCCCGTACGCGATCTGCGCATCGCCGATCAGGGCTCGACGGTCCTCACCCCGCCCGACCTCTTCATGCTCAACGAGGCGTCGGCGCTGATGACCCGCTTCCGCACCGGCACCGAACTCCCGCTGGCCGTCCCTCTCGACCGGGTCGGCAACGTCAGCGTCATCGGCCCCCGCGAGGACTGCCTGCGCGTCGTCCGCGCCCTCCTCGTCCAGGCCGCCGCGACGCACGCCCCCGACGACGTGGCGATGGCGCTCGCCGTGCCCGGTGACCGGATCGCCGACTGGGAGTGGGCCAAGTGGCTGCCGCACCTCCTGGACACCGAACAGCTCGACGGCCCGGTCGCCGCCCGCCGCATCGCCCCCTCCGCACCCCAGCTCGCCCGGCAGCTCGGCCCCGAACTGCGCCGCCGCGCCTCCTACGCGGCCGAGCTGCGCCGTGGCCTGGCGGGCAAGGACGCCCTGTCCATGACCTCCCGGCTCCTCGTCGTCACCGACGGCCACGGTGAGGACGCCGTCGACCTGCCGCGGCCCGACGACGCCGTCGGACTGCGCGACATGGGCGTCACGGTCCTGCATCTGCTCGAACAGCGCGTCCAGGAGCCGGGCCACGTCGGCATCCGGATCAGCGTCGAAGGCTCCGACGTGCTCATCGAGGACCTGCGGGAGCAGGAACCGGTCAGCGCCCACGGCACCGTCGACGAGGTCGGCATCCCCTTCGCCGAAGGTCTGGCACGGATGCTGGCACCGCTGAGGCTGTCCGCCGAGTCGCTCGTCGACGCCCCCCTGTCCGGCCCCGTCGACTTCGCCGGCCTGCTCGGCATCGACGACGTGGCCCGGCTCGACCTCTCCCGCCTCTGGGCTCCGCGCGGCGAACGCGCCTTCCTGCGCGTGCCCATCGGCATCAGCGACTCCCACGAACCGGTGCTCCTGGACCTGAAGGAGTCCTCGGAGCTCGGCATGGGCCCGCACGGCCTGTGCGTCGGCGCCACCGGATCCGGGAAGTCGGAGCTGCTGCGCACCCTGGTCCTCGCCCTGGTCACCACGCACCCGCCGGAAGACCTCGCGCTGGTCCTCGTCGACTACAAGGGCGGCGCGACCTTCGCGCCGTTCGCCGGCCTGCCGCACGTCGCCGGTGTCATCACCAACCTGGAGAACCAGGCGGGCCTCGTCGAACGCGTCCACGCCTCCCTCGCCGGTGAGGTGAAACGCCGGCAGCAGGCGCTCAAGGACGCGGGCAACATCGCCGACATCGGTGACTACGCCGCGCTGCGCGCCGAGAAGCGGCCCGACCTGGACCCGCTGCCGCACCTGTTCGTCGTCATCGACGAGTTCGGCGAACTCCTCACCGCCAAACCGGACTTCATCGACCTGTTCCTGTCCATCGGCCGTATCGGACGTTCCATCGGGGTGCACCTGCTGCTCTCCAGCCAGCGCATCGAGGGGGGCAAGCTCAAGGGCCTGGACACCTATCTCTCGTACCGGCTCGGGCTGCGCACCTTCTCCGCCGACGAGTCCCGTACGGTCCTGGACACCACGGACGCGTTCCATCTGCCGCCGCTGCCGGGTTTCGGCTACCTCAAGGTCGACACCAGTCACTACGCGCGCTTCAAGGCCAGCTATGTGTCGGGCGGCTACCGGGGCCCCGTGCAGCGCGCGGACGAGCAGGGGAGCGGACCGCTCGCCCTTGAGTACGAAGCGTTCAACTCCCTCTCCCCGACCGAGGGTTCCGGCCCGCAGGAACCCTCGTCGCGGCGCCGTGAGACGGGGCCGACGGAGATGGGTGTCGTCGTCGGACAGCTGGAGGGCGCCGCCGGGCCCGTGCGCAGCATCTGGCTGCCCCCGCTGCCCGCCGCCCTCACCCTGGACAGCGTCGCGGGCCCTCTGGAGGCCGGCCCGCGCGGCATGCAGCTCGCCAGGCGCCGGGGCGCCCTCCAGGTGCCGCTCGGTCTGCTGGACGACCCGACGAAACAGTGGCAGGGCCCGTGGTTCCTGGACCTCACCGTGGCCGGCGGCCACGCCGCCTTCATCGGGGGCCCGCAGTCCGGCAAGACGACCCTCCTGCGTACGTTCGTCCTCTCGCTCGCGCTGACCCACACCCCGCAGGAGGTCGGTGTCTACGGCCTCGACCTGGTCGGTGGTGGCCTCCAGGCCCTGTCCGGCCTGCCGCACGTCGGCGGCGTCGCGGGGCGCGCGGACCGCGAGCGGGCGGGGCGTACGGTCGAAGAGGTGCGGAACATGCTCGCCACCCGCGAGGACCTCTTCCGCGAGCACGGCATCGACTCCGTCGAGCAGCTGCGCACCCTGCACGCCGCGGGCCGGCTGCCTCAGCTCGCCTCGGCCGAGATCGTGCTCGTCATCGACGGGTTCGGGGCGCTGCGCGACGACTTCGAGGACCTGGACGACGCCGTCGCCGACATCCTCAAGCGCGGCGGCGGCTACGGAATCCATGTCGTCGCGGGCATGCTCCGCTGGAACGACGTACGCATCGCCACCCAGTCGGCCTTCGGCACCCGCCTCGAACTGCGGATGAACGACCCGAGCGAGTCCAGCATCGACCGCAAGCTCTCCCTGACGCTGTCCCCCGACGAGCCCGGCCGCGTCCTCACCGACGGCAGGCTCTTCGCCCAGGCGGCCCTGCCGCGTACGGACGGGGCCGCCGACACCACCGGCCTGGGAGCGGTCCTGGAACGCACGGCCCGTACGGTCCGCGCCACCTGGAGCGGCGAGGTCGCCCAGCAGGTGCGGGTCCTGCCGCACGTCCTGGAACCGCACCTGCTGCCGGGTCCGGCCGCCGAGCCCCGGCGCGTACCGATCGGCGTCGACCAGACGGCGCTGGAGCCCGTCCTCCTGGACCTGTTCGAGCACGACCAGCACCTGCTGGTCATGGGCGACAGCGAATGCGGGAAGACGAACCTCCTGAGGACGATCGCCGACGGCCTCATCGACCGCTACAGCGAGGACGAGCTGGTCTTCGCCGTCATGGACCCCCGGCGGAGTCTGCGGGGCGCGATCCCCGAGGAGTACAGGGGCGGCTACGCGTACAACGCCAAGCTGTGCTCCGGTCTCTCGGCCGGAATCGCCACCGAGCTGGAGAAGCGGCTGCCCGACGACAGCACACGCGTCGAGGACCTGGAACCGGGCAACTGGGGCAGCGGCCCGCGGATCGTGGTCCTCATCGACGACTACGACGTGCTGACCACGGCCGGCCAGTCGCCGCTCTCCCCCTTCCTGCCCTACATCCCGTCCGCGGTGGACATCGGCCTCCACTTCGTCCTGACCCGCCGGGTCGCGGGCGCGTCACGCGGGATGTACGAGCCGCTGGTGCAGGGCCTGCGCGAGTCGGGGGCCTCGGCCGTCCTCATGGCGGGCGACCGCAGCGAGGGCCAGCTGTTCCCGGGCGTGTACGCCACCCAGCAGCCCGCGGGGCGTGGCGTGCTGATCCGCAGGGGGTACGCGAACCGCCTGATCCAGACCGTGTACACGCCCGGATAACACCCGGCACACCTCCACGAACGACGAAGGACCGGACGACCCCATGACGAAGGACGTCATCGCCCTCACCACCCGCATGCCCGACCCGTGGACCGTGCTCGTGGGGCTGCTCTCCGGGGGCCCCGACAAGCTGGTGGACACCCACGGCGACGGCGCCGTCGTACAGCTCTGCGACCCGGAGGGCAGGCCCCTGGTCTCCGTCGAGGCACCGCTGCTCGTCCAGGTGGCCGGCGAGGCGGAACGACTGCTCGGAGCCACCGCGCCGCCCCTCCCGTTCTGGTGGACGGAGGCCCGCGCTACCACCGGTGTCACGGAGGCCGAACAGCTCGCGGGCACGTTCGCCGCCCGGCTCGCCCATCTGGCCGGGGGCTCCGCCTGGCCCCCGGAGGCCGCCCGTTCGCTGGCCGTGGTGCCCACCGACGGTGTGGGCGTCGCGCCCGCACCGGCCGCCGCGGTCCCTGCCGTCGACGTCCTCACCGACAAGGTCGCCGTCGTCATCCAGGACCGTCCGGTGGTCGCCCTGACGGCATGGCTCTCGGACGCCTACCGGGCCGCCACGGAAGCCGGGCTGGGTCTCCAGGTCGTCGCACCGCCCGGGACGACGCTCTCCCCCGCCGTACGCCACCTCCTGGGGACGTGGCCGTCCCGCTGGATCGTCCAGGACGAACGGGACGGCTACTACGACGGGCTGTCGGGAGCCGTACTGCGCTGGCAGGACGGCATCTTCGCGCCGGTCGAGGGCCCCGGTCCGACCGCCGGCGATCCGCGGAGCCTGGTCGCCGCGTCCTACGGAGAGGTGGCGGAGACCGGCGAGCGGCAACTGGCGGTCACGTTCCGCTCGATCCACCCCGCCGACGACCGCCTGGTGCTCGGCGGCGGTCTGGAATCGGTGTGGCGCGAGCTCACCGGCGCGCCCCCGGCGGGCTGGGGGACGGCGGAACCCGCCAACCTCCCCTGGTCACCGCAGCGCCTCACGGACCTGGCCCATGAGCGGTCCCCCCGGCCGACGTGGGCCGTGGTCGTCGGCAGCCCGGACCGGCCCGGCCTCGCCACCGTGCGCGTCACCCGCACGACGGCGGGGGTGGAGGAGGAGGTGACGCTGGCCTTCGGCTACGGAGCCGGCGAGGAGGTGCCGCTGGACGCGCTGCCCCGGGCGGCCGAGGTGCTCGCCACCCGCCACCGGCTCCAGTCGATGCTCGTACAGCTTCGCAAAGCCCGCCGTGACCTGGCGGTGCCGCCCCGCTTCGAAGGACCCGGCGTCCCGCTGGCGTTCGTCCTGGGGGCCGACGAGGTCCGCGAGATCCCGGGCGACCGCGCCCGGCGTACTCCGCTGTCCACGAAGCCTGTTCAGCTGGGGCCCAGGGCACGTCCCGCGTTGTACTACCCGCTGCCGGGTGATCCGTCGGACCTGGCGGGGTGGCAGGACTTCGAGCGGCTGGTGCGGCACCTGAAGGGGGAGTGACGGAGTCCGCTCCTGGAGTGTATTGGGATGGTCACAGTGACGTGATTGCTGATTGCATCAGTGATGTGCGGGTTGATAGACATGATGGTTCGTACGGTTGTTCAGTCTGGTGGGGGGAAAGCTGATGAAGTTCGACATGGGGGCATCGGTCCTGACGACCCTGAGGTCACGTTCCTCGGAGTCGAGCACGGACCTGGGCACGCTGATCAATCAGCTGATCCAGGCGGCGCAGCCGCTGGAGGGCAAGTTCAACGGCGCCGGCAAGGTGGCCTTCGACTCGTTCAAGATGCGTTCGGACGAGATCACCGCGGCGCTGAACGGATCGCTGGCCGCGCTGCTCGGTGGGCAGGCGGGGATGGACGCGGCGTTCGGCGAGGGTGACCAGGAGCAGGGCGAGAACGCGAAGGCGCAGATGGCGTCCGCGAACTTCGACGCCGCCCGCTTCTCGGGTCGCGGCTGACCGCCCCACCTTCCACTTGCAGGCTCGGATCTCATTCCACGGGGAGTAATCAACTATGGCCACGGACAGTGACCGCCGTTCGTACGACACCGGTGCGTCGTCAGAGGCACAGGGGAACATCCAGGCGGTCATCGCCCGCCTGGAGCAGGTGATCTCGGCGCGGGACGCCCAGGTGAAGGCGGCGATGCTGGACTTCGCCGCGGACGGGGTGGCGGACGAGTACCACGGCAAGGAAATCCGCTGGAACAACACCTCGAACGAGGTCAGGAACATCATCCAGCTCCTGAAGACGACGCTGGAGAAGAACGACGGCACCGCGCAGCAGACGCTGGCGCGTGCGAAGGCAGCGGTCGACAACATCGGCTGACACACAGCGCGTCCGGGACAGGGGAAACGTTTCTCCTGCCACGGACGGGACGGTGGCGCGGTTCGGTGGTGCAGGGGTACACGGGGGTGGGCGTTCATGACGGCGTGGGACATCAAGCCGCAGGGTGTGCAGGGCCAGTTGCAGGTGACCGGCACGCATGCGGGTGATCTGGAGAAGGCCCTGACGGCCCTGGTCACGACGATGTCGGAGGCCGCGACGGCGGCGGGGACCGCCGTGCCGGGCTCGGAGGCCTCGGCGCCGCTTCAGGGCCCGGTACCGGTGGGGGCGGCCCCGTTGTCGGCGCCCACGCTGGGCCCGGTGGGCGCCGCGCTGAGCCAGTACCTGGAAATGCGCCAGGGTTATCTGAAGTCGATGGCGGAGCGTATCCAGGCCGCTGTGCTGGGGGCGGCGAAAGCCACCAACGAGTACGTGGCGGGCGACCTGGACGCGGCGAAGCACGCGCAGGACGCGGCCAAGGCCGTGCGCCTCGACCTGCTGAAGGACGCTCCCGGGGGGCACAAGTGAGCAACGACCAGCCGATCCGACTGGAAGGCATCCCGGTCTTCACCGGGAACCTGGCGACACTGGACGTGAAGGTCACCGAGCTCACCTCGGCCGGGTCGGCCATCGCGACGGCCACCGGCGACGTCCACAGCAGCTTCGGCGGCCTCCAGGCCTTCTACCAGGCGCCCGAGGCGGAGCAGCTGTTCGCGACGACGAAGCCGGTCGTGGACACCGGGCTGACGCTGCAGTCGGACCTCAAGACCATCGCGGGTGCGCTGAGCACGTACTCGGACGAGGTCCATCCGCTGGTGGAGAAGCTGAAGGAGATCAAGCGGGACGCGGGTGCGTTCCTCGTGAAGGTCAACGCCGACGACAAGTGGCGCGAGGACGGCGACCTGATCGAGGAGAACAACAACCGCCGCGACGAGATCGCGGAGACCCTGGCCGCGTTCCAGGACGCGGAGATCACCTGTTACAACAAGATCGTCGCCCTGGTCTGCGGCGTGCCCCTGAAGAAGAGCGACGGCTCCGACAGCAAGCACCAGTACGGCTACGACGCCGAATCCCTCAAGCAGGCCCAGGGGCTCCCCTGGGGTGACCCGCTCGTGGAGTCCACGCCGGGCTGGCAGGTGTGGGAGCACGCCTGGGACTTCACCAAGGGCTTCTTCGTCGACGGGGTCTGGGGCACCGTCAAGGGCCTGGGCACCCTGGTCGGTTACGACGGCTTCGAAGCGGCCGGCCAGGCCTGGAAGGGCCTGGCCCAGCTCGCCACCGGCGTGGCGATATCGCTCAGCCCGGTGGCGGCCGTGCAGTTCTGGACGGCGAAGGACGAGGAACTGCCGACCTGGCTGCGTGAGTCCCGCACCGCGGTCAAGGAGACCGGCAAGGCACTGCTGGCATGGGACCAGTGGGGCGAGAACCCGTCCCGCGCGGCCGGCGCGGTCACCTTCAACGTGGTCACCACCGTCTTCACGGGCGGCGCCGGCGGCGCGGTCGCCGGCGGCGGCAAGGCCGCCCTGGCCGCCAAGGCCCTGTCCGCCGCGGGCAAGGTGGGCCGGTTCGTGGACCCGATGACGTACGTCTTCAAGGGCGCGGGCTTCGGCCTCACGAAGGTCGGCGACGCCATGGCCGGCCTCAAGGGCCTGGGCACCGTCGAGATCCCGCCCCTCCCGGACAACGTCTTCACCCTCCCCGAAGGCGCCGTACGCCTGCCCGACGGCACGGTCGACCTCCCTGCGGGCACCGCCCTCCCGGAGGGCGCGGTCCGCCTCACGGACGGCACCGTCCAACTCCCGGAGGGGGTCATCGCC
>NZ_DATMVN010000527.1:0-8975 GCF_035563135.1 Streptomyces sp.
AGAGAGCCTCCATCAGCAGGAACGTGGAACCCTGCGTCCGCGCTGCCTCGAGCGCGAGGTCGGCAGCGGCATCGGCGGCCTCCGGATCGCCCACCCGCCATTCGGCTTCGGCGAGGAAGACCGCCGCGGCGGGGAGTTCGAGGAGAAGCTCGGCGTTCGTCATGGTCCTGACGGCGGCCCGCAGATTCACGGCGGCCTGCTCGTCCTCACCGGCCAGCAGCAGGGCGAGCCCGCGCCAGGTGTCGGCCCGCTGTTGCAGAGGGCTCGCACAGGCAGACGTGTTCATCCGGTCGAACGCGTCGAGGGCTGCCAGGGCTGCGGCGTGGTCCCCGTCCAGACGCAGCGCCATTTTGGCGCGCAGGGTGAGAGCACCCAGGCGGGCGAAGAGCGATCCCTTGCGGTGGACCTCCTGGTCGTACTCGTCCAGTGCGGCACGGGCCTCTTCCCGTCGACCCGCGTCGAGGAGCAGGTCCGGGGCCGCCTCGCGGACGAGCAGGGACCGCGCGCCCAGGCCGGCCACCCGTTCGTACATCTCCAGCGCCTGCTCGGTATGGCCCAGCGCCCGGGCGGCGAGCAGCCGCGATCCCACGGACTCCCACTCGTTCCACGCCGATCCGACGGCCAGCTCCACCTCCGCGATCCGGCCGTGGAAGTACTTGCCGATGAGCAAGGAGGGATATTCGGCACCCAGGCTCAGCGGCGGGAGGTCGTAGGCGTTGACGGAGCCGTACGTGTACAGGGCGACGATGTACTCGGCGACGCTGCGGTTCGGTCCGGCGGGTGCCGTGGCGACGACCGCGCGCAATCCGTCCACGTCGAGGGACGCCGAGTAGCACAGGGTCATCAGGATGACGGCCCGGCCCGAGGACCGGGCCAGTTCGTCGCGCAGGCCGCGCGCCGCCAGGTGATCGGCGTACGCCGCCCCACGGGCGAACTCCTCCTCGGCCACCGACAGCATCAGATGCCCCAGGCTGAGGGCGAAAGGACTGCGTTCGGCAGCGGTGGGTTCGAGGGTTTCCAGCCAGTGCCGCGCCTGCCGGAAGTCGTGGCGCTCGATGACGGAGGCGATCGCCCGGGACGCGGAGCCGAGGGCCGGCTCGTACGCCCCCGCGTCGATCAGCACCTCGGTGGCGTCCTCGTCGCGGCCCTCGGACGCCAGCAACTGACCGTAGCGCACACGGCACTCCCGGACGGTGTCGCTGGGCCGTCGTTCCTGCAACTCCATGAGGTATTCGCGGAACCGCGGATGACAACGCAGGGTGTGGGCTCCGGGCCAGGTGGCAGGCAGCGCGCGACCGCGCAGTGACGCCATCCGGGCGCCCGCGTCCGTGATGCCGAGCGCGATGGCCCGCCCGGGTGTCACCTCGTCGAGCAGCGCGGTCTCGATCAGGAACGTGCGGTCGCGGGGATCGAGCTGGTCGAGGATGTGGGCCGACAGATAGCCGTAGAGCGGATCCGCCTCGCCGCCCAGGCCCGGCAGGTGATCGGCGGACCGCCACGCCTCGAAGAGAACGCCCGTGACCCAGCCGCCGGTCTCGTTGACGGCGTGCTGCGGGTCGACGCCGGAGACACCACGCTCCGTCAGTGCTTCGGCGGCCTCCGACGCGGTGAACGCGAGCGCCGACTCGCCGAGGTAGCCGAGGTCCAGGACGGTCGGATCGAGCCACTCCGCGGTGAGGAACTGGCGGCTGAGCAACACCATCCGCAGGCCGGCCCCCGCATGGCGGATGAAGGACCCGAGCACGTCCCACGCCTCGGTGTTGTCCTTGAGGCGCTCCAACTGGTCGAGCACGATGACCAGAGGTTCCTCGCCCACCGACGAGGACAGCAGACCGGCGGCTTCCGCATGGGGGACGTTACCGGACATCGCGTTCACGGCGATGCCCGTCATCCCGGGCAGCGCGTGCGCCACCGCGGCGTCCAGGTAGGTCACGAGCCGGCCGGGCGCTACGTCGGTGTCGTCGACCGACAGCCATGCCACCGGCTGGTGAAGGTGCCCGACCGAGGCCGCGGCGGCGGTCGTCTTGCCGGAGCCCGCTGTCCCGACCACGAGGACGAGCCGATGGCGGGCGATCAACTCGCCCAGGCGTTGCTCGACCCGCGGGCGGGCGACGACCTCCGGTGGGATCGCCGGGACGACCAGCTTCGTGCGGATGTACGAATGAACCGAAGGGACAGACAACGGCGGCTCTCCCTGGTGCTGACGAATGAGGCCGTCGGATCCTAGCCGGGCAGCGCCGGCGGCGGAGCTGCCCGGGACGGCTCGAATTTTCAGGAACGTGCAGGCGAGACGAGCTTCACGCGGATGGGGAGTGTGGTGAACCCGGCGAGAATGAGCCCCGGCGTCTCCTCGGTGGCGCCGCCGAGGCTGATCTCGGTCGTGGCGGCGAGAAGCTCCTCCAGGACGACCCGCAGCTCCAGCCTGGCCAGCGGGGCACCCAGGCACTTGTGCATGCCGGACCCGAAGGACAGGTGCCGGTTCGGGCTCCGGTCGATGATGCAGCTCTCCGGGTGCTCGAAGGCCTCCGGGTCACGGTTGGCCGCGGCGTAGTTGAGGGCGACCAGCTCACCCGCCCGGATGGTCCGGCCGTGCAGTTCGACGTCCTCGGTGGCGCGTCGTCCGAGTTCCGGCAGGGGAGTCTCCAGGCGCAGGAACTCCTCGACGGCCGTGGGGATGAGCTCGGGCTGCCGCCGCAGTCTCATCTGGACGTCCGGGTTGGTCGCCAGCCGGTAGATGGCGCCCCCCAGGGCATCGGCGCTGGTCGCGTGCCCCGCGGCGATCATCTGCGTGCCGATCCCGATGACGTCCTCGTCGGGCAAGGGTGCTCCGTCGAGCTCCATGGCCATCGCGCCGCTGATCAGGTCCAGATCGGGGTCCAGCGGCTGCTTCCGGCGCTCCGCCACGAGCTGCCCGATGTAGGAGGCGAACACCCCGAAGATGACGGGAGCCACCTTCTCCGGATCCCACCCCATCTTCTCGAACGAGGCGATCTGGGCCAGCAGCTCGTCGGATGCCGCATCCGGAAGGTTCATGAGCGCCGCGAGGGTGCGGGCCGGCAGTACCTGACAGAGCGCAGGGACCACGTCCCCACCACCGGCCCGGAGGATCGGCGCCAGGTGCTCGCGGGCGTAGGAGCGGATGAGAGGTTCGAGCCCGTCCATCCGCTCCTTGGTGAAGTAGCGGTTCAGCATGCGGCGGAAGACGGTGTGCTCGGGCGGGTTCAGCGTGATCGGTATCTGCCGGCCGCCCTCCGGGATGGGCAGGATGAAGAACTCCCCGGACTCGAACGTCCCGGGCTTCCGTGCCGCCTCTGCCACGTCGGCGAAGCGCGTCAGCGTCCAGTGGCCCGAGAGGTCGTCGGCCCAGGCGACCGGGCACCCCTGCCGCAGCCGGTCGTACTCGGCGAGCCGCTGGGGCGACCGGCTGCCGCCTCCGCGAGCGTTGCCGCCCCGGTCCTGCTCCGGCTCCCAGTCGGCCACGCGCTTTGTGTTCGGTACGGAGTCTTGGGTCATGCACGCACGCTGACACGGGCAGTCCGGGCACTCTGTGACTGGGGTCACGGAAATGCGGACCGCCGCTCTTCACTCTGAGACCCCTGGAAATGTTGAGAGGTACCCCATGACCTACGTGATCACCTCGGCGTGTGTCGAGACCAAGGACGGCGCCTGCGCCGCAGTCTGCCCGGTGGACTGCATCCATCCCGCGGACGGCGAGTCCGGCTACGGCGAAGCCACCCAGCTCTACATCAACCCCGACGAGTGCATCGAGTGCGACGCGTGCGTGGGAGCCTGCCCCGTCGGCGCGCCCTTCGCGGAGGAGAACCTCCCTCCCGAACTCGCGCACTTCAAACAGATCAATGCCGACTGGTTCACCGCGGGCTGATGGTCTCCGAGGACTTTGGTCACAGCGCCACCGCCTCTCGATCCGGCATCGTCATCGTATACATCCCCTTGCGTCGTCCAGGAAGTGAGTGCCGCCGTCATGGCTGAGAAGACTGTGCAGGAGCGCAACAAGGAAGTCGTCCGGGAGTTCGTCAACACACTGTTGAACGACCGTAACCCGGAGAAGGCCTCCGAACTGATGGGAAACCGCTACGTCCAGCACGTCCACGGGGTACCCGACGGGCGTGAGGCGTTCCTGAAGGACATCCACGACCACTTCCTCGACGCGTTCCCGAACGCGCGCCTGGAGGTCAAGCGCCTGATCGCCGAGGACGACCTGGTGGTCTGCCAGGCGCACATCGTGCTGAACGCCGCGGACCCGAACGACCGAGGCCTGGCCTCGTTCGACATGTTCCGCCTGGAGGACGGTGGGATCGTCGAGCACTGGGTCGCCGCGCAGCCGATCCCGGACACCGACCCGGTGAACTCGAACACTCCTTTCTGAAATCAGCCCGATGCACCGACGGTCCGGTGCTTCGCCGAAAGGCGAAGCGCCGGACCGTTTCATGTTTTCCGAATTCCGGCCGGAACGAGGAACAAAGTGCGAAGGCGCGAGACTCAAGTCACTGATGGGCCCCATTTCCTGAGGGAATCTCGTCTCATGACTTCGACCACACAGCCCGATCTCCGCACGACGGGTTCGGACACCGGAATCCCGACGCACGAAGAACTCATCGAGCGTGCCCGAGCTCTTCGTCCCTTCCTCATAGAGCGCCAGGAGGAGACGGAGCTGAACACCTTCCCCACCGAGGAGGTGCAGCAGGCCTTCATCGACAACGGGTTCTACAAGGTCCTCACGCCGAAGCGGTACGGCGGATACCAGATGAACGCGTGGTCCTTCCTCCGGCTCGCGATCGAGCTGGCCCGCGCCAACCCTTCGGCCGCGTGGTGCTACACGCTCGGGCACAGCCACGCCTACTCCGCCGCGGCCTTCTTCTCACCGGAGGCACAGGAGGAGCTGTTCAGTGCCCCGGACGGCTACTTCGTCGCGGCCTCCTTCGCCTTCCCCCGCGGCGAGGCCCGCCGGGTGGACGGCGGATACGTCATCAACGGCGTGTACCCGTACGGCTCCGGATCGCCTTACTCGAACCACTACATGGGCGTGGTGCCGGCTCCCGCCGGATCGCCCCACGGTCCCGAGGGGAGCCACCTCTCCTTCGTGGCGAAGCGCGAGGACTTCACCGTCGGCGACGACTGGGGCAACATCCTCGGCATGCGCGGCAGTGGCTCGGGCACGGTGACGATCAAGGACGCGTTCGTCCCCGACCACTGGATCCTCCCCAACAGCTACACCGCGCTCGGCGCGGTGGACGGCAGCACCCCGGGGTCGCTCTACCACGGCGACTCGACCTACGCGATGCCGCAGCTGGCCTTCGCCTCCACCTACCCCCCGGCGCTCGTGATCGGCATGGGGTTCGGGGCGCTGGACGCGTACGAGGAGGTCATCAAGAAGAAGGCACCGGAGCGCATCCCCGGCATCACCGACCCGGCGATCCTCAACGCCAAGGTGAAGGCCGAAGTCTCCGAATACCAGCGTGCGTTCGGGCTGGCCTCCATGGAGATCGAGGCCGGCGAGGCGCTCATGAAGAGCGTCTGCGACGAGCTGGCGGAGATGGGCGCCGAGGGCTCGGTCGACCCGGAGCGGAACCTCAAGCTGACGTGCCGGACCGGGTACTCGGGCCGCCTGGTGTGGAACGCCGTCAACGAGCACCTGTGGCGCACCGGCGGCAGTTCGCAGGCGCTCAACAGCGCCCGGATGCAGCGCTACTTCCGTGACATCGCGACCTGGTACACCGCGCCCGGCAACGGACACCGCGACAGTGTCGCCCAGATGTACGGGCAGACGCGCCTCTTCGGACCGCCGGCGCCGCCCGAGGCGTAGGAGTAACGGAGAGCCCGGTCGACGGACGGGGGCGGCGCCGATTCGGCGCCGCCCCCGTCCTCGTCCACCGCGAGTGACCGCCGGCGGCGCCCACCGCGGACGGTGGTCACGCCGCTGCGTGACTCAGGTCACTGGAGGGTGTCGGATCGGTGCCTACCTTCCAGACATGACCGACTTCGACAGCCACAGCGGCAGCCCCTCCGTCTCCGACTGGTTCCCCGAAGAGGACCGGGGCGGAGGCGCACGCGGGAGCGGCAGCCGCTCCGCGCAACGTCTCGCGGAGTACCAGCGCCTGCGCGAGCGGTGCCCGGTCGCCTGGACCGAGGACAACGGCGGCTACTGGACACTGACCCGCTACGACGACGTCCGGGACGCGGCCCGCCGGCCGGCCGAGTTCGCCTCCGGAGCACCGTTCATCGCGATGCCGGACTTCGGCAGCCAGATCCCCATATCGCTCAACCCACCCGAGCACGCCACGTACCGCCGGCTGCTGAACCGCTACTTCTCGGCACCGGCCATGGCGCGCCTGGAACCGACGATCCGGGGATTCGTCGTCGAGCATCTCGAACCCCTGCTGGAGGTGGGCGAGGGTGACGCGATCAGCGCCTTCTGCCAGCCCGTTCCGGCGCGGGCCCTCTCCGCCCTGCTGCACCTGCCCGACTCCGCCCACACCGAACTGGTCGAGGAGATAGCCGGCTTCGAGCGGATGGGCTGGGACCCGAACAAGGTCGGCGCCGTGATCGCCCAGGTCTTCGGCGGCCACATCGCACGCGTCGTCACGGAGCGGCGGGCCCGGCCGCTGGACCCGGAGAACGACTTGCTCAGCGGTGTCATGGCCGCGGAGGTCGACGGCCGGCCACTGAGCGACGACACGGTGACCCAGATAGGCGTCCAGCTGATCGCGGCCGGGCACGCCACCACCGCCGACTCCCTCGGCGCGGCGCTGTACCGGCTGGCCACCAACCCCGACATCCAGATGACCCTGCGCCGGTTCCCGGAGCGGATCCCGAGCGCCGTCGAGGAGTTCCTCCGCATCGAGACGCCACTGCCGGAACTCGCCCGGACGGCCACCGACGACGTCGCACTGCACGGCCGCACGATCCGGGCCGGCGATCGCGTGGCGCTCAACTACGGTGCCGCCAACCGTGACCCGGAGGCGTTCGAACACCCGAGCGCCTGCGTCATCGACCGCTCGCCGAACGACCATCTGGCGTTCGGCAGCGGCGTGCACAAGTGCCTCGGAGCGCCGTTGGCCCGCCTGGAGCTGCGGGTGGCGCTGGAGGAGATCCTGGCCCGGACAGCGGAGATCGATCTCGCGGGACCGGGCACGGTGACGACCGGCGTCATGCTCAGCGGATTCACCAGCCTGCCGCTCCGGTTCAGGACGCGCTGAACCGCTGACGGGCTCCCCGGCTCCACGGACAGGAAGGTGTCCCGGACCTCAGGTCCGGGACACCTTCCTGTCTGTGGAGCCGGGCGGAGACTCAGACGGAGACGGCCGACTGCTCGTTGCTCGGGTGCACGCCGTACTGGTTCGTCTCCATGATCTGTGCGATCCCCAGGCCGGCCGGCGTCGCGGTCATGTCGACGCGCGTCTCCAGCAGCCAGGCCTTGTAACCGGGGTGCACGTCCTCCTCCGGGCCCTGGTGCAGAACGCCCTTGGGAACCCAGGTGACGGTGCCGGGGGTGTCGACCCCACCCCACGGCGTCGGCCCGGCGGCATAGCAGATGATCTCGTCGTAGTCGACGTTGTGGTGGACGGGCGGACGGTCGCTGCGCCGGCTGTTGATGCCGAAGAGCAGGTCCCGGCCGGAGACGGAACCGAACAGCCGGGCAGGCTGCAGACCACCGTCGTCGACCGCGAGTCCGTGAACGTGCTCGATGTTGATGCGGACGACCGGCGGCGCTCCCTTCACGTCGAGGCAGGGCAACGGGTCGTAGTCGAAGAAGTAGGACGTCAGCTCGTCGCCGTGCCGGAAGACCACCTCGTACTCCCCGTCGACGGGGCCACCGGGACGGCCGTGCGGCGTCGCGACGTCGAGATGCAGGTCCGGGTTGAAGGTTCCCGGTGCGTTCTGCGGATCGACGGTGATCTCACTGGACGTCGTCACGACGATCTCGTCGATCGGCGCGGTCACCGAGTTCCAGCGGTAGGCGATGCCGCGGGGGATGCGCACGAAGTCACCCGCCCTGACCTGCAGCACGCCGGCCATCGTGTCGAGCTCCCCGCCACCGTCGATGACGAAGTGCAGCTCGTCCGCCGCCACGTTCTTGACGGCGTGCGCCGGCGGGCCGGACAGACGGTTCACCTCGATGGCGAGCCCGTCGCCCTTCAGGATGGGGACGGGCAGCGCGTGCGCGCCCGCGAACGCCTCGTCGGCGAGCTCCCAGGTCTGGAAACGGCGGGGGAGATAGCTCCCCTCCGCCCTCGTGAAGTCCGGCAGATACTGGGCACGGACGATCGTGGTGAACGGTCCGCCGAATCCGCTGCGCGAGTAGAGCTCGACGTTGACCTCCGGTTCCGCAGACACGGTCATACCTCCATGGTGGGCGATACTGCTTTCAGGACGTTAGGAACCCGGGCGGCCCGGCGCTGTGACCGAGGTCCGCCGGTCCCCGCTCCCCGGCCGGGGGCGGACGACGGCCGGTCTCAGGCCGCGGGTCCGGTGGCGGCAGCCGCGAACAGGTCCTCGCGGCGCACGAACTTCACGCGCGGACGACCCTGCTCCTGGCCGGCCGCGGCCTCCGCACTGTCTATCACCTGCCAGCCGCGCCAGTCGACGACGGACCGTGCTCGGGACCGCAGCATCGCCGCACTGGCTTCCGGCGAGTACTCGACGTGCGGGCCGAGCCGTCCGCTGTCACGGTCGGCGCGGATCGCGGCGGCGGTGTCGACGGCGCACTTCTTGTTGGTGCCGATGACGCCGGACGGCCCTCGCTTGATCCAGCCGACCACGTACTCACCGCGCTGGACCTCCCCGTCCTCCACCAGGCGCCCGTCGACGTTCGGGAGCCGGCTGGAGCGTTCGTCGAAGGGCAGACCGCTGACGGGCCGGCCGCGGTAACCGATCGCCCGGATCACCAGCCCGCAGTCGACGGCCTGCTCCTCGCCGGTCGCCACGGCGCGCAGCGAGCCGTCGGGTCCGCGCTC
>NZ_DATMVN010000528.1:0-2492 GCF_035563135.1 Streptomyces sp.
CCGTCCCGCCGAAATCGACGCTCTGCCCCAGGAGCACCTTCTGGTTCGGGCGCGGCTCGGTGATCTCGATCCCTCCCATGACGGCCTCCGTCTCTGATGAACCGCGTTCTCCCGCCGACGGAAGCTCGGCGGGAGACGTACGGTTAATGGCGCGCCGGACCCGGAGCAATGGTTTCTTCAGACGCGATTCCCGGCCATATGCGATTCGGACGCAAGCCGCAGGGGGTGGCTTGCAGGAGCTTTGTGGATTGATGATTTTAAAGGCGCAAATGATTCGCATGCCCGGTGCCCTCATCCACCCTGGATGCCGTGTCCCGTGGCGTTCACTACACGGAGATTCCGATGCGGAAGATCAGCCTCGATCTGGATGCGTTGAAGGTGGAGTCGTTCGAGACGGAGGACGGTGACACTGAGAAGGGGACGGTGCAGGCGTACTACAGCATGTTCACCTGCCCCCGCACGCAGTGCGGAGCCGAGTGCCCCAGCGGTCCGCATCCGTGTGAGGGAAGTTATGCCTGGACCGACGGCCAGGCGGTGTGCCCGTGCAACGACCAGTCGCAGCTGGTCTGCGCATAGTGACCCTCCCGCGAGGCCGCGAGTCGCAAAACGCGGAGAGGCGCCCCCCGGCCTGGGGGGCGCCTCTCGTCTTGATCCGGGCGACGGCGCGCTACCCTTCTCGCGACTCGTACTCGCCCTTGAGCTTGGCGACCACGCTTGGGTCCGCCAGCGTGGTGGTGTCGCCGAGGGCGCGGCCTTCGGCGATGTCCTTGAGGAGGCGGCGCATGATCTTCCCCGAGCGCGTCTTGGGCAGGCTCGCGGAACGGCGAGCGCCGCTACCGGTCCACGGGGTCGGTGTTCGCTTCCACGCGGTCGATGTACAGCCGCTGGGCATCGGGCCGGCGGCCACGGATGGTGGCCTCGAACCCGGGGATCTGGCCGTTGCATCGCTTGAGCCAGATCACCATCCGCTCCGCATCCTCGTACGACGCGAACTGCACGGGCTTGGCGCGCTCCAGGTCCATCCCGCCGACGTTCGAGCGGAGGTTGAGGACACCTTCCAGGGTGCGGTCGGCGCGCACCAGCCACGAGTGCACGACCAGCGCCGAGGTGGGGATCAGCTCCGCCTGGATCGGCTGGGCCGCCGAGACGAAGGTGACCGTGTCGTCGGACTCCGTGATGGTGGCCGCGCCGCCGTCGACGCGGCGCAGCACGTAGTCCAGAACCACGGTCGCCGGGACCGGGCGTGTGTCGGTCGTGATCCAGTTGTACTCCCCGCGAAGGCGCGGCTGGCCGCACCCGTCGCCGTCGTGCGTGAACGAGTAGAACCATTCGGGGTGGGGGCGCCGCATCTGCACTACGAAGTCGGCTAGCACGTTCCCGGTCAGGTCGAGCCCCGCGGTGCTCTGCTGGAGGAGCACGGCCTCGCTGGGCGTCAGCGCCCCGTTCAGCTCCACCAGCCGCTGCGACAGGGTGACGTTCTCCACCAAGCTGCTCCCGGCCGAGCTGGTCACCTTCGGCGTTGCGGAGACCACGGGGATCGTGAGCCCCAGCTCACCGCCGACGTCCCTCTCCTGGGTGAAGGTGAGGGTTCCCACGTCCACCTTGTTGTGCCGCGTCGCGATCCGGTCCCAGCCGGTGAAGACGGCGCTGTCGGGGTTGAGCCGGACGATAATGCGCGCCGTATGCAGCCGATCGGCGGGATTCATCGACCGGTTCTCGATGGAGAAGACTACCCGGCGGGAGACGCGGGCGAGGTTGCGGGTGCCCGGGGGCGAGGTCTCGGGCTGGATGGGCGAGGCGAGGCCGGCCGCGATGGTGCCGGGCGACTTCGCGGTTGGGGTCGCCGCCACCGCGCGCACGAACTCCGCCTGCGCCTGCGGGGACAGGTCCAGCACCCCGTCCGCCTCGGCGCCCGGAACGGGGAGCGAGAACACCGTGATCGCCCCGTACTGCGCCGTGTCGCGGACGAAACGGGCGGCCGCGTAGCGGCGGATCGCCACCGGGTTCACCTGCGGCGGCTGGCAGGCGGCGAGAGTGACCGATCCCAGGACGAGCATCAACGCGAGCCTGCGCATGACGGCCTCCTTCCATCAATGGGGGATGTTGATTCCGGCACGCGGCGGAAGTGGCCGGAGGGGGCAGCTCATTCGACGTGCATCCGGTCAGCGGTTCCGTTCAGAGACGCCCCCTCCCCCGGAGCCGGTCGGGAACGATATAGATGGGTGCGGAGTCGTCGTTTCCCGCATCCGCCGGTTCACGCACCATTCTCCGGTTCGAGATACGAAGAAGGGGCGCCCCTCCGGCTGGAGAGGCGCCCCTTTTTCGGGGACGTGGACTGCGGATCCGTGAGCCGCCGCTATCCCTCGTGCGACTCGTACTCGCCCTTGAGCTTGGCGACGACGCTCGGGTCCGCCAGCGTCGTCGTGTCGCCGAGGGCTCGGCCTTCGGCGATGTCCTTGAGGAGGCGGCGCATGATCTTCCCCGAGCGCGTC
>NZ_DATMVN010000529.1:0-5997 GCF_035563135.1 Streptomyces sp.
CCCAGGGAGGGCCCGGGAGCAGGAAGTCACAGGGCCGGTGGTCGGCGTGCAGGACCGCCAGGAAGCTGTCGTCGGTGATCTGCCCGCCCCGGGCGTCCCGGCCCGGGATGTCGCGTCCGGAGAGGTAGAGCCCGAGCGTCGCGGCCGGCGCGTACCAGTCGCCCTCCGTCATCTCCGTCCCCTGCGCGGTGAACCACGCCAGGTCCCGCAGGCCGTCCGGCGCCTGCGGCGTCCCGGCGAAGAAGGCGCGGCGGCGCAGCACCGGGTGGCGGTGGCGCAGGTGCAGCAGCCGGGAGGTCAGCTCGGTCAGCTCCCGCCACCGGGGCTCCTCCAGGAGCGACCAGTCCAGCCAGCTGACCTCGTTGTCCTGGCAGTAGGCGTTGTTGTTGCCGCCCTGGGTGCGGCCCATCTCGTCGCCCGCCACCAGCATCGGCACCCCGGTCGACAGCAGCAGCGTCGTCAGCAGGTTGCGCAGCTGACGGCGGCGCAGCGCGTTGATGGCGGGGTCGTCGGTCTCGCCCTCGGCACCGCCGTTCCAGGCGCGGTTGTCGTCCGTGCCGTCGCGATTGCCCTCGCCGTTGGCCTCGTTGTGCTTGTGCTCGTAGCTGACCAGGTCGCGCAGGGTGAAACCGTCGTGCGCGGTGACGAAGTTGACCGAGGCGTACGGGCGCCTGCCG
This sequence comes from Streptomyces sp., assembly GCF_035563135.1. GTDB lineage: Bacteria > Actinomycetota > Actinomycetes > Streptomycetales > Streptomycetaceae > Streptomyces. Next base: position 678 of record NZ_DATMVN010000529.1, read on the forward strand.
CCCCAGGCGTACAGATCGCTCGACCCGGTGAGCCGGTAGCCGATGTCGCGCACATCGGGCAGCGCACCGCGCCAGAAGTCGCGTACGGCGTCGCGGTAGCGGTCGTTCCACTCGGTCCACAGCGGCGGGAACGCGCCCACCTGGTAACCGCCGTTGCCGACGTCCCAGGGTTCGGCGATCAGCTTGACCCGGCGCAGCACGGGGTCCTGGGCGATCACCGCGAGGAAGGGGGAGAGCATGTCCACGTCGTGCATCGAGCGGGCGAGTGCCGCGGCCAGGTCGAAGCGGAAGCCGTCGACGCCCATCTCCGTCACCCAGTAGCGGAGCGAGTCCGTGATCAGCCGCAGGACCTGCGGCTGCACCACGTGCAGGGTGTTGCCGCAGCCGGTGTAGTCCGCGTAGCGGCGGGCGTCGGGCTGGAGGCGGTAGTAGCCGCGGTTGTCGATGCCGCGCAGGGAGAGCATCGGGCCCAGTTCGCCGGCCTCCGCCGTGTGGTTGTAGACCACGTCGAGGATCACCTCGATCCCGGCGTCGTGCAGGGCGCGCACCATCTGTTTGAACTCGCCGACCTGCCGGCCCGCCGTGCCGCTCGCCGCGTAGCCCGCGTGCGGGGCGAAGTAGCCGATCGAGTTGTAACCCCAGTAGTTGTGCAGTCCGCGCCGCAGCAGATGGTCCTCGTGGGCGAACTGGTGGACGGGGAGCAGTTCGACGGCGGTCACCCCGAGCCGCTGGAGGTGACCGACCGCGGCGGGGTGGGCGAGCCCGGCGTAGGTGCCGCGCAGTCCGGGCGGGATGTCCGGGTGGAGCTTGGTGAAGCCGCGTACGTGCAGCTCGTAGATGACCGTGTCCGCCCACGGGGTCTTCGGCCTGCGGTCCTGCGCCCAGTCGTCGTCGTCATGCACCACGACGGCCTTGGGGACGTACGGCGCCGAGTCCCGGTCGTCACGCACGGTGTCGGCGACGTGCTGCTCGGGCCAGTCCCTCACATGGCCGTACACCTCGGGCGGCAGGGTGAACGAGCCGTCCACCGCACGGGCGTACGGGTCGAGGAGCAGTTTCGCCGCGTTCCAGCGGGCGCCCGTCCAGGGATCCCAGCGGCCGTGCACCCGGAAGCCGTACCGCTGTCCCGCGTGCACGCCGGGGACGAAGCCGTGCCAGATCTCGTGGGTCAGCTCCGTCAGCGGGAGCCGGGTCTCGGTGCCCCGCTCGTCGAAGAGACAGAGCTCGACGGCCTCGGCCCCGCCCGCCCAGAGGGCGAAGTTGGTGCCCGCCACCCCGTCGGGCCCGACCCGGAAGCGGGCTCCCAACGGCATGGGGGCACCCGGCCATACGGGTGGTCCGTCCGCCGCGTTCCCCGGGGCCGCTCCGGTCACCACCACCCTGCCCGTCGTACGCGGCGTTTCCTCCTGCTCGGCTGTGCTCGACACCTTTCAGCCTCCTGCGGCTCGTAGGAGCGGTCACCCGGCAGAAGGAGTGCGCGGCGTCCCGGCCGCGGCCTTCCTGGCGGTGTCCTTCCCTCTGTTCTGCCCACCGGGGAGCCCGCACTCACGTTTCCCCGGGGCGGCCGCGTCGTTGGGGGGAGCGTGAACCACGTAGCGAAGAGAGCACGGGCGCGTTCGGCCGCCGTGCTGACATGGGCAGGACTGTTCACCGTGCCGGCCGTACTGACGGGCTGCACCGGGGCGACGTCGTTCTTCGACAACCGCTCACCCGGGGACGCCATCCGGATCGTCCCCGAGGACGGTGCCGAGAACGTCGGCGCGGACGGCCGGGTCGAGGTGACCGTCCCCGACGGACGGCTCGAACGGGTGAAGGTGACCAGGATGGAGGACGCGGAACACCAGGAGGTGCCGGGACGCATCGCGAAGGACGGCCGTTCATGGGCTCCCCGGGACGGCGGACACCGTCTCGGACTGGCCGGGAAGTACAGCGTGGAGGCCGTGGCGGTCGACGGTGACGGCCACCGCTCGGCCCGCAGCACGACGTTCACCACCCTGGTCCCCAAGGACCGCTTCATCGGCTACTTCAAGCCGGAGAACCGGTCCACGGTCGGCACCGGGATGATCGTGTCCTTCGACTTCAACCGGCCCGTCACCCGTCGTGCCGCGGTGGAGAAGGCCATCAGGATCACCACGGAACCCGAGGTCGAGGTGGTCGGCCACTGGTTCGGCAGGAACCGGCTCGACTTCCGGCCCGCCACCTACTGGAAGCCGGGCACCGAGGTCACCGTCGATGTGGGACTGCGCGATGTGGAGGGGGCTCCGGGGGTCTACGGCAGTCAGCGGAAGAAGGTGTCCTTCCGGGTGGGCCGCTCCCAGACGTCCGTGGTGGACGCCCGCGCGCACACCATGGAGGTACGCCGCGACGGCGAGGTCGTCAGCACGGTGCCGATCACCGCGGGCGCCGCGAGGACGACCACGTACAACGGGAAGATGGTGGTCTCCGAGCTGCACGAGGTGACCCGCATGGACGGCAGCACCGTCGGGTTCGGCGGCGAGTACGACATCAAGGACGTGCCCCACGCGATCCGGCTGACGAAGTCGGGCACCTTCCTGCACGGCAACTACTGGGAATCGCCGGACATCTTCGGCTCCCGGAACACCAGTCACGGCTGCATCGGGCTGCGTGATGTGAAGGGCGGCAGTTCGGACACCCCGGCCGGCTGGTTCTTCGAGCGGACGCTCGTGGGCGACGTGGTCGAGGTGGTCAACTCCGCCGACCGGACCGTCGCTCCGGACAACGGCCTCGGCGGCTGGAACCTCGGCTGGCCGCAGTGGAAGGCGGGCTCCGCCCTGCGCTGACCTCCGTCCGGCCCGCTCAGGCCCCGGAGGCGCGTCTTCCGGGGCCGCCCGGCGGCGGCTCGGAACGACTTGGAACGGAACGGTGACATTCCAGGGAAGTTCTCCCCACGTGCGGTGTGATTATCTAGCGCCGGGCGTGCATGTACAGCGCGCGGGGGTGCAGGTCATGGCGGGGGCCAGGCCGTGCGAGGGGAGAAGACCACATTGAACGGGCAGCCGATATCGGGGGCATGGGCCGGCGCGGGCAGGGAACGGCACGGGCGCGGAGCCCGCGGCCTCCTCGCGCTGGTACTGGGCGCGCTGCTGTTGCTGGTGACCGCGTGCGGGGGCAGCGGGAGCGCCGCCGAGAAGGACGGCAGGAGGGCGGGCGCCGAGGTCGCCGACACCAGCGCCTCGCAGGCGGTGGTGACCATCGTGCCCAAGGACGGCGCCGATGACGTGGCGACCAGCGGAGCGCTGAAGGTCTCGGCGACCGAGGGCAGGCTGAGCACGGTGAAGGTCGCCGACCCCGAGGGCAAGGAGGTCGGGGGCAGGATGGCGAAGGACGGTCTGAGCTGGGTGCCCGACCGTCACCTGGCCGCCGCGACGAAGTACACGGTGCACGCGGTCGCCAAGGACGACGAGGGCCGCGAGTCGGCGAAGGACACCAGCTTCACGACGCTGGTGCCGAAGAACACCTTCATCGGCCAGTACACACCCGAGGACGGCTCGACCGTCGGTGTGGGCATGCCGGTGTCGATCCACTTCACCCGGGGCATCACCGACCCGGCGGCCGTGGAGAAGGCCATCAGCGTGACGGCGGAGCCCGCCGTGCGGATCGAGCCCCACTGGTTCGGCAACGACCGCCTCGACTTCCGTCCCGAGAACTACTGGGCGGCGGGCACGAAGGTGACCCTGCGCCTCGACCTCGACGGTGTCGAGGGGCGGCCGGGGGTCTACGGCAAGCAGGCCAAGACGGTGAAGTTCACCATCGGCCGCAGTCAGGTCTCGACGGTCGACGCGAGTTCCCACCGGATGAAGGTGGTCCGTGACGGCAAGCAGATCAAGGACATCCCGATCTCCGCGGGCGCCCCGGCCACGACCACGTACAACGGTCAGATGGTCATCAGCGAGAAGCTCAAGGTGACCCGGATGAACGGTGACACCGTCGGGTTCGGCGGCGAGTACGACATCAAGGACGTGCCGCACGCGATGCGCCTGTCGACCTCGGGCACCTTCATCCACGGCAACTACTGGGGTGCGTCGAGCATCTTCGGCTCGACCAACACCAGCCACGGCTGCGTCGGTCTGCGGGACGTGCGCGGCGGTTGGGACGGCAAGACGCCTGCGGCCTGGTTCTTCGACAACTCCCTGATCGGCGACGTCGTCGTCGTCAAGAACTCGAAGGACAAGGTGATCCAGCCGGACAACGGTCTCAACGGCTGGAACATGGACTGGGCGCAGTGGACCACGTAGCTCCCCACCGCTGACGCGGGAGCGGGCCCGGTGCTGTGACCAACGGCACCGGGCCCGCTGCCGTTAGCCACGGTTAACCTGCTGCCCATGACCGTAACCCTCGAAGTAAGTGACAACGTCGGCACGATCCGGCTGGACCGCCCGCCGATGAACGCCCTCGACGTCGCCGTCCAGGACCGGCTGCGGGAACTCGCCGAGGAGGCGGGCCGGCGCGACGACGTGCGGGCGGTGATCCTCTACGGCGGCGAGAAGATGTTCGCGGCGGGCGCGGACATCAAGGAGATGCAGGCCATGGACCACGCGGCGATGGTCCTGCGCGCCCGCGCCCTCCAGGACTCCTTCACCGCCGTGGCCCGCATCCCCAAGCCGGTCGTCGCCGCCGTCACCGGCTACGCGCTGGGCGGCGGGCTGGAACTGGCGCTGTGCGCCGACTTCCGGGTGGCGGCCGACGACGCCCGGCTCGGCCAGCCGGAGATCCTGCTCGGCGTCATCCCCGGCGCGGGGGGCACCCAGCGGCTGCCGCGGCTGGTCGGTCCGGCGCGCGCCAAGGACCTCATCTTCACCGGGCGGCACGTGGGCGCCGAGGAGGCGCTGGCGATCGGCCTGGTCGACTCCGTCGTCCCGGCGGGCGAGGTCTACGCCGCCGCCGCGGCCATGGCGGCCCGCTACGCCGAGGGTCCGGCCCTGGCGCTGCGCGCGGCCAAGCAGGCCGTCGACAGCGGACTGGAGACCGACCTCGCCACCGGGCTGGAGATCGAGCGGCTGCACTTCGCGTCGCTGTTCGCCACCGAGGACCAGAAGACCGGCATGCGCTCCTTCGCCGAGGAAGGGCCCGGCAAGGCCCGCTTCACCGGTCGCTGACGGCCGCCCCGGTACCCGACCACCACCATCACCACCAGACGGAGGACCCCGCCGATGTGGGGATTGCAGACCCGACCGGCCGCCGATCGCGGCGACCTGCTGGCGGCGCCCGTGGCGGCCGCGGTCGAGGGGTGGAAGCACGCCACCCCGGTGAGCGAGCTGCTCGTCGCCGAGATCGACCCCGGGCTCGCCGACACCGCGGC
>NZ_DATMVN010000530.1:0-6053 GCF_035563135.1 Streptomyces sp.
CTGTGCGCAGATGCTGGCCCTGGTGAACCAGATGTCCCTGTTCGGCCTGCACCGCCGGCTGCGCGGAGCGCTGGTGGGCCACTTCGCCGCTGTCGAGATCACTTCCTCCCCCGCTTCGCGACGCCTCGCCCAGGCCATGAAGCGCACGGGAGCGGGCCCCGCGGCGGAATTCTTCTACACCGAGCACGTCGAGGCGGACGCGGTGCACGAGCAGGTGGTGCGCCGCGATGTGATAGGCGGCCTGCTCGATGACGAACCGGAACTGGCGGCCGAGATCGCGTTCGGCATCACGGCCACCTCGTGTCTCGAGGACCGGCTCGAAGAGCGGTTGCTCGCGGACTGGCGGGCCTGAGGCACCGTCCTGATCCGCACCCGTCGGCGAAGCAACGAATGGAGTCGAAGATGTCCGCAGACATGGCTGAAAACACTGAGAACACCCGCAGTGCCCGTTTGATGACTCTCCCCGGGGTGTACGCGCCCCAGCACGACACCCGCCTGCTCATGGCCGCACTGGACCGGGAAGCCATCGGTCCGGGCACCGAGGTCCTCGATGTCGGCACGGGCAGCGGCGCTCTCGCTCTGCATGCGGCGCAGCTGGGTGCACGAGTGACGGCCGTGGACGTCGCCTGGCGGGCCCTGATGACCGCCCAGCTCAACGCGCTGGTGCATCGTCGGCGCATCACCGTACAGCGGAGCGATCTCCTCACCGCCTTGCCGGGGCGGTCCTACGACCTGGTGATATGCAACCCGCCCTATGTGCCGTCGCCCATGGCCGGGCTCCCCGAGCGAGGTGCCGCGCGGGCCTGGGAGGCCGGGCGGGACGGCAGGGCGGTGCTCGACCGGATCTGTGAGACCGTTCCGGCCGCGCTGCGGCCCGGGGGCCGTCTCCTCCTGGTGCACTCCGGCCTGTGCGACAGCGAGGTGACCGTGCGGCGTCTGTCGGAGGCCGGGCTGCAGGCCCGTGTCACCGACCGCGCCTTCGTGCCTCTCGGGCCTGTGCTGCGGTCCAGACTTCCCTGGCTGCGTGAGACGGGGCTGGTGGACGAGGGAGACATGACGGAGGAGCTGGTGGTCATCCGTGCCGAACAAGCCTGAGCACCCTTGCCGGATCGCCCTCGGTGACGAGGGGCCCCTTCTGGTCGAAGGACCTGTGGAGGTCACCTGCGCGGACGGCAGCGTGGCGGTCTCCGACCGGTTCACCGTAGCCGTCTGCATGTGCCGGCGCAGCCGGATGTACCCATGGTGCGACACCAGCCACCGACGGCGTAAGCGGCCCCGCGAGGAGTTCCGCGACCCGGCGGACTGATGTGGCTCAATCGCCCTCCCGCGGCCGCGCCGGCGCCACCCCGCGCAAGCGGCGGACCATCGCGCGCAGCCGCGGGCGGCGTTCGTGCGCCTCGGCCGAACTGCGGTCCAGTTCTTCGGCCAGGCGCTCCGTGCGTTTGTCGATGTCGAGTTCGTCCAGGATGCGGTCGACCTCCGCGAGCAGCGCGCCGTGCAGCTGCCACTGCCTCGGGTGTTCCTGGACGTCCTCGAGCAGCAGATTCGCCACCCGGTCGCGTGTCGTGCGACTGCGGGAGAGCGCGTCGGCCAGGCGCTCCTCGGCCTCCTCACCGCTCTCGGCCATCGGCGTGGTGATCATCAACGCGAACCCCTCGATGGCGTCGGACATGTGCCCGAACAGTTCCCGGAGGTCCCTGGCCACGTCGGCGGGGAAGAGTGCTTCGCCGGTGCGCGCCTTGGCCAGGTCGGTCAGGGTCCGGGTCAGGACGCGCAGCACCACGGCGCAGATCTCCAGGGTGTCGAGCCCGGTCCGCAGGACGACGCGGTGGAGCAGCCCCTGCCTGACGCGGGGGTTGAGCATCAGGCTCTCCTCGGCCTGCCTCAGGGACGCGTCGACCTCCACGATGTCGTGGTCCAGACGCCGGGCTTCGTGGAGGCGCGCGGCGGCCTCCCGTACGGGGTGGTTGCCGCCGATCTCCTCCCCCAGCGCCCGGAACATCTCCCCCATCCGGTCTCCCAGGCCGCCGATGGAGACGCCCGCCGATTCGACCCAGACGGGGGGTGCCAGCAGCAGGTTGAAGAGCAGGCCGACCCCCGCGCCGATCAGGGTTTCCAGCACGCGTTCCCAGGCCGTGTCGGCGACCTGCGAGACGCCCAGGACCAGCATCGCGCTGATGGCCACCTCGGGCACGAACTCGTTGACCCGTACCAGGCGTCCGATCAGCAGGGAGGTGAAGATCGTCAGCCCCAGGCTCCACCAGCTCAGGCCGACCAGGGAACTGAACCCGCTGGCGATCAGGACTCCGACGACGACGGCGTTCACTCGCCGGATGCCGGTGGTGAGCGTGGCGTAGAGAGTGACCTGCACCACGAGGAGGGCGGTGAGGGGCGCGGTGAGCGGGGCGGGATGCGGCGCGGGCAGGACCGACTGGGCCACCGCGAAGGCGATGACGGCCGCCGCCGTCGATCGCAGGACCTGGGCCGCGGCCGGTTCGGTGGTGCGCTGGACGAGTTTGACGACGGGCTCGGGTGTGGAAACTGCAGGCATTCCTTGACGGTGCCCCGAACATCGGCCCCTCAGTGCTCCAGGGCACGGTCGGACTCCGTACGGACGTACGCCCGTCCCCTCGGCATCGGCCTCGCGGTCCTGGCATCTTGGAGGGAAGGTGGAGGTATGGCTATCTCACTCACGCCCCCGGGAGAGACGCCTCCCGCCGAGGGCTCCACAAGCGAAGCACACGTCGAGCGCGCCGACGGAGGGATCTGGGAACACCCCGTTTTCTGGGCGGCCATGGTGCTGCTGGGCTCACTGGTCGTCGCGGGGTACTTCATCGCGCGTATCTTCGGGTTCACGTGAGGGCGCGCGGGACTCTCGCCGAGTTGCTGGAACGCCACGGCAGAACGTATGCGGCCGAGGCGGGTATCCGGTTGCGCGACACCCCTCAGCCCTTGTACCAGCTCCTCGTCCTGAGCCATCTGCTGAGTGCGCGTATCCGCGCCCGGGTCGCGGTGGCTGCGGCCCGGGCACTCTTCTCACGCCGGTTGCGCACACCACGCCGTATGGCCGACGCATCGTGGAAGGAGCGCGTCGACGCGCTGGGCGAGGGAGGCTACCGCCGCTACGACGAACGGACGGCGACCCAGCTCGGGGACGGTGCCCTGCTCCTGCTCGACGCGTACGGCGGGGACCTGCGGCGTCTGCGCGAGGAGGCCGACGGTGACACGGGCGTCCTGAGCACGGGGCTTCGCCGCTTTCCCGGCATCGGGCCGGCGGGTGCCGACATCTTCCTCCGCGAGGTGCAGACGGTGTGGCCGGAGACGGCGCCCTACCTCGACGCGAAGGCGCTCCAGGGTGCCGGACAGCTCGGTCTGCCCACCGCGCCGGACGAACTCCTCCGGCTGGCGAAGGGCCAGGACCCGGCTTTACTCGCAGCGGCTCTGGTCCGAGGCGCACTGGACAAGCGCTGAGCCCTGCTCAGCCTGTCGGCCGCCGCTTGCCCGGCTTGGTGGAACGGCCTTCCACCAGCGCGCGCCTGATCTGCGCCGCGGTCGCGCGGGCGTGGTCCGAGGTCGCCGTCCGGTCGGCCACCGACGTCACGAAGCGGTGGGTGGGCCGCAGACACCGGCCGCACGGCGTGCCGGTGGTGATGAGGTAGCCGTCCTCGCACTGGGGGTCCGCACAGTGACCGGGGCTCACGAGCGCTTCGGCGATCTCCTGCGGTGCCCAGCGGCGCCGGCCGTCCTCGTCCTTCTCGTGGAGGGCGTGGGACCAGCGGACGTTCCACCGGCGTTCGAGCCGCTCCAGGAGCTGGTCCGGGGTGCGCCGGGCGAGCTCCCGGTGGATCAGATCGTGCACGGTGCGGGGGTGGCGGTGGCCGAGTGCCTGGACCAGCGGCTGCGGAAGGGCCTGAAGGATGTAGGCGACCGGGTCGCCGCCCGCGCGCTCGCGCCACTTGCGGCAGGCGCAGGGGCCCTCGGCGGGCAGCGCCTGCTGGCATCTGCCGCACCGGCCCCTGCACTCCGCGCAGAGCCCGTCGTCGAGTCCGTCCAGATGGGGGGCGGGGGCCCGGCCGCAGTCCCGGCAGCATGCGGCACACGGGCCGCAGAGGCGCTCGTCGCCGAGCTTCGTCGTCCACTGCCGCTGCTGGCAGCGGCAGCACAGGGCGTTGTTGCAGTACTCGTGGTGAGCGGCGCCCGAGTGACGTCCGGGGGGCGGGAATGACATTGGTGCGGTCTCCAGGTGCGTGGCCAGGAATTGTCAGGTCCAAGCCAGTTCGACGAAGCGCGCGCAGGGGCCTTCAGGTGACGATATCGCCCCGTGCGGGCCCATGCGGCGCCCTGTCACGATCCGGTCGGCATTCTCCCCCACCCGGACGGTTCGCGGGGATCAGGGCCGCAAACCACTGACGACGTTCGCGGTGGCGGTGATCCCTTCATGGATGGTAGGAGCCATGCTCGTACCCGCGAGGAGGAATCCCAGCAGGCCGCAGACGATCGCATGCGAGATCTTGAGCCCGCCGTTCCGCAGGAAGATCACTGCGAGAAACAGCAGGAGCAGGATCACCGAGATCGAAATGGCCATGGCCAACCTCCTCCGCCGCGCCGGATTTGCGGCTTTCGGCCGCCAGTGTGGCGCAGCGGAGAGGCTGTTCGGCGCACTGGCGTGCCCGCCGAACGGGTGTTGACGCACGGTGACCGGACGCACAGACCGGTGGCGGTCAGCCGCTGCGACGGCTACCGGGCTCGCGTCGGCGGAGGAAGGTTTCGAGCCCTGCCAGATCATCGGTGTTGAGGTGATCGACGCCCGCGGCCACGAGTTCGGTCCAGACGGCCTCGCGCTCCGGACCCGCGACGTCGGGGGTGCCCCAGAAGCGGACCCGTCGGCCTCTCGCATGGGCGGCCGAGACGAGGGTGCGCAGCCTGTCACGCTCGGCGGCGGGGAAGGGCCCGGCTCCCTTCCAGCTGAAGTTCGTGGCCCAGTTGCCGCTGATGAGCGGGATGAAGGAGGCGGGAGCCGCGGTGCCGAGGTCCTCCGGCCGGCCGTCGTAGAAGGCGTAACGGGTGGCCTGTGCCTCCATCGGCACACGGGCGGCCCGGTCTCCCGAGATGACCGGGGTGACCGCTCCGGTACGCACGCGGCCGTGGACCGAGCGGGTGAGGATGTGGCGGTAGCGGCGGAGTGTCCGGTCGAGCACGAGGTAGGTGGCGGCGCCGTCGTTCTTGATGTCGATCAGCAGCTGGAGAGGGGTGTGGTACCCGGCGTGGACGCGGCCGTGATTGGCGCGGACCCGGGCCAGCAAGGGATCGAGGTAGAGCGAGACAAGGGTGCGTGCGGGGTCCAGGCTCTCGGCCTCGTGGGCCACGAGCAGTTCGCCGTCGACGAGGAAGATGTCCGCCTCGACGCTGGTGAAGCCGTGCGTGAGCGCGTCGTGGAGGGGTCGCGGGTGCAGGTAGTCGTTGTGCGCGTGGGCCCGGGCCAGCGGGCGGGGGGCACGGGGGCGGCCGGTCGCGGTGGGCACCGCGGCGGCTGCCTGGGCGGGAACGAAGGCGCCTGCGGCGGCGCCGGCGAGGGCGGTGGTGACGACTCTGCGACGGGTCAGGTGTGCCATGGGGTCTCCCTGAAGCGGGGGCGGGCAGAGCGGGCGGGGGGACGCCATGAGTATGGAGGCCCGGATCCGCCCGAAAGCAGGCACCTGCCAAGAGTTGGAATTGCCGTCGTCCGCGCGTCGGCTGCCCTGCGCCTGCTGTTCCCCCGCCCGCAGCCCCGAAGAGCCGCAGGCGTGACGGGGGCGGGGCACGCGTGACCACGTGCCCCGCCCTCTCCGTCCTACGGAGCGGGCAGCTCCATCAGCCCGGCCACGGTCCCGCGGTGCCGTCCCGGGGTGCCGTACGCGATCGAGTCCGCCTTGGCCCGCTTCAGATACAGGTGTGCGGGGTGCTCCCAGGTCATTCCGATCCCGCCGTGCAACTGCACGCATTCCTCCGCCGCGTGCACCGCGGCCTCGGAGCAGTACGCCTGCGCCACGGCCACCGCGAGCGGGGCGTCCGGG
>NZ_DATMVN010000531.1:0-3305 GCF_035563135.1 Streptomyces sp.
GGCCGACCCCGAGCCGTCACCCCTCCCCACCACCGCACCTCGACAGGTACTTCCCACTCCCGAGGCAGGACGACCGACATGACGATCTCCATTCCCAACCCCCGGCCCGCCATCGGCCGCATCCCGATGACCTCCCTGCGGAGAACGGCCCTCGTCGCCGGCGGGCTGTACCTGGTCACCTACATCAGCTCCATTCCCGCGGCGTTCTACTTCCTGACCCCGGTGCTGGAGGACCCGAATTACATCATCGGCGCCGGCGCTGACACCCGTGTCCTCTGGGGCCTCTCCTTGGACGTGGTCAACGCCCTGGCCGCCATCGGCACCGCGATCGTGCTGTTCCCGGTCGTCAAGCGGCAGCACGAAGCCGCGGCCCTCGGCTTCGTCGCCGCCCGCGTCCTGGAAGCCGCCGTCATCACCGTCGGCGTCGTGAGCCTCCTCGCGGTCATCACGCTGCGGCAGGACCTCGGCGGCCCGACCGCCGCCGAGCCCGACTCGCTCGTCCCGATCGGTCACGCCCTCGTCGCCGTCCGGGACTGGACGTTCCTGCTCGGACCCGGCCTGATGGCAGCGATCAACGCGCTCCTCCTGGGCTCCCTGCTCTACCACTCCCGGCTCGTGCCCCGGGTCATCCCGCTGCTGGGCCTCGTCGGCGCCCCCCTGCTCCTCGCCTCCGTCACCGCCACGCTCTTCGGCCTCCACGGACAGCTCTCCCCCACCGCGGCGCTCGCCGGCCTACCGATTTTCTTCTGGGAGCTGACGCTCGGTCTCTACCTGGTCCTCAAGGGCTTCAGGCCCTCCCACATCACCACGAGCAGGCCCGCGGGCACGAGCTCTGCGACCGCTCACCTCACCGTCGACGGCTGATCATCGGGCTCCAGCACCTGCGCCGTCGCAGGCTCCCCGCCGTCCTCCCGACGGCCAACGATCGGAAGGGCCACCGTGATCGAAGCCAGGAACCTCACGAAGAAGTACGGTGACAAGACGGCTGTCGACGACCTGACCTTCACCGTCCAACTCGGGATCGTCACCGGCTTCCTGGGGCCCAACGGCGCCGGCAAGTCCACCACGATGCGGCTGATCCTCGGTCTTGACGCACCCACCTCGCCGACGTCATCGACATGGTCGGTCTGCAGGACGTGGCCGCGAAGCGGACCGGCGGCTTCTCCCTCGGCATGGGGCAGCGCCTGGGCAGAGTTCGATCAGCGTTCGAGAAAATGCAGACCGTCGATGCAGGCTCAGCCGGGCCTGTTGCGCGTATCCGGTGCCCGATCTGTGAGCTGGGGCGTCGTTTCGCTCCAGCCGGTCAACGTTGCTCTCAGGGCAGCGTTGAGAACGTCCTGCCCGTCGCTGTCGCCGAGTGCGGGGTGGGCCAGCGGGCTGCGGCTGGCGTGGGACAGCTCGAGACTGACCAGGCCGTGGGTCAGGGCCCACAGCGTGTAGGCCAGCTTGCGGGTCGCGTCGGTCTGCCCTGCGGTGTTGAGGACACGTCCTGCCTGGGTCGCGAGCAGACCGAAGGTCGTGTCCAGCGCGGTGCTGCGCACGTCGGGGCTGGGGTCGAACCCTGGGAGAGTCCGCTCGAAGAGCAGCCCGTACAGGCCCGGGTTGGCCAGCGCGAAGGTCCGGTACGCCTCCAGTAGCGCGAGTATCGACTGCACTGGATCGGCCACCGCGGCCGCTGGTGCCATGCGGGCGCGCAGCTGCTCGAACCCTTCGGCGTACACGGCGTCCAGCAGTCCGTCGCGTCCGCCGAAGCCGGTGTAGACGGCCATCGTCGTGGTGCCGGCAGCGGCGGCGATGCGCCGGACCGTCAGATCGGTCGGGACCTCGTCCCGCAGCAGCTGCAGGGTCGCCTCGACCAGGCGCTCGCGGAGCGTCTTCACCGTGGCCCCGTTGGGCCGGGGTTCCGGGGGGCTGGTCATGACCGCGACAGTACTATAACCTCCCTCATAACAACCGTTATGGATGGGAGATCGTCATGTCGTATCCACGCCCCGCCACCCTCTACCGAGGTGCTGCCGTTGCCGGCGGCGCCAGCGCCGCCGTGCTGGTGATCAACGCGGCGAAGCGTGCAGAGGTCATCGCGACCTCTGCGTTCACCCAACTGGTGGCCCCGCTGGCCCAGATCCTTGCCTTGGCGCTCATCGCCGGCCTGTACATCGCCTTCGGACGCCGGGCGGGCCGGTTCGGCCTGGCCGCGTTCCTGCTCAACGCCTGCGCTCTGGCAGCACTGGTCGGCGTGGAGTTCGTCATCAACCTCGTGTTCGCCGAACTGCCCGACGCCACCGTCGGGGCACTGCGCGCAGGCCCGCTCGGCACTGCCCTGACCGTGACGTCGGTGCTCTTCCTGACCGGCAGCCTCACCTTCGTCACCGCCATGATCCGCACCGGCGAACTGCCCACGGCACCACTCGCTCTCTACGCCATCGGCGCCGTGCCCGTGTCCTTCCGAGCCGCTGTACCCGAGCCGGTCCTCAACCTCGGCCTCGTCACCCTCGCCGTCGGCGTCGCCTGGCTCGCCGCCACACTGTTCACCCGCGCCACCACCGTCACCGCCCCCGCCGCGTCCGCCTTCGCGCTCGTCTCCCACGCCCGCCGCGCATGACCATCCCGACACGGCACAGCCAAATCCCGCGTGCGGCGCACGAGACACCAGCGGCGGACCGCAACGAAAGAAAGCGCACGCAGATGTCTGTCTCGCCACTGAAGCAGAGGTGAGTGGCAAGGAACCACACAGGGGCGAGAAGAACGCGGCTCAGCTGGTCGAGAGCAGTTCGACGACGGAGTCGGTGAGGTGGACCGAATACGGAAGGCCACGAAGGTCCTCGGCGGTCACCTGGAGGCCACGACTCCGTGCGAGCTGGGTCAAGTACTCCCAGGGGTGGACTTCTTCGTTGTCCTCGTCGGGAAGCACGACGTTGAGCACGTCCTGCGTTATGGATTGCGCGGTTTCGTTGCCCAAGACGGTGGACGTGTTCGGCGAGACGTTCGATCCCCAGCGGATCGTGAACCCGAGATCGTTGCGCAGGGTCACGCGACGCTGGTCGGCCAGCAAGACGAATTCGCTGACCCAGAAGCTCACCGAGCGGCCGTCATCCGACGTCCGGTTCACGTCGCACAGGGCGCCGATTCCGATCACACGGGCATGGGGATCGACTGGCGCTTCTCCCGTGGCGTTCTCGCCGGCTCGGTTCGGGTGTCTTTCCGACGGCGGAAGAGGGGACCACTGCCCCTCGTCATCATTCTGCACGGCAACTCCAAGGTCGTGACGCGGACATTGACCAGCCGCGCGGTGGACGCGGTACGGG
>NZ_DATMVN010000532.1:0-3363 GCF_035563135.1 Streptomyces sp.
GGCCGTTCCAACGCGCCCGCCGTTTCGGCCACGCGGCATGCGCATGGCCCATGTCTGTTCCGCGCCTGTCCCGCCGAGGGCATCTTCAAGCATTTTGGCCATAAATAATCATTTACGCGCTGTTCTAGTTAATTTTAATTCTCGGATGAGCGAATGTGACTGTGTGTGAGAGTGATCATCCGTCTTCGGATGATCACCCCGGACTCCGCCGACCAGCTGACCCACTGACCCGTGTGGGGCAGCACAACAAGGCGTACACGGACGAAACGGCCGAGGGTGAGGGGGAAGTCCCGCATTCGCCACCCGGAGGTAGATGTGCCGCGTCAGCACGGACCCGGGGGAGTGGAGAGGCCGAGCCTGCGCAGTGCGGCGGCGGCTCTCACCTCCCTCCTGGCGCTCGCCGCCACCGGACTCGTCGCCGGACCCGCCGTGGCGGCCACGCGTGACGCGGGACCGTGCGCCCTGCCGAGGACCGGGGCACACCACTCCCTCGGGCTCGACACCTGGAACGACGCCTACCCGCGCCCCGACCACGCCCTCGACGCGGTCATGGTCTTCCTCTCGTTCCCCGACTCCGAACCCGTCGTGTCCCCCGAGGCGCTCGCCGCCGACTACTTCCCCTCGACCGCCCGCTTCTTCCGGCGCGCCTCGTACGGGAAGTTCGAGCTCCGGGCCCACCCGCAGCAGCAGTGGACACCCATGCCGCACCCGTCCACCCGGTACGGCATACAGCGTGACTGGGGCTCCGAGCGCCGCAGCGCCTATCTGCGCGACGCGATCGAGGCGGCCGACGAGCGGACCGACTTCTCCGCCCACGACATCGTCTACCTCGTCGCCGACCCGGACGCCCCCGGCGTCGACTCCGACGCCACCAAGGTCGTCAACTTCGACCGGCCGCTGCGCGCCGACGGCACCGACATCAGGCGTGTGGTCACCCTGTTCGAGGAGCACCCGCCGGACCGGAACGTCCTGGCGCACGAGACCGGACACGTCTTCGACCTGGCGGACCTCTACCACCGGCCGGAGGACGGGAAAGGCGACTGGGACACCTACGTCGGCGACTGGGACGTGATGGGCAGCCAGTTCGGGCTGTCCCCGGACCTGTTCGGCTGGCACAAGTGGAAGCTCGGCTGGCTGGAGGGCGAGGAGGTCGTATGCGTGCAGGGCACCGCCGACCTCACCCTGGAACCCATGGCCGAGGTGCCCGTGCCGGGCGCCTCCCTCGGCACCCGGCTCGCGGTCGTCAGGACCGGCGCGGACAGTGCGCTGGCCATCGAGGCCCGCAGCGCCACGGGCAACGACCGGACGACCTGCACCGAGGGTGTGCTCGTCTACCGCATCCGCAACGCGACACCGTCCGGCGGCGGACCGGTCGAGGTGCTGGACACCCACCCCGGGTCCGACGCCTGCTGGGACCGGTCGGTCTACCCGCCACTCGCGGACGCCCCCCTGCGGGAGGGCGAGCGCTACACCGTGCCGGGCGAACACATCCGCATCGACGTCGCCGGCCGGACCCGGTCGGGAGCATGGACCGTCCGCATCGCCACCGGCACCTGACCTGCGCGGACGCACACGAAGAAGCCCCCTCGCCTGCGCGAGGGGGCTTCATCCGTCGGTGCGCCGTCAGGGACTCGAACCCCGGACCCGCTGATTAAGAGTCAGCTGCTCTAACCAACTGAGCTAACGGCGCCTGCTGACGTCGTAGACATTAGCACCCGGATCGGCGGGAGGAAAAATCGAATTCCCGGTGGTCGACGGGGCCGCCGACCTGCCCGCCCGGACACAGGCCCACAGCAGTACGTCGGGGCCCGGAAGCCAGGGGCTGCGCGTGTCGGGAGCGACCACCCAGCGGGGCCCGCCGGCGTCCGCGCCGCCGGTCAGGGGCGGGACGGTGACCGCGTCCCCCGTGCCGTGGCAGAGCACCGGCGGCAGAGCGCCCCGCTGCCGGCGGGAGCCGACGGCGGACCCCGTGCCCCACTCCTCCCACGCCAGGAGGGACGGCAGCCGCTGAGCCGTGCCCGGGGAGGCGAACAGCAGCATCCGCCCCCGGTGCGTGGCCACCGGGCCCGACCCGGGCCCCTCCGCCCAGAGCTGCTCCAGCATGCGCCTGCCGAACAGGGCGGGCACGCTCACGACGTCGAACGAGGAGCCGCACGGCAGCACCCCGGGGGAGCGGGGGTGGGACTCCCACCGGGAGAGCGTGCTGCGGGGGTAGGGCGAAGCTCCCGCCAGCCACGCGGCCCCGGACGCCGTGACCTGGGCGGCCCTGTCGTCGTCCCGTTCACCGGTGCGGTCCCGCAGCAGGGCCAGGAGACCGGCGCCGTGGTGCGGGGCGGCACCGGTGAACGGGGGCGTTTCGTCGTTCAGCCATGCGCTCATGGCGTCATGTCTACCGGCCGTGACGCCCCTGCTCCCCGGAGTTGCCGAAAGCCGGACAGGGCGCGGGCCCGCGGAGTATTTTGTCCATCGGCATATGCCACGGGTGTACCCGCAGTGACGACAGCGCAGCCGGAGGCCGTCGCCGTCGAGGTCAGGGCGCGGCCTCGTCCAGCAGGGACCGGCCGAACTCGATCATCTTCTTGGCGTAGTCCTCGGTCCACTCCGCCCGCTCGGCTATGTCCACGGCCGTGAGCCGGTCGAACCGGCGCGGATCGGCGAGCTGGGCGGCGGCCACAGCCTGGAACTCCACGGCCCGGTCGGTCGCCGCCCGGAAGGCGAGCGTCAGCTCCGTCGCGCGGGCCAGGAGTTCCTTCGGGTCCTCCATCGACTCCAGGTCGAAGAAGTGCTCCGGATCGGCTGCCGCCTCCGACGGCTCGAAGAGCAGCGGTGCCGGACGCAGCCTCTGCCGCTCGTTCCGCTCGGGTTGTGCCATGTGGTGTTCCCTCCTCGTACGGCCGGACGGCCACCTTCCATTGTCCGGTCCGGCGCAAGAGCGCTGCCCAGGATCAGGGCGCCCAATGCACGCGGTGCTCCGCGAGGTGCGCCAGGACCGCGTGATTCGCCTCCCAGCCGTCGGGGAACTTCACCGTCACACCCAGCTGGACCGGCTCCGTCGACGGGTGCTCGTCCAGCAGGTCCGCCACCCCGGCACGGCACACCACGACACACGCGTGCCGGTGCCGCGAGGCCAGCACGCACAGGCGGCCCGTCTCCAGGTGGAACGCCGTGGCGTCCGGGCGGCCCGACAGCGGGTGCAGGACCACCGTCACATCGAACTCCCTGCCCTGGAGCCGGTTCGCCGTGTCCACCGCCACCCCTCCCACACCCAGCTCCGCGAGCGCGGCCCGGACCGCGGCGGCCTGGTCGCGGTGGGCCGTACCGACCGCGATCCGCTCCGCCGTCACCGGGACCGGGCCCGGGGCG
>NZ_DATMVN010000533.1:0-8105 GCF_035563135.1 Streptomyces sp.
GCAGCGCGTCGTCCAGCAGCCGCCCGAGCAGCGCGCCGGCGGGTACGCCCATGGCGAGGGCGGGCAGGACGAGCTGGTCCGCGCCGCCCCAGCCGAGGGCGGGGAACCAGCCCAGCTGTACGGCGAGGACGGTGGCCAGGACCGCGGCGAGGAGGAACTCCGGCAGTGCGGCGAGCACCGCCGCGCCGACGCCCGCCCGGGTGGTGACGATCCGGCGGCGGGCGCCCCGCCGGAGCGTCCCGGCGACGAGGGCGGACGCCAGGAGGACGGCGACGGCGAGCGAGGCGCCCATGAGGGTGAGGGAGACACCGAGTGCGGAGGTGACGTCGGGGCCGACCGGCTGCCCGGAGACCCAGGACTCCCCCAGGTCGCCGCGCAGCGCTGCGGACGCCCAGCCGCCGAGGACGTGGAGCGGTCCGCCGTCGAGTCCGGTTCCGGCGCGGATCGCGTCGAGCACGGCCGGTGTGGGCGGCCGGTCGGCGTAGCGGGCGTGCAGGATGGTCAGCGCCGGATCGGTGCTGGTCAGCCAGGGCAGCAGACCGATGACGGCGACGACGGCCAGGAGCGCGCCGAGCCGGCCGGCCAGGTACTTCACGCGGTCACCCGACGTGGGTGTCGGCGGTGATGAGGGTGCGTTCCATCGGGTCGAGGGCGACGCCTTCGACCCGGGCGTCGTCGTAGCCCTGGACGAAGCGCTCGTGGACGAGGGGGACGAGGGCGTCGGCGCCGAGGACGGCGGCCTCGGCGGTCATCCCGGCATCGTGACGGGCGTCGGTGCCGGTCAGCGAGGCGGCCTTGCCCACCGCGGCATCGACCTTCTTGTCGCACAGCTGGGAGATGTTGAAGCTGCCGTCGCAGGTGAAGTCGGAGGCGAGGTAGGACACGGGGTCGGCGGTGTCCAGCAGGGTGTTGCGGGCCTGGATGAACGCGTCGTACTTCCCGGCGAGCGCGTCGGCCTCCATCTGCGCGTAGTCGCGGACGACCTGCTTGACGGTGAAGCCGCGCTTCTCGAGCTGCTGCTGGACGAGCGTCGCGACCTCGGGGAGCTCGGGCCGGTTGGTGTAGGTGGCGAGGACGATCTCCTTCGTCTGCGCCACGTCCGCGCGGCTCGCCGCCGGGGTCCGGCCGGTGGGGGCGGTGCGCTTCTCCGCGGCCCAGGGGATGCCGGGGCCGAGGAGTCCCTGTGCGGTGTCGGCGTGGCCCTCGTACACCCCGTCGACCAGGGCCTCGGACTCGATGGCCTCACGGGCGGCGGCACGCATGGCGGGGTCGGCGAAGACTCCGCGCCCGGTGTTGAGCGAGAGGCCGTTGGTCCGGGCGGAGGGGAATTCATGGACGTACGAGTCGCCGAGCAGTGACGTCTGCGAGATCGGTACGTACTCGGCGACGTCGACGGCCTTCGTCCGCAGGGCGTTGGCCCGGGCGGTGCCGTCCGCGGCGAAGGTGACGTCGACGCCCGGGGCCTTCGCCTTGTCACCCCAGTAGTCGGCGTTGCGTTCGAGGGTGGCGGCGACCGCGCCCTTGACGTCGGTCAGGGTGAACGGTCCTGTGGCGTGGCCTGCGGGGTTCACCTTGCCGTTCCTGTAGGCGCCGGCGGACAGGATCGTGAGGGAGGGGTTGGCGAGCCGTTGCGGGAGCAGCGGGTCGGCCTCCTCGGTGACGATCCGTACGGTCTCCGCTCCCCCGCCCTTCACCGCGGTCACCTTCAGGGCCGTGTCGGACAGGACCCTGGGCAGCGGGGACGCCTCGCTCGCGGCGGTGAGGGACCGGACGACGGCGTCGGCGTCGACCTTCGCACCGTCCTGGAAGACGGCGTCACGGAGCGTGAAGGTCCAGGTGGTGGGGTTGTCCTGCTTCCAGGACGTGGCGAGGGCGGGCCCGGCCGCGCCGTTCTCGTCCAGGGTGGTGAGGCCCTCGACGACGGCGAGCCGGCTGAGGGTGACCGCGTCGTCCCCGTAGGGGGACATGGCCTGGGCGGGCGGGAAGGCCATGACGACCCGGAGCCGCTGCGCGTCGCCGGACGCTCCCGAGCCGTCCGACGTGGAGCAGGCGGCGAGCGGGAGCAGCAGGGCGGCGGTGACGGCGACGGCCGGCAGCGGGGAGCGGCGGCTTCGGAGCGTAGGCATGACGGTGACCCTATGTGGAAACGATTGTCATCTGATACCCGGGGCGGTCAGGCCCCGGGGAGAGGCATCGGCAGCTCGAAGTGAATGATGCCCTGGCCGCCGCCCGGCAGCGCGCGCTCGTCGCAGACCTCATGGGCGAGCGACCGCCAGAACGGCTCGGCGCCCGGCACGGCCGGATCGGTGTGCAGGTAGAGCGAGGTGTAGCCGCCCGCCCGCGCGGCGAAGTCCCCCAGCTCCCGGACCAGCCTGCGGGCCAGCCCGTGCCTGCGGTGCTCGGGGCGTACGTAGATCCGGCACAGCTGAGCCGTCGGACCGGAGGGGAAGCGGTCGGCGACCCACTGCGGGTTGGGCGGGGCCTGCGGGCCCCGGTCCCGTACCGCGCCCGTCGCCACGACCTCGTCACCGCGCACGACGACCAGGAGGGTGCAGCGCGCGGGGCGCAGGTAGGCGCCCTCGAGGTCGATGATGTCGGCGTGCCAGCGGGGCACGTAGCCCGAGCGCAGGTCGTGGTAGACGGTGTCCAGCATGACGGCGCGCGCACCGCCGATGTCCTGCGCGGCAGCGGTCCGCAGGACGTATCCGTCCACATCGGCCGGCGCGTCCGGCGTCCTCGTCGCCCCGGCGGTCGCGGTCACCACTGACGTTCACCCTCGCTCTCGGCCTTACGGCACATGACTTGCCGTATCAGCGTACGTGCAATTCATGTGCAATAAGGCGGCGGGGTTGTGCGGCACCGGCCGCCGGGACGGCGGTGGCAGCCGTCGGGACGGCGGTTGCGGTGGCCCGGCCGCCGGGGCGTCGGCCGCCGGGAGGGGCCTGCTGCGCGATATGTCACACCGGCCGCCGGGAGGGGCCTGTTGCGCGATATGTCACACCGGCCGCCGGGGCGGAGCCTGCCGACGCCGCGTGACACCGTCCCGGCAGGTGTCACGCGACGCCGCCGGCCGGGCACCGGTCGCGGTGCCCGGCCGGCGGGCCCGTGCGTCAGCCGGTGGCGCGGTAGACCAGAGCGGTCGCGATGCCCGCGATGCCCTCGCCCCGGCCGGTGAACCCGAGACCGTCGGAGGTGGCGGCGGAGAGCGAGACGGGGGCGCCGACGGCGTCGGACAGCACCTTCTGGGCCTCGTCACGCCGCTTGCCGATCTTCGGCCGCAGACCGACGACCTGCACGGCGACGTTGCCGATCCCGAAGCCCTGCGCACGCACGATCCGGGCGGCCTCGGTGAGCAGAGTGACACCCGACGCGCCCGACCACTCCGGACGGCCGGTGCCGAAGTGCTGCCCAAGGTCGCCGAGACCTGCGGCCGAGAAGAGGGCGTTGCAGGCCGCGTGCGCCACGACGTCGGCGTCGGAGTGCCCGGCGAGCCCGGGCCCCTCGTCCTCCCACAGCAGCCCGGCGCACCAGAGCTCGCGGCCCTCCTCGAAGGCGTGGATGTCGGTCCCGATGCCGACGAGCGGGATCACGGGAGCCGGCTGCCGCTTCGCTGTCTCAGAATCCATCGTTCGCCCTCCGGCGTGCGAGAACGGCCTCCGCCAGGACCAGGTCCAGGGGCCGGGTCACCTTGAACGCCTCCTCGTGCCCGGGCACGACGACGACCTTCGAACCCAGTCGTTCGACCATGCCCGCGTCATCGGTGGCGCCCTCGCCGTCGACGGCGACGCTCTCATGCGCCCGGACGAGCGTGTTCCGGTCGAAGCCCTGGGGCGTCTGCACGGCTCGCAGCCGCGCCCGTACGGGCGTCGAGAGGACCGGCTCCGGCATGCCCGGCTCGCCCGGCTCGACCTCCTTGACCGTGTCGGCGAGAGGAAGCGCGGGGACGACGGCGGGAGCCCCGTCCCGTACGGCTTCGATGACCGCGTCCACCGTGTCGACCGGCACGAGGGGCCGGGCGGCGTCATGGACGAGCACGACGGAGACGTCCTCCGGCAGGGCGTCGAGGCCGAGCTTCACGGACTCCTGGCGTGTCGCACCGCCGGGGACGACGAGGTAGTCGGTGCGCTCGGGCAGCGCGTGCCCGTCGATGAGGTTCTTGACCTCGGGTGCGCCGTCCGGCGGCGCGACCACGACGACGAGGGTGACGGCGCGGGAGGCCGCCATGGCCCGCACGGCGTGGATCAGCATGGGTGTGCCGCCGAGCGCACGCAGCGCCTTCGGGGCTCCGGGACCGAGCCGGACACCACGGCCCGCTGCGGGGATCACCGCAGCGGTACGGGAGGGGCTCGGTTCGGCACTCGGTTCAGCAGGCGTCGGTGACATCGGTTGCACTCCGAAGCTTCGGCAGGTTTGTTTCCATGGCCGACATGGGTATGGCCTGGGCGTACCCCCGACCGTGGGCCGGGGAGAGAGCTTGGCGCGACGCCTCGGCTTGACCGGGACCCTTCCGTGACCCCCGGTCGGCCGAGCCGCAGCAGGGCTCGACGGGGATCACCGAGGGGGCGGCACCGGGGCCGCGCCAGTCGGCTCTGGGCTGGATCCTCACGGATCCGGACATGCCGCAGCGCCCGACGACGCACCGTGAAGACGGCTGGTCAGCGGGCACCGCGGCATATGAGCTACGACCGGATTCGGTTCGTCGGCGTCATCCGGTCACCGGTGTCGTCCGGTTCAGGACGCGAGGACCTCGTCGAGCAGGGCCTCGGCCTTGTCCTCGTTCGTGTTCTCCGCGAGAGCGAGCTCGCTCACCAGGATCTGACGGGCCTTGGCGAGCATGCGCTTCTCACCTGCGGAGAGTCCACGCTCGCGCTCGCGACGCCACAGGTCACGCACCACTTCGGCGACCTTGATGACATCGCCGGAGGCGAGCTTCTCGAGATTTGCCTTGTAACGCCGGGACCAGTTCGTCGGCTCTTCGGCGTACGGCGCGCGCAGCACCTCGAAGACCCGGTCCAGTCCCTCCTGCCCGACCACGTCACGCACACCGACGAACTCCGCATTGTCCGCCGGCACACGAACCGTCAAGTCGCCCTGGGCGACCTTGAGCACCAAGTAGGTCTTGTCCACGCCTTTGATCTGGCGAGTTTCGATAGCCTCGATCAGCGCGGCCCCGTGATGGGGATAGACCACGGTGTCGCCAACCTTGAACGTCATGTGACAGGTACCCCTTCCGTGGCTATCCAGAGTAACACGAGAACGGCTTCTCCTGAATGGCGTTTTCGCAGGTCAGGGCATATCTCGGGGCTTGACAACCGCGACACGAACGTGCTGCGGGAGCCTTCCGGAAGGCGATATCCGCAGGTCGGAGCGGACATACGGCCGAGCGGAAACACCGGCGTCACAGAGGCCGGAAGTCCTCCAGAAGGGGCCGAAAGTCCCGTTTTGTCGGGTTCCGGATGGTGAACTTTCCGTACTCCGTTCGGACCTCGATCACTCGTACGGCTCTTAGCGTCGATGGCCAATGAAATTGATCAACATCCCGGATCCGGATGGATTATGAGCGGGGAAATGCGCCGAGTCCGAAAATCGATCATCGGCCGGTCGGGGCACTGCCCGCCCGCGTTTTGTGAACACCGTGCGAATCGTCATGGCCGGGAGACGGCTGTGACACGGCCTGAAGATGTCCGGCACCGTCCCCGGGGTGCCGGTCCACAGGTCGGGCGGTACAAGGGGCGGGTCGGGTGCGGGCCTGGGACGGCGGCTCGATAACCTGAGCCCGCTGACACACACTTAGGGCGGCTTTACAGCCGCTCGGGCCTTCCTGTCCGCAGAGTCCGAAGTCCGCAGTCCGAACGTTCAAGGAGTTGCCGCCGCCGTGAGCCGCAGCCTTCGACACGGCGCCCTCGCCGCCACTGCCCTCGTGTTCTCGATCGCCACGCTGTCCGCCTGCGGTGCCGGCAACGACGCGCAGTCGCTTCAGGTCAGGCCGGACAACGCAGCCACCGCTGTCGACTCCATCAAGATCCAGAACCTGAACATCATCACCCAGCCCGAGCCGGACGCCGAGGGCCCGGCGGTCATCGCCGCCACCCTCTTCAACGACGGCACGAAGCAGGAGGTCGTGGAGAAGGTCACCCTGCCGGGCACCGATGCCACGGTGGAGCTGAAGCCCGCCAAGGGCAAGGGCCCGCTCGTGGTCCCGGCCGGCGGACGGGTCATCATCGGCGGGAAGAACAACGCCTCGGCCGTGATCGAGAACGGCCGCCAGGCAGGCGCCGACGGCAGCGTGCAGACCGTCGCCTTCACGTTCAGCGAGACGGGTGACGTCGCGCTCGACGCCTCCGTCGTCCCGGCGACCAGCTTCTTCGAGGGCTTCGGCCCGAACACGCTGCCGTCCGCGAAGCCCACGGCCACGCCTTCGGACTCCGCGACGCCGGGTGAGCCGTCGACCGGGCAGTCCGAGAGCCCCGCAGGCACGGAGACCGACCCGGCCGCGGGCGCGGAGCACGAAGCCGCCACCCACTGATCGCGCTGATCGCGCGCGTGGGGGGTGTCTCCGCCGGAGACACCCCCACGTAGCCCGCAGCCCTCGGTCTACGGCTCGAACTTGTAGCCCAGCCCCCGCACCGTCACCAGGTAGCGCGGCGCCCCGGGATCGGGTTCGATCTTGGCGCGGAGCCGCTTGACGTGGACGTCCAGGGTCTTGGTGTCACCCACGTAGTCCGCACCCCAGACCCGGTCGATGAGCTGCATGCGCGTCAGTACGCGCCCCGCGTTGCGCAGGAGCATCTCAAGGAGGTCGAACTCCTTCAGCGGGAGGTCGACCTTGCCGCCGGAGACCGTGACGACGTGGCGGTCCACGTCCATCCGGACCGGGCCGGCCTCCAGGGCTGCCGGAGTGACCTCCTCCGGCTCACCACGGCGGCGCAGGACGGCGCGGATGCGGGCCACCAGCTCCCGCGAGGAGAAGGGCTTGGTCACATAGTCGTCGGCTCCTATTTCGAGGCCCACGACCTTGTCGATCTCGCTGTCCTTGGCGGTGACCATGATCACCGGCACGTTGGACCGGACACGCAGCTGCCGGCAGACCTCCGTACCGGGCAGGCCCGGCAGCATCAGGTCGAGCAGCACGAGGTCGGCGCCGTTGCGCTCGAACTCGTCGAGGCCGTCCGGGCCGGTGGCCGCGATGGCCACCTCGAAGCCTTCCTTGCGGAGCATGTAGGACAGGGCGTCGCTGAAGGATTCCTCATCCTCGACGACAAGCACTCGGGTCACGGAAGGGCCTCCGGGGCAGGGAATGGTTCGTAAGAATCGGTCTCGTACGGCCCGCCGTCGTCAACAACACCGTTGACGACGAGAGGTCCGCCGGTGGTACGACCCCGTACGACGCCTGATTCGGGCAGTCGCAGGGTGAACGTGGAGCCCTGTCCCTCCGAGCTCCATACGGTGACCTCCCCGCCGTGCGAGGCGGCCACATGCTTGACGATGGCGAGGCCGAGACCGGTGCCACCGGTGGCCCGTGAGCGGGCCGGGTCGACGCGGTAGAACCGCTCGAAGACACGCTCACGGTCCTTCTCGGAGATGCCGATGCCCTGGTCGGTCACGGCTATCTCGATCAGATCCCCGCCGGGAGCGGCGATCTTCCGGGCGGCGATGCCGACCCGGGTGCGGGCGGGACTGTAATTGACGGCGTTCTCCACGAGATTGCCGAGCGCGGCCGCGAGCTGGCTCCGGTTGCCCCATACGGAGAGGCCGTCCGCGCCGCCCGAGGCCATGGTGATCTGCTTCGAGCCGGCCTGCTGGCGGCACCGGTCGACGGCCTCCGCGACCAGCTGCTCCACCCGTACGGGTTCGGCGTCCTCCAGCGGGTCGTCGTTCTGCACCCGGGAGAGATCGATGAGCTCCTGGACGAGGTTGGTCAGCCTGGTCGCCTCGATCTCCATGCGGCCGGCGAACCGCTGCACCGCCTCCGGGTCGTCGGAGGCGCCCATGACGGCCTCGGAGAGCAGGGAGAGCGCGCCGACCGGGGTCTTGAGCTCATGACTGACGTTGGCGACGAAGTCGCGCCGCACCGCTTCTATGCGCCGGGCCTCCGTGAGGTCCTC
>NZ_DATMVN010000534.1:0-5961 GCF_035563135.1 Streptomyces sp.
TCGGCCACCGACGGCAAACCGGCCGCGGAGCCACGCCCCGCCGTGCCCGGCCGGGCGCCGGACCCCCGGTGGATGTACACCCGCCCTGCCGCCGCGCCGGCTCCTCTCACCGCGGCGGTCTGGCGGGACGAGCTGCTGGTGCTGACGGACACGGCCGGAGCGACCGGCGTCGACCTGCGGACCGGCCGGAAGGTCTGGGAGCGTGCCGATGCCGCCGGCGCCCAGGCGGTCCTGGCGGCCGGGGACCGCCTCTGCTTCCTG
The DNA here is from genome assembly GCF_035563135.1 of Streptomyces sp. Taxonomy (GTDB): domain Bacteria; phylum Actinomycetota; class Actinomycetes; order Streptomycetales; family Streptomycetaceae; genus Streptomyces. The sequence continues at coordinate 262 of NZ_DATMVN010000534.1, forward strand.
GCGAGCCCGACCGAATTCCTCTGGCTCTCGCCGGAGAACGGGCGGATCGAGCACCGGGTGCGCTTCGTGGACCAGTTCACCGGCGTACCGAACATGAAGGTGGCCCCGCTCACGGGCATGTCCGGGTCCGTCCTCTGGTTCACCGGCTCCCACACCGTCACCGTGAAGGCGCCGAAGCCGCAGAAGGGCAAGAAGCCCGGCAAGGACACGCAGACCGTCAAGGCGTATTTCTTCGCGTACGACGTCGTGCGGCGCAAGGAGCTCTGGCGCGTCGCAGTCCCCGCGGGCCGGGCGCCCGGCACCCCGGCCTACCGGCTGACCGCCGCCAGGGACACCGACCTCGTCGTACGCCAGGACGCGGGCACCCTCACCCCCGCCGACGTCGCGGCAGGCAAGGGCAAGGCGTTCTTCCGCTGCTTCGACCGCGCCACGGGGAAGCTGCTGTGGATCAGGCAGTTCGGCGCCGTCGCACCGGCGGGTGCGGTGGCCGGCGACGAGGAGGGGACACTGTACGGCGCCGTGGGTGACGATCTGCAGGCCTTCGGGACGAGCACCGGGAAGCCGGTCTGGACGCTGAACGGCACCGCGTCCTCCGTCTTCGGCACGCCTGTCCCCGCCGGGGAGCTGCTCCACACCACGAACCGCAACCAGGAGGTCGGCGCGGTCGAGCGGGCGACCGGAAAGCTGCTCTGGCGCCGGTCCACCGAGGTACCGCTCGGCGGTGACGCCCCCGCGCTGACGCTGAGCGGTGGCGGGAGGACACTGCTCGCCGCGGACACCTCACAGGTGACCGCGTTCGCCGCGGCGGACGGGCGCCGGCTGTGGAAGTTCCAGGACATCGGCGCCCAGGACCCGAAGGGCGCCACGGTCAGCGCGCCCTACCGGGTGCTGGCAGCGGGGAGGACCGCCGTCGTCCAGCGGGAGCGGGCCTTCTACGCCTTCCCCGTGGAGTGATCCCGGGCGGCGGGGGCCGGTGTCTGCGGGCCTCCGCCGTTCGGGGCACACCCCGGGCGGCACGCAGGGCGGTCCTTGCGTCGCCCGGGGCCGGGTGACCGGATGGACACGATCCGATCGCTTATGGGGTTGTCCGATTAATCGGCATCTCCCCTGACACCGGAGGTGATCTCGTGTCGGGCAGAGTCACACGCGCCCTCTGCACGGCGGCGCTGGCCGCGGTCGTCGCCGCCTCCCCCGCCGTCGCCGAGCCGGCCGGACCGGACCCCGCACCGGGCCCCGCACCGGCCGCCGAAGCGGCGCCGCAGAGTGTGGCCGGGCTGCTGAAGCAGTTGCAGACGCTCTACCGGAAGGCCGAGGAGGCCGGCGAACTCCACAACCGCACCGAGGAGGAGCTGAAGAAGCGGACCGCCGAGGCCAGGAAGCTGCGCGCCGGGCTCGCCCGGGCCCGGGCGGCCCTGGCCGCCGGACGCCGGGACGCGGGACGGCTGGCGCGTGACCAGTACCAGGGGCGCACCGGCTTCTCCGTCTACCTGCGGCTGCTGCTCGCCGAGGACCCGGCCCGCGCACTGGAACAGGGGCACGTCATCGAGCACGCCCGGACCGGCCGGTCGGCCGTGATCGACCGGCTCACCGCCGCGGAGAAACACGCCGAGGCCCTGGCGGCCAAGGCCCGCGCGGCGCGGGAGCGGCAGCGGGTGCTGACCGCACGGCAGAAGAAGCAGCGTGACACCGTGCAGTCCCGGCTGAAGGGCATCGAGGCGATGCTGGCCTCGCTGTCGGCGGAACAGCTCGCGGCTCTGTCGGCGCTGGAGGAGAAGAACATCGACGAGGCCCAGGGCGCGCTGGCCGCCTCAGGGGCGCTCAGTTCGGTACGCCCGCCTTCCGAGGAGGGCGCGAAAGCCGTCCGCTACGCCGTCGAGCAGATCGGCAAGCCGTACGTGTGGGGTGCGGAGGGGCCGGAGTCGTACGACTGCTCCGGGCTCACGTCGCAGGCCTGGTCGGCTGCGGGCCGGGACATCCCGCGCACCTCGCAGGAGCAGTGGCGCCGGCTGCCGAGGGTGCCGGTCGGCTCGCTGCGCCCCGGCGACCTGGTGGTCTACTTCCCGAAGGCCACCCATGTCGCGCTCTACATCGGCAACGGTCTCGTGGTGCACGCCCCCAGGCCCGGCGCCACGGTGAAGGTATCGCCGCTGGCCTCGAACCCGCTGCTGGGGGCCGTCCGCCCGGACCCGGACGCCGAGCCGCTGAGCGCGTACACGCTGCCGGAACTGCCCGAGGGCGCCGCCTCGGGGGCGGACGCGGGGTACGACGCCCCGGACGCGTGAGAGCCGGGCCGCCGTGGCCGTCCGTGCCCGCGTGACGGAATGCGGCGGCCCGGTCCCCCGCGCGCGGCTGTCAGCCCTGCGCGCCCGAGATCTCGGCGAGGTAGGCGTCCGTCTTCTCCGGCTCGAAGAAGAAGTTGTCGAAGTCCGCCGGGTCGTTGAACCCGTTGGCGAACCGGTCCGCGGCCGGCTGGAGCTGACCGGCCGCGCCGATCAGGTTCAGGACGTGCTCCGGCGGCGGCGCGAGCATCGCGTTCGTCCACTTCACGACGTGCTGGGTCTTCTCCCAGTGCCGCTCGAACGTGGCCTCCATCCACGCCTCGTCGAACGGCCGGTCGCCGTGTTCGAGGATCGAGTGCAGATAGGAGTGGGCACACTTCGAGGCGGTGTTGGAGCCCTGGCCGGTGATCGGGTCGTTGGCGACGACCACGTCCCCCACGCCCAGGACCAGACCGCCGCCGGGCAGCCGGCCGACGGGCTTGCGCACGGTCGGGGCGTAACGGCCCGCCAGCGTGCCGTTGGCGTCGGTCAGTTCCACCTCGGTGGCGCGTGCGTATTCCCATGGGGTGTACGTCTCCATGAGCTCCAGCGTCCTGGCCAGGTGCTCCGAAGGGTCCTTGATTCCCTGGAAGGCGTCGAGGGGGCCGCCGGGGACGCCTTCCCAGAACAGGATGTCCGCACGGCCGGACGTCGTCAGGGTCGGCATGATGAAGAGCTCGCCGACACCCGGGACCAGGTTGCACCGCACCGCGTCGAACTCGGGGTGCTCCGGGCGGGGACCCAGTCCGTGGACGTAGGCGACGGCCAGTGCGCGCTGCGGGGCGTCGTACGGCGAACGGGAGGCGTCCCGGCCGAACATGGAGACCAGCTCGCCCTTGCCGGCCGAGACCATCACCAGGTCGTACGTCCGGGAGAAGTAGTCCAGGTCGGAGACCGCCGCGCCGTGGATGACGAGCTGCCCGCCGCGCTGGGCGAAGGTCTCCATCCAGCCGGCCATCTTCACGCGCTGGTCGACGGACTGGGCGATGCCGTCCAGCCTGCCCACCCAGTCGATGACACGCGAGGAGTCGGGACCGGCGACCGAGACCCCGACACCCTCGATCCGGGGGGCCTGCGACTCCCAGAAGTTGAGCTGGAGGTCGCGCTCGTGCTGGAGAGCCGTGTGGAACATGCACTGTGTGGACATGACCCGGCCGGACCGGATCTCGTCCGCGGTGCGGTTGGACATCAGGGTGACTTCGTACCCGTGGGACTGCAGCCCGAGGGCCAGCTGGAGACCGGACTGGCCGGCTCCGACTATGAGTATCTTCCGCATCGCGGTTCTCCGTTAGGTGTGCTGGGTGCGTCTGTCGTTACTCGGGGGCGGCGTCGAGTGCGTGGCCCACCAGAGCGAGCAGTGTCTCGACGACGGTGATCCTCTTACGCGCATCCATGATCACCACCGGCACGTGCGGAGGTACGGTCAGGGCCTCCCTGACATCGTCCTCCTCGTAACCGGGAGTCCCCTCGAAGTGGTTGACGGCGACGATGTACGGGAGGCCGCAGCTCTCGAAGTAGTCGAGCGCGGCGAAGCAGTCGGCGAGGCGCCGGGTGTCGGCCAGGACGACCGCGCCGATCGCGCCGCGCACCAGGTCGTCCCACATGAACCAGAAGCGCTGCTGACCGGGGGTTCCGAAGACGTAGAGGACGAGGTCGTCGTCCAGGGTGAGGCGGCCGAAGTCCATCGCGACGGTCGTGGTGACCTTGTCGGGTGTGGCCGTGAGGTCGTCGGTCTCCTCACTGGCCTGCGTCATCAGCGCTTCGGTCTGCAGCGGGGTTATCTCGGAGACCGAGCCGACGAAGGTCGTCTTGCCCACGCCGAAGCCGCCCGCCACCACGATCTTGGTCGCGATCGGCGCCCGTGTGTGGTCGAGCTGCCAGGCCTGCACCGGTTCATCGGGCCGGTCCTGCGGCCCTCGCTGACGCGGTGTGAAGAGCGGCGCCTCAGAGACGGCGGAGTCCATCGAGCACCCTTTCGAGCAGCGCGCGGTCGGGCTGTCCGGTGCCGTGACCGGTCCCGTAGACGCGGATCTTTCCCTGGTCGGCCAAGTCGCTGAGCAGCACCCGGACCACGCCGAGCGGCATCTTCAGCAGGGCCGAGATCTCCGCGACCGTACGCATGCGGCGGCAGAGTTCGACGATGGCGTGGAGCTCCGGCATGACGCGCGAGGCGAGGTTGCCGTTCGTCAGTTCGCGGCGCTCCTCGGGGGCGTCCAGCGCGGCGACGAACGTCTCGACGAGCAGGACGTGGCCGAAGCGGGTGCGGCCCCCGGTGAGGGAGTACGGACGGACCCGTGAGGCCTTGCGGTCGGCGCCCCGTACGGGGAGTTTTCGTACGGGCTCAGCAGCTGACGTCACTGGGTGCTCTCCATCGATTTGCGCAGCTCACTGCGGAGTTCGGGGGTGAGTACGTGTCCGGCACGGCCGACGAAGAGCGCCATGTGGTAGGCGACGACACTCATGTCGCAGTCAGGGGTGGCGTGCACACCCAGCAGGGAACCGTCGCTGATCGACATGACGAAGACACTGCCCTCGTCCATCGCGACCATCGTCTGCTTGACGCCGCCGCCGTCCATCAGCTTGGCCGCCCCGATCGTGAGGGAGCCGATGCCGGAGACGATGGTGGCGAGGTCGGCGCTGGAACCCCTGGGGCCCGTCCGCCGTCCTGCCGCCTTGGCCGGCGCGAGACCGGGGTCCGAGGAGAGCAGCATCAGTCCGTCGGACGAGACGACGGTGACCGAGTGGACCCCTGGCACCTCCTCCACGAGATTGCTCAGCAACCAGTGAAGGTTCCGGGCCTCGGTGCTCAGCCCGAATGTGCTGGGCGCAGTCAACTGCGTGCCTCCTCGACTGTGTCCCCCGTCTCATCGATTCGACCGTCGGTACGGTCGTGGTCGGTCTGTGTGCCGCCTACCCCGATCTCCGCCTCGACATCGCGGCGGCCGTCCTTCGCCCCCTGGTGGAAGCCTCCGAGCCGGCGGCGCAGGGCTTCCTTGTCCAGGCCGCCCTTGCGCTCGGTGACCGGGGCCGACGGCGGCGCGGTGATCCTGGGGGTGCGCTTGGGCAGTCCCTTGTCCGTGAGGCGCTCGGGCAGCGGTGCCGGATCGGGCACCTCCTCACCCAGTCCGGTCAGCGGCTGCCGGGGGCCCGGGAGCGGGTCTGCGGCCGGAGCGGGGCCGGGCGCGGGGGCCGTGTCGGCGGCGTGCTCGTGGCGCTCGGGCCCGACGGCGTACGGGTTCGGAGCGTCCGGCTGCCCGGGCAGCCGGACCTGCATCGTGGTCTCGGCCCCGGACTGCTCGCGGATCCCGGGCTCCTCCCGGTCCCCGGACTCCTCCCGGTCCCCGGACTCCTCCCGGTCCCCGGACTCCTCCCGGTCCCCGGA
>NZ_DATMVN010000535.1:0-2822 GCF_035563135.1 Streptomyces sp.
TGACCCGGCTGCGGGCCCGGCCGCAGCGGGACCGGCCCGCTACGGCCGGCGGCGGGGCTTCCCGCGCTTGGCGCCGCTCTTGGCGTTGCCGGCACCACCCTTGGGATTCCTGGCACCGCCCTTGGGGTTCTTGGCACCTCCGGCGCCACCGGAGCCGTTCCGGGACGACTTGCCCGCCGCCGGGCTGCCCGGGGTGCCGCTCTTCCTGCCGGTGCGCCCGGCCTTCGGCTGCGGCGGTGCGGGAGCGCGGCCCCGGGTGCTGTTGACGGTCCGCCCACGGACGATCCCGATGAACTCCTCCACCAGGTCGGTGGTCTTCTCCTCCGGCCACGAGAGGGCGATCCGTGACTCGGGGGCTCCGGCCAGCGGCCGGTAGGTGAGGTCCTTGCGGTGATGCAGCCGGGCCAGCGACTGCGGGACGACGAGCAGCCCCACCCCCGCCGCCACCAGCTCGACGGCGTCCGCCGTCGTGGCGGGCCGCTCGAACGCGGGCCGGCCCGGCGGACGCTCCCAGCCGAGGGTGTCGTCGAGGGGATGCAGCACGATCTCCTCGGCGAGGTCCTCGGCCGTCATCTCCTCGACGGCCGTCGCCACATGGTCCTTGGGAACGACGACCACGGTCGTCTCGGTGTAGAGGGGGATCGCGCTGAGGTCCGTGCGGTCGATGGGCAGCCGTACGAAACCGGCGTCGGCGCCACCGTCGCGCAGCAGTCCGGCGGCCTCCGCGGCGGGCACACCGACGAGGGTCAGGGGGGTGTCGGGCAGCCGCTCGTTCCAGATCCGGACCCACTTGGTCGGGGTCACGCCCGGGACGTAGGCGAGCCGGAACGCAGGGGGTACTTCCGAGCCTGTCACCCCGCCAGGTTACCGGCCGTGGTCGGAGGCGGCGCACATGCTCGATACCCTGGACACCATGACGTCGCACCAGACCACCCAGACGATGAAGCCCGCCACCGCGGCGAAGAAGCTGGGTGTGTACCTCGAAGCCACCCCCGCCGAGTTCCAGGAGGGCGTCGTCTCGCGCGCCGAGCTGAACGCGCTGCAGTCCGACCCGCCCCAGTGGCTGCAGGAGCTGCGCCGCAACGGCCCGCACCCCCGGCCGGTGGTCGCCTCGAAGCTGGGCGTCTCCATCGCCGGTCTCGCGCGCGGCGGGGTCACGGAGCCCCTCACGACCGAGCAGATCGACGCCCTGAAGCAGGAGGGGCCCGAGTGGCTGCAGAAGGAACGCGCGACCCAGGCGGAGGTCCGCGAGGAAGCGGCGCGCCTCAAGGAGCGCGACGCGGCCCGGGCCGCGCAGACCGCTGAGGACCCGCGCTCCTGACACAGCCGCTCCGGGGCCGGCCCCTCCGGTGGAAGGGCCGGCCCCGCTGCGGCAGCGGCAGTACGGACCTGCCGCTCACCGCGCGTCGTCGCCCGCCGGGAATCCCCGTGGCCTGAAGACGTTCTCCACCGGGAACAGCATGCCTCGGGCACCGGGCTGCCGACGGGCCAGGAGGCCCCGGTGGCTGTACGGCGTCCCGGCCTGCACACGAGGTGACCGTGCCGTCCCGGCTCGCGGAGGGCGGCGCGGTCCGGACGGACCCGGTGATCGCGACGCGGCCGGCGGGGATCCTGCCGTGGGGGGCGCCCGAAGGGCGCCGGGAGGGACCAGCGCGAGGAAACAGCGGGAGGAAACCTTCTATGTCCTCGGCGCGCCGGTCACCCCCGACGATGGTCACGCCCTGTTCGATGGCTTGACGCCTGTGGTGTCGGTGCTCATGCGGATCGATCCGAGCCCTCAAGCCGACGTGAGGCCGAGGCCCCGGCCGGGGAGAGCGCCCGGTCACGTCCCGGCGTACGGCTCGTCGCGGGGCCGCTGTGGCCGAGCGGCTGAGCGGGCCGGCCGGGCAGACCTGCCGGCCGCAGGCGTGCGTCAGCTCCTTTGGTCTTCAACTGTCCAGCCGGTGCCGAGCTCGCGGCGCAACACCGCCAGCACCGCGTCGGCCTCACGCCGGAACGACTCCTGCTGCTCATGGGTCCAGGGCGAAGGCCCCATCGGGTCGTCCCAATCGAGTGCGGACTGATACAGCTCGGCGAGTCTCGCCGGCTCGTGACCGGTGCCCGGAGTGATGGGCAGTTTCTCGGAGCGCAGGGATACCCGTAGGGACTGTCGAGACCGGGCATGTTCGACGGCCCTGGCCACAACGGGGTGTCGACGCCGCACTCGAAGAAGAACCGCAGGTGGTGGGGCATCCGCTCAGCTTTTCACAGCCCTGGGCGCGCGAGCGGTCAACTGGATCGCTCGTGCGCCGGCCGAAGTGTTCACTCGCAGCCGTCACCCCGAGCGAGCCGACGCTCGTTGCATAAACGTGCGCATATGCGTATAGTCATGCCATCAACGAGGAGGGTTCCGATGGCGGTACGTGCGGCAGTGGCAGGGGCGAGCGGATACGCCGGCGGTGAGCTGCTCCGCCTGCTCCTGAACCATCCCGAGGTCGAGATCGGCGCCCTCACCGGCCACTCCAACGCGGGCCGGAGGCTCGGGGGGCTCCAGCCCCATCTGCGGCCGCTGGCCGGCCGGGTGCTGGAGCCGACCACGGCCGAGGTGCTGGCCGGCCACGACGTCGTCTTCCTCGCCCTGCCGCACGGCCAGTCCGGCGCTCTGGCCGCCGAGCTCCCCGAGGCCACCGTCGTGATCGACTGCGGCGCCGACTACCGCCTCTCCGACGCCGGGGAGTGGGAGCGCTACTACGGCGGCGCCCACGCCGGCACCTGGCCCTACGGACTGCCCGAGCTGCCCGGGCACCGGGAGCGGCTCGCCGGCGCCCGCCGGATCGCCGTCC
>NZ_DATMVN010000536.1:0-2153 GCF_035563135.1 Streptomyces sp.
CTGCTCGCGATCGGCCTCGCCGAGCCGCCCGCCTTCCCCCCGGGCGAGGGGTTCCTGTACTCCAACACCAACTACGTGCTGCTGGGCGTGATCATCGAACAGCTCACCGGGGTCCCGGTGGAGCAGGCCTTCCAGGACCGGATCTTCGACCCGCTGGAGCTGAGCGAGACCTCCTTCCCGGCGCTGACCGACGCCTCGATCCCGCAACCGCACCCGCAGATGTACACCTTCGGCACGAACGTGGAGACCATCGACAGCCTCGTGCTCCCACCGGAGGTCCAGGCCGCTGCCCGCGCCGGCACCCTGGAGCCGATGGACGTCACCGACATCAACCCCTCCTGGGGGTGGACCGCGGGCGCCGGGATCTCCACCGCGCCGGACCTCGCCGACTACGTGGAGGGACTGATCGACGGGTGCCTGCTCAGCCCGCGGCTGCAGCAGGAGCGGATCGCCAGCGTCCAGCCGGTGGACCCGGACGACCCGGCCAGCCCCGGCTACGGGCTCGGCCTGGCCAGGTTCGGGCCCGTGTACGGACACAGCGGTGAGCTGCCCGGGACCAACTCCTTCATGGGCCACGACCCGGTCCGGGACATCACCGTCGTCACCTGGGCCTCCACCGCGCCCGCACCCAACGGCGAGGGCCCGGCCGTCGAGCTCGCCAAGGCGGTGATCGCCGAGCTCTACGCCGACTGATCGGCACCCCTGGCAGACCGGGTCGGTACGACGGGGCCCCGGCCACGCGGACACCACACCGTTCCCTCCACGGGAGGAGCTGTTCCCCATGCGCCGATGGATGCGCCCCGCCGCCCTCGCACTCGCCCTGCTCGCCGGGGCCGGGACGACCGGCTTCACGGCCACCCCCGCCCGCCCGGCAGAGTCCGCTCCTCACCCGGCCGCGACCCTCGACCCGGACCTCGCCGCACAGGTCGACGAACTGGCCCGGGCCGCGCTGACCGACGGCGTCACAGGCGCGGTGGTCGGCATCTCCGACCCGGTCCGGGGGAGCTACCTCCAGGCCTACGGGACCGCGGACACCGCAGGGACCCCGATGACCACCGACGTGCACTACCGCATCGCCAGCGTGACCAAGACCCTCACCGCCCAGGCGGTGCTGCGCCTCGCCGAACAGGGGAGGCTGTCCCTCGACGACCCCCTGGAGGAGTACGTCCCCGACATCCCCCACGGGGACGAGATCACATTGCACCACCTCCTGGGCATGCGCGGCGGCGTGTACAACTTCGTCCTGGACGAGGAGTTCATGGCCCGGTACGTCGCCGATCCGCTCCTGCCGGGGTGGTCCCCCTACGACGTCCTCGAGATCATCCGCGCGCATGCCGACGAGGCCACCCCACCCGGCCGAGCGACCGTGTACTCCGACTCGGAGTACGTCCTGCTCGGGCTGGTCATCGAGCGGGTCACCGGCCGCTCCGCGCAGCAGTACACCACCTCGGTGATCGAGGAGCTCGGCCTACCGGAGACGTCGTATCCCACGACCGCGGCCCTGCCGGAGCCGTTCACCCACGGCTACATGAACACCGACAGCGAGCTGGCACCGGCGGACCCTGCCGCGGAGGAGCCACGGGACGTCACGTTCAGCAACCCCGAGGTCCCGTTCACCGCCGGTGCGGTCATCTCCACCGTGCCGGACATGATCCGCTACGCCGAACAACTGGCGAGCGGGACGGGCCTCGCCCCAGGGACCGCCCGGCTGCGCCAGGAGTGGACGCCGCTCACCTCGACCGGCGTCCGGGTGCAGTACGGCCTCGGCGTCCTCCAGCTCGGGAACTGGGTCGGCCACAACGGGTCGATCTTCGGCTACAGCAACACGGTCTTCCACCTGCCGGAGGAGAAGGCGAGCGTGGTCGTGATGGTCAATGCGGCCGACGCCGAGGCCGTCCCCGCGATGGACCTCTGGGGTGGGATCGTCACGCTGCTGTACCCCGACAGCCTGCCGACCTGGTGACCGTCAGGGCCCCGCGGTCCACCTCGGGCCACCTCGACGGCGGCGGCGAACCTGGTGACCGGGCCTACCTCCGGCGGCACGTGGGCGGCCAGCCACCGCGCAGTGAGAGCAGTTCCCGCTCAGATGCGGCGGCGATCGGGTCAGAGGACACCACGCAGGCCAGAGGCGTGTGCGTGTGTAGCGCGTCGCC
>NZ_DATMVN010000537.1:0-33796 GCF_035563135.1 Streptomyces sp.
GACGAGGGAGGCGTCGTACTCCTTGGCCGTGCGCAGCAGATGCCACGGCACGGCGTCCGCGTACCGGGACGCGGTGGTCACCATCACCCACACGTCGGCGGCGCAGATCAGCTCGGCGGCCAGGACCCGGTTCCGTACGACGAGTGAGTCGATGTCGGGGGCGTCCAGGAGCGCGAGCCCCCGGGGCAGGGTCGCCGCCGTCTCCACGCGCAGCACGGTGTCGTCCCGGTCACCGCCGGCCCCGAAGTGGTCGAGGCCGTCCGGGTCCGGCACCTGCCCGGGGGGCAGCCACACCCGGGTCAGCTGCGGCAGCACCCGTGCCCCGGCGAACCAGTGGTGGTCGTCGGGGTGGCAGACGAGCACGGGGGTCCGGGTGGTCGGGCGCAGCACACCTGCTTCACTGATCCGGCACCCCACCAGCGAGTTGACGAGCGTCGACTTGCCCGCGCCGGTTGATCCTCCGATGACCGCGAGCAGCGGCGCCCCGGGATCCTTGAGCCGGGGTACGAGGTAGTCGTCGAGCTGGGCGAGCAGTTCGGTCCGCGTCTGGCGGGCGCGCGGAGCGTCCGGCAGCGGGAGGGGAAGACGCACGGCAGCGACACGGTCGCGCAGGGCGGAAAGTGCGTCGATGAGCTGGGGCCGTACATCCATGGTCACCACATGTGAAGAATGCCCAATTTTGGAGCCTTTTTGAAGCGTATAGGCCCCTCTGCGCGGCGAATCCGTCCCGGGAACAGAGGGGACGAGTGGGGCGCAGCTATAACGAGTGCACAACACCCGGGCCGCGAGGCGCCAAAAGCGGTGCATGAATCGCACCTACCTGCGATTATCGGTTCGCTTCACCGAACCTCCACATCGTGCCACGCAGGTGAAGCAACCGGGACGAGGCGATCGGAGCCCTATCCTTGTCCCGGCAAGGTCACGGATGGCTTGAACCCACGCCTTCCGGGGCACCAGGCCGGCACCCGGCCCCCGTAGCTCAGTGGATAGAGCAGGCGCCTTCTAAGCGCTTGGCCGCAGGTTCGAGTCCTGCCGGGGGCGCACAGCGCGCACCACTGTGAGGCCCTCCGACCCGGAGGGCCTTTTCGCTGGTCAGGGGCATATTACCGAGCGATGCGTAGCTGGAACGTAAGCGCCGGACCGCCCGCATGCTGCCGCGAGGACGGTCCGGCGCTGTCCGGCTGTCACCGGGTTTCTGCGGGTGGCTACGGAGAATCCACGGAGACGTTCTCCGGGCCCTCGTCAGCCCGCGTCAGGCCGCTCGGGGAGGTCCTCCCGGCTTCCATCCGCTTCTTGAGCTCCGAGAGCTGACCGGACACGCAGCGGGCGTAGATGGCCAGCAGGACAGGCACGCTGTTCCCCGCCCACTCCGCCGGCGGGATGCCGTGGTTCAGCCACTTCGTCAACGGGTGTGCCTCAGGTCATACACCCGCTTCCCCAGCGGCGAGCCGAACTCCGCAGGCGTGAAGATCGCGGCGCGGGCCGATCGCCAGGCCCGGCGGATGCCGGAGCCTGCAAGGAGTTCGCCGCCCTCACCCTGGAATAGCAAGTCGCGCGGCTTCAGATCTTCGGCCCTGATGTGCTCGCGCAGAATCCTCGTGAGCGACGGATGCCCGGGAACAACGCGCGTATCGTCTGCGGCTCGCCCTTTCAGCCCGCGCTCCTCGTGGATGGCCCCCGTGTCGGTCCAGTTTGCCGACCTCTGGCTGAGCCATGTGGAACAGCAGCTCGCACCACTGATCCGCAGCGTCCACGTCGGGCAGTTGAACGTCCTGGACACGCATCGCCACCGCTTCCTCGGGACGCGGGCCGGCGTAGTAGAGCAGGGCGAAACGCGTGCAGACGGAGGCCACCGCGGGTTCGGCCGCGTACCCACCCCAGCAACCGGGCCGCCTGACCGGTATTCAGGGCGTGTGCCATGCGGTCCGCTTCCACTCTCTCCCGAGGAACCTCCTGCCCCCTAGTACTCCAGCCGGACTTCAGCGTATGTCCTGGTCAACGGCTTGAGCGTGGGGATTTTAGCTGGATGGCACCGGGTTCGAGGTATGCCCTTCTCTGCCCAGACGGGCACGAAGAATCGTGCCCACTTTCCGCGTCCCTCCGGTCCCATGCATCCTGCGTCAGTGCTGCGGAGAGGATTGAAAGCACAGGGGGTCAGCGGCCTGTCATAGGGTCCCGGCATGAGTCCCCCAGCCCTTTCGGAGCGTCTGTGCCTCGCCTTGCTCGCCTCGTGACTACGCTCGCGGCCCCGCTGCCGTTTTCCGGGGCAGACGCCGCGCCTCATCTGGAGTCCCGGTCCGCATCGCGGCTCCTCGTACAGCGAGGGGACACGGGGCTGATCGTCCAGAAAGTCCAGCCGCTGGCCACGGCCTCGACCGTCTCCTTCCCAGCGCCCTGGCCTCGCCGGTTCGGCACGAGCGCAGCGTCGCCTGCCGCTGACCTCGTTGTCTTTGCCGGACCGCATGCGCTGCGAGCCGTTGACCAGTCGGGAAGCCCACGGTGGGAAATACGGCACCGCTGCTGGGCGGGCTGCGCGGGGCACACCGACTTCTCCGAGTACGCGGACGACAGGGACCACCGCTATGCCAACCGTGGCTCAGCCGGCTTCTCCTCGGACGGGACGACCGTGTGGGCCCATGTCCACGGTCCTCTGGAGCACGACGCCCCGGACCACGACCGCAGGGAAGAGTGGCTGGTCATTGACGCCGCTGACGGTGCGGTGCTGGCCCGCACCCAGACTGGGACGGCCGCGGCGGGCTCCGTCCACGTTCCGCATCCGGACCCCGGCCAGATGGGTCTGACTATCGGGGAGGGCCAGGACGGGTCACCTCTGCGCTGGGGGAATTGGGATGGTCATGCCCTCATCGTCCACAGCTTCGGCGATGAGGACCGCGTCCTGCTGGGGGTGAGCCCGAGCGGAGACTGCCTGCTCACAGTGACCCATGACCAGGACGTTCTCGCCGTTCACCGGGTCGCCGACGGCTCCGTGGTGGCCGAACTGACCGCGGACGTGCTTCCCTCGCATCCCGCGTTCGAGGAGGAGGCCACAGATGACGAGGCGCAGGTGTTCTTCGACTACGAGGGCGGCTTCGTCGACGAAAGCACCCTCGTCGTCGGGACCGTCGAGAGCGACGAGGAGTTTGGTACAGGCCGGCACTGGCTCGTCGACGCGGTTCACATGCGGCTGATCGACCAGATCACCTATCCCTTCGAGGTGCCCGCCCTGCCCAACACTCTCGGAGACGGCACCTGGTACACCGTGTCCGAACTCAACCAGGCCCTCCACATCTGGGCTCTGTAGCGGCGCTGCCCAGGATCAGGCGTCCCGAACGTTCGCGTGTACGCCGACACCGGGTGAGGGGCGGGTTCGACCGGCTTGTCCCGCAATCGAATGACCACGTCGTGTGTAGTGACTGCGGCGGGCCCGAGCCTGGTGTCGGCGGCGCCATCTCGACCAGTTCATCGCATGGTTGCCCTGCCGAGCAGGACGCTGGTTGGTAGTTGCCAGCAGACGGCGGATCTCGGCCGGGGAGAGGTCCAGGAGGTCGGGTGTGTCGTGACCGGCTCCCCCTTTTGGCGATCTTGGGCGGCGCTGACGGCGAGAAACGCGTGGGCGAGCATGGCGAGGGTGATGTGTCGGTGCCAGCCGACGTAGCGGCGGACTTCGTACTGGTCCAGGCCGCATTCGTTCTTCGCGCTCTGGAAGCATTCCTCGATTCTCCAGCGGCATCCGGCGATCCGTGCAAGATCGGCGACGGTGGCGTCCAAGGGGTCGGATGCGAGGAAGTATGCGAGCTCGTCGGGCTTGGTGATGCTGCGGCGGGCGAGCATCCAGCGTTGTCGGGTGGGCTCGTCGCCGTCGAACTCCCAGACCGCCAGCAGGCGGGCGGCAGCCCAGTCGTAGAGCCGCTGTCCTTTGGCGCCGTCGCCGTAGGAGAGCCGCTGCCATGCCTCGTCGGGGGCCTGGCCGATGAGGTGGTCGATGCGAGGGCCGTGGACCTGCTGAGACTTGGGAACGGCCACGACATAGGGCAGGCCGGTGTCCTCCAGAAAGCGTCGGAAGCGGGAGTCCTGTCCGTAGGCGGCATCAGCCGCTACCCAGGCGACGGGCAGGGGGCCGGCCTGCGCTCGCAGGACCATGGTGCGGGCCAGCTCGTTCTTGGTCGCGAACGGGCGGTGTTCGGGGATGCGGGCTGTGCGGCAGCGTTCGGGGTCCTCGGTCCAGGACTTGGGGAGGTAGAGCTCGCGGTCGACGAGAGCGTGGCCGCGGGTGGTGGTGTAGGCGGCGAAGACGCCGATCTGGCAGTTCTCGGTGCGGCCGGCGGTTCCGGAGTACTGGCGTTGCACCCCGGCTGAGGTGGTGCCCTTCTTGACGAATCCGGTGTCGTCGATGATCAGGATGCCGTCGTCGGCGCCGAGATGTTCGGCGACGTAACCCTGCAGGTCATCGCGTATCTCATCGGCCTCCCAGCGGCTCTTCGCCAGGAGGTGCTGCAATCCGTCAGGGGTGGAGTGCCCGGCGAACTCTGCCAGTCGCCAGGAGTTCTTGCGGCCCACTGGCCCGAGCAGTCCTCGCACGTAGTCCCGCATCCGGCGTCTGGGTTCGACGCGGGGGAAGCGGTGTCCGATCCGCAAGAAGAGTTCTTCCAGCCCGTGTTCCCACTCGGAGGCGGGTACGTCATCGATCACGTGCAATGGCTGTCCCCGTCGCAGTCACTACACACGGCGTGGTCATTCGTTCGCGGGACAGGCCGGGCGAACTCGTCCCTCACCCGGCACCATCCAGCTAAAATCCCCACGCTCAAGCCGTTGACCAAGACATACGCCGAAGTCCGGCTGGAGTACTAGTCACGATCGCTTCACCCGCTTGATCGGCCACTCCTTCTCTGCGTCGAAGAACTTAATGAGCGACGTAACCAGCATGAGCCCCATTACAGCGTTGATCCGGCTGTACTGGGCACGCGAAACGGCATGTGTGGTCGGGTGCCTCCCAAAGGTACGCGGGATCGGGTCGCCGTCTTCCGTCTTGTACTTCGCGTGCGCACACCAAACTGGTGCGAACGTGAAAGCCGCCCGGATCTTGTAATCGTCCAGGTTGAAACGAACACCGTTCTTCTTGAAGTTGTTACGCGTCACCTCAAGCCGATCCGCGTTATCAAAGTTGCTGCGCAAGACACTGTCGAGAAGGTTTCCAGCAAGAGCCTGCGCCGGCGCCGAGTGCCCCTCCCGAAGTGCCCGCACGCAATCGAGCCCGAATTTCTTGGAGTCCTGCAAGTCGGGGTGGGTCACGCCGCTCAGCGCCGCCTCACAGTCGGTGACTATGCTCTTCCAACGACGACTGATGATGCGCCGCCGCTCTGTGGCAGTGGAGGCGTCCAAGAGGGCCTGGATTACCTTCGGCCCAGGAACCCACATCAAGGCGATCCCCTCGTCAATCAAAAGAGACTCGAACTCATTGATACCCGGACGCCTTACACCTTCCCAGTTTTCCGGGAAGATGCGCGACTGAAAGTCTCTGATCGACTCAAAGATGCGTTCCCACTGCGGCGCATACGAACGGTTGACCGACTCAACCAGCGCACGTAGAGAGCTGTGGAAGGTGTGCATCCCCTGCAACTGCTTCTGAAGCCGCGATACCTGGGAAATCAAGGGCGACACGACCCTCGGGAAGTTCTGCATTAGGTTAACCTGGAACGCAGCCGACTCCTGAAGCATCCTGCTAATTGGCAAGGTCATATCCGCTGCCCAGTGCTGCTGCCACTTGATGAGCGGGTCCACGGAACCCCGAAAGCGCTCAAGCGCCTTTCCCGGATCCTCATCGTCGAAGCCCTCGTCCGGCTCGTGCTCGTCATTCATGACGCCATGTTGCCACTGCCCCACCCGCTGGTCGACGGATTATTTCCTCTTACGCTGCTTACTGCAGGTCTTGGCGCCACTCCGTGGCATCGTCGAGATTGCCCCGCTTTACCCATTGATCGTTCACCTCAAAAACAACCCGGTCATCATCTATTTGATCGATCACAGAAGGGGCCTTCAGTATTACCTTAAGAAGTTGCCGCAGGAGATAATCTGCAATGTCAGTGGCCAGAAATTCTTCACCTCCCAGTTTGATTATCCTTTTCTTTTCATACTTCACCTGGCCGTGCACAATCAGCGAACGATACGCGTACACCTTTTTAATGAGACCGGCAGTTTTCGCCGAGTCTTCAAATCCTTCGCGGGCCAAAATGGCGGCGCCCCGAATGCCGATTTTATACGTTGTGTCACCCGCCTTAGTGCCTCCTAGAAGTGCCTCAATCCCCACGCACAAGTCCACGATTTCATCCAGCTCATCGTCTCGCAGTGTGGCAAGTTGAAGTCTACTGGCAGCCAAAGAGACCTGCGGATTTGCGTCGGCCAGCGCAACAAAGTATTGGGAAATCTCCCCACCGGCCTCGGAACTAAAGGTGATCGCCGGAGCTTCTGCACGCTCGTCCATCTTCTTGGAATAACGGGCAATGCTGAATCCGTTCTGAAGCTGCCCCAGCCCAGCCCTGTAGCCCGATGACCAGCCGATCGGCTCATAACAGATTTGCTGATACCCGACAGGAAAGTCCGATCTCACAGAGATCGCCTGCATAGCGCGATCAATGATGGCGTAGAGAAACTCCCCCCACACCGGCCCACCGTACCTGCGCGGATACGTAATAGTTACCGCATCGTCGATGAAAAGAGCGTGTGTAGCCGCCCGATTCGACCACCAGTCGCGCTTATATTGCTCTAGGGAGAACAGCCTTTCCAGGTGTTCCTGGTCCGTGATTCTTCGAATCTGAACATTCCCGTCTAGCGGAATCACATCATCCAAGAAGGAAACGTTCAGGATGGGGACACACAGCCGGATTTCGAGGGGTTCAGACTGCCACCAACGCTCCATCTCCAAATACCGAGAGAGTGTAAAAGATTCATCCCATTCGAACCCTTTCACTTGTGCGTGGCGCGCAGCTACCTCCAACACGAGATCGGCTACGCCAGCCTCCAGCATGAATGGACCAAAACGATCCGAAGGATCTCCCTCCCAACCATTAAACGGCGCATAAACGGAGTGCGCCCTCACGTACGACAGGAGATCTGAATATCCAGCAAGATCTTCATAAACGTACGGCTTGGTGTTCCAACGCCCCCGGCTCTCGAAAAGTCTTCCGTAATTGGGAACACCATAGTCTGATTCAAGTTGGATATATTGACCTTCACCCACCGACTTCAGTGCAGGAAAAAACGAATACTTGTCGATCTTCTTTTCGGCAATTACGGCAGCCTTGATTTTCCCCAAAGCATCCATGATTGCAGGACGAGTAAGCCCCCAAAGCGCACTATCCCTAGGCTCCATTGGCCCCCCTTACGTTGCGGCACTTGAGGTTATCCCGAAAGCCCAGGGCCGAGGAAGTCGGTAACGTGCCCGGTCGCCTGTTGCCATCGTCCGACGACGGCTGGCGAAGCCAGCGGGTGGGTGGACAGCGGGCCCTGACGACAGCTCCTCACCATGCGGATTGAAGTCTTCCGGTGAATTCACGGGGAAGAAGTTCGTTCACGCACTAGAGGGACAGCTACTTTGCAGGTCAGAACCCTGGACGGGTGAAACAGGGCCACTCTCTTCTAAGCGCTTGGCCGCAGGTTCGAGTCCTGCCGGGGGGCGCAGGCGCGCACCACGACGGGCCCTCCCTCGGGAGGGCCCTTTTCCAGGTCACAGAACCGTAGCCAGGGCGGCGTAGCGAAAACGTAAGTGCCGGACCGCCCCCAGGTCACGGTGGGGAGGGCCCGGCACTGCGCGGTTTCGGGGTCGGTCAGCGATTCACTTCGGCTCGACCGGCGGGCACGTGCCCGTGTCCGCTCCGATGGAGTTGATCTCGGCGTTGGACCGCGGGTCGCCCGCGTAGTCGAGCTGGTCCGTGCACTTCACATCGGCCGGCGGCTTCTGGACCGGCGGGCACGTGCCCGTCTCCGCCCCGATGGAGTTGATCTCCGCGTTGGACCGCGGGTCGCCCGCGTAGTCGAGCTGGTCCGTGCACTTCACATCGGACCGGGCGGGCGCACCCGACGACCGGGCGGGCGTGCCCGAGGCCTTGCTCTCCGCGGTGTCGGACCGGGGGGTGCTCGCGGCCGCCGCAGACGAACTGCTCGCGGCAGAGGACGCGTTGCCGGCGCCGTCGTTGCTGCATGCCGTCAGCGCCAGGCCGAGGGCCACCGCGGTCATGGTCATTACCGAGATCTTCCGAGTGCGCATGCTGGTGTCTGTCCTCTGCGTGGGGCTGTCGCCCTAAGGGCGGGTGAACCGGGCGACTGGTCACCCGTGTGGCTTTCTGCCCTCCAGGACAGTCCATGCGGTTGCGCCGGTTGTCTCTTGATCACGCCCAGGACGGGTTCGTGACACGACGGTGGCAGCACCGTGAAGTCAGCCGCTTCGGGGGGATACGTCGTTCACCGGCGGGCGATGCGGTGGGTTGTACCGCGTCGGCGTAACCATCGCCGCAGGCAGGGGTAGTCGTAGCCCTTGTCCGCGTAGAGCTCTCCCGGCTTGCGCCGCCTGCGTCCACGGCGGGAGCGGATCGGCGGCATGCCCTTGAGCAGGGGGATCAGGGCTTGGCTGCCGTGCAGGTTCACGCCCGGGATTCCGGCGGAAACAGGCGGACCCGCCCGCTCGGTGAGCAGGTGGACCTTCGAGCCGTACTTGCCTCGATCCACAGGATCCGGGCCTGTCAGGCCCCCTTTTCAGGGCTCGCATGTTCACCGGGTCGATCGCGCAGCGGGACCAGTCCCGCTCGCTGCGGGCACCAAGTTCGTCGAACACAACTCGGTGGAGCCCGGCCCGCACCCGAGCCTTCGACCACTCGCGGGGACAGCTCCCACAGCTCATCCGGCACCAGCCGCTCGATGATCCCCGCGAACTGTCCCGCCTACGAATTGCTTGAGCAGTCGGTCTCGGTCCAGGTCGCCCGGAGGTCACGGCAGACAAGGGTGAGTGTGCCGTCCCGGCAGACGATGTCATGGCTGCAACCGTCTCTGTGCAGCAGGATCTCGTCGAGAATCACAGCCCCGAGGTCCGTTCCCCGGTCCTCGTCGGCGGGATCGATGTCGGCGGGATCGATGATGAAGCTGGACACGCCTGTGTAGCGGATGACCAGATCTCGGTCGTGCTTCCAGCAGTTGTGCTGGAACTCGGCCTCCACCTCCTCGCTGCCGGCGCCCCGGACGGTACGAAGCGTCAGGTCCTTCACGCATCGCCTGCTGTGGAAGTCGTAGTGGTCCGTGTCAGTGGCGAAGGACCGGGCCCCCGGCGGCAGATCACCGGAGATCGAGGGCAGATGCTCCAGGTAGCGAGAGGGGTCCAAGACCCCTGACAGGTCGCCGGCCTGCGCATCGAGGTTGACGTACTCCATCGCTCTTCACCCCTGCTCGTGGCTTCCCGCCGGCCGATGGATCGTCGCACGGACCCACCGGACGAGATGACGCGGAAGCCGCCCCGATTCGCTCCGTACGCCAGTCGTCCCCGACTTGCCGAACCCGGGCACATGCGGTGCTCTCGGAGGTGAAAAGGTGCGCTCCTTGTTGGAGGTGAACCACCGTGCTGTTCACCGACCGTACGGATGCCGGGCGGCGGCTGGCCGTCGCGTTGCGGCACCTGGAGCGGCGCGATCCCCTCGTCCTGGGCCTGCCGCGTGGCGGGGTCCCGGTGGCGTACGAGGTCGCGCAGGCACTGCGCGCCCCGCTCGATGTGATCGTGGTCCGCAAACTCGGGGTGCCGTACCACCCGGAGCTGGGGTTCGGCGCCATCGGTGAGGGCGGGGTGCGGGTCATCAGCGACGAGATCGTCCGCCACGCCGGGGTGCGGGAGAAGGACGTCGTGGCTGTCGAGCGCGCCGAGGAGGCGGAACTCGCGCGGCGGGCCCGTGCCTACCGGGAGGGCCGGCCCCGCCTGCCGCTGAAGGGGCGCACAGTGGTCGTGGTGGACGACGGGGTGGCCACCGGAGCGACGGCGAGAGCGGCCTGCCAGGTGGTGCGGGCGCAGGGCGCCGCCCAGGTGGTCCTGGCCGTACCGGTCGCGTCACCGGATGCCGCCGCCAGGCTGCGTGAGGACGTCGACGAGGTCGTGTGCCTCTCCACGCCGAACCTGTTCTCCGCCGTGGGTGAGTGGTACCGGGACTTCTCCCAGACCTCCGACCAGGAGGTCGTCTCCCTGCTGGCACGGGGCACCGGAACCCTCGCCACGGCCGAGGAGGTCGAGGTGGACGCGGGCGGGGTCCCCCTCTCGGGGGATCTGGTGCTCCCCCGGGGCGCCGGGGCCGTCGTGGTGTTCGCCCACGGCTCGGGCAGCAGCCGCCACAGCCCGCGCAACCGCGCTGTGGCCGTGGCGCTGAACCGCGCCGGCCTGGGCACCCTGCTCTTCGACCTGCTCACGCCCGGGGAGGAGGCCCACCGCGCCAACGTCTTCGACATCGCCCTGCTGGCGGGGCGGCTGGCGGACACCACCGGCTGGCTGAGGCGGCGCGTGTCCCTCCCGGTCGGCTCCTTCGGGGCGAGCACGGGGGCCGCGGCGGCCCTGCGTGCCGCCGCGGAGACGGACTCGGGCGTCGGCGCCGTGGTCTCCCGGGGCGGACGCCCCGATCTCGCCGGGGCCGGACTCTCCGGGGTGCGTGCGCCCACCCTGCTCATCGTGGGCGGCGACGACACCACGGTGATCGATCTCAACCGGCAGGCGCAGGCGGCACTGGAGTGCGAGAACCGGCTGGAGATCGTCCCGGGCGCCACCCACCTCTTCGAGGAACCGGGCGCCCTGGACCGGGTCGCGGACCTGGCCCAGGACTGGTTCACCACGCATCTGGTGCGCCCGGCCGGCTGGGAGGAGCGGCCCCCGTGAGGGGCTGTGAACCGGTGCCGTTCGGAGCGGCCCCGTGAGGGGTTGTGAACTCCTGCCGTTCGGACGGCCCCGTGAAGGGCTGCGAGTTCCTGCAAATCGGACGGCCCCGTGAAGGACATGCGAGCTCCTGCCGCCCGGGGCTCCCCTGCCGCTCAGGGCTCCCCTCCCGCCCGGGACTCCCCTGCCGCCCGGGGGCTCCCCCGCCGCCCGAGCGCGTCCTATCCTTCTCCTTCCGGGAGGGTCCAAGAGCGGGAAGTGGTGCGGTCATGCGGGTCCGGCTGGTCGGGAGCGGAAGCCTCGCGGCGTACGCCGACGGGATCCGCCAGGTGTACGCCGAGACGTTCTCGGCGCCGCCGTGGAACGAGGACCCGTCGGCGGCCGCGCAGTACGCCGAGCGGCTCGCCTCCGACGCCGGGCGCCCCGGGTTCACCGCCGCACTGGCCCTCGACGGGGGCACCGTGAGCGGCTTTGCCACCGCCTGGACCACGCCCGCCCCCTTCCCCTCCGGCCGCAGCTACGGGCACGTCGCCGAGGCGCTGGGCCCCGATCGCACTGCGGCGTGGCTGTGCGGGGGCGTGGAGGTCGACGAGCTGGCCGTCGCCCCGGCCGCACGCGGCACGGGGCTCGGCGCCGCCCTGCTGTCGGCGGTCACCGAGGCGGCCCCCGCCGGACGCTGCTGGCTGCTCACCTCCGCGCACGCCGAGGCGACCCTGCGCTTCTACCGGCGCGCGGGCTGGCACCGGGTCCCGGTGCCGGTCCCCGGGAGGGCGGGGCTCGTGGTCCTGCTCGGGCCGGTCCATCCGGGAGCCGCGAGTGCGGCCCGCGGGTAAGTGGAGCGATGCGTGACCGTTATATGAATCGATTCAAGTAGCCGGAAGATAGAGGCCGCGCCGAAGACTGTCAAGGGCGCCCGACCGTTCCCCGACCCACTCTCCCCATCCAGGTCGCACCTTGCCCCTCTTCCAGGAACTTCTCGCCAACAACCCATTGACTGTGCCCACCATCCCCGTTTAGCTTCCGAGCAACTTTATTGAAACCTTTCACGACGGGTGGAGCGGAACAGTCCCGATCCTTCCGGCGCTGAGGAGCTCCCTTGAACCAGTCCGCCCCGAACCCGGCCCCGGTCCTGGCCCTGAAGGGTGTGAGCAAGTCCTTCGGCGCCGTACGGGCCCTGCGGGACGTCTCCCTTCAGTTGTTCGCCGGCGAGGTGCATGCTCTCGCGGGTGAGAACGGCGCGGGAAAGTCGACCCTGATCAAGGCCCTCGCCGGAGTGCACCGCCCGGACGGCGGCGAGGTGCTCCTCGACGGTGAGCCCGTGGTCTTCCACGGCCCGGCGGACGCCCGTGACGCCGGCATCGCCGTCATCTACCAGGAGCCGACGCTCTTCCCCGATCTCTCCGTCGCCGAGAACATCTTCATGGGCCGTCAGCCCCGGCGGTCCCTGGGCCGGATCGACCGCAAGGCCGTGCACGGGGCCACCGCCGCGCTGATGCGCAGGCTCGGCGTCGATCTGGCGCCGGACCGGCCCGCGCGCGGGCTATCGATCGCCGACCAGCAGATCGTCGAGATCGCCAAGGCCCTCTCCTTCGACGCCCGCGTCCTGATCATGGACGAGCCGACGGCCGCCCTGACCGGCGGCGAGACCGCCCGGCTCTTCTCCGTCGTCCGTACGCTGCGCTCCGAGGGCGCCGCCGTGCTGTTCATCTCGCACCGCCTGGACGAGATCTTCGAGCTGTGCCGGCGCGTCACGACGCTGCGCGACGGCCGGTGGATCTCCTCCGAGCTCCTGGAGGAGCTCACCGAGGACGACCTGGTGCGCAGGATGGTCGGCCGCAACCTCGACGAGCTCTATCCCAAGCAGGACGCCGAGCTCGGCGAAGTCGCCCTGTCGGTGCACCGGCTGACCCGCGAGGGCGTCTTCCGCGACGTGTCCTTCGACGTCCGCCGAGGCGAGATCGTCGCGCTCGCCGGACTCGTCGGCGCCGGGCGCACCGAGGTCGCCCAGGCGGTCTTCGGTGTGGACCGCGCCGACGCCGGTGAGGTGAAGGTGGCGGGCACCGTGCTGCGGCCCGGTTCGCCGACCGCCGCGATGGACGCCGGGCTCGCGCTCGTGCCCGAGGACCGGCGCCGGCGCGGACTGGTCATGGATATGTCGATCGAGCGCAACATCGGTCTGACCGGCCTGGGCGAGGTCCGCAGGCGCGGGCTCGTCAGCCGGGCGCTGGAGCACGACCGGGCCGCGGACTGGGCGGTGCGCCTCCAGCTCAAGTACAACCGGCTGGCCGACACCGTGGGCGTGCTGTCCGGCGGTAACCAGCAGAAGGTCGTGCTGGCCAAGTGGCTGGCGACCGGCCCCGCCGTGCTGATCGTGGACGAGCCGACCCGCGGGATCGACGTCGGCACCAAGGCGGAGGTCCACCGGCTGCTCTCCTCGCTCGCGGCGGACGGCCTCGCCGTCCTGATGATCTCCTCCGACCTTCCCGAGGTCATCGGCATGGCCGACCGGGTGCTCGTGATGCACGAGGGCCGGCTCGTCGCCGAGATCCCGCGCGAAAGCGCCACCGAGGAGTCGGTCATGGCCGCGGCCACCGGACGCAACGAGAGGGCAGCGGCATGACCACCACCGTCGAGGGCCCCCCGGACACCGCGAAGGCGCCGGAGCGGAGTGCTGCCTCGCTCGTGGACGCGGTCTTCCGGGCACGCGAGATCTCCATCGCCGGGGTGCTGGCCCTGCTGGTCCTCGGTACCTATCTGGCCAACCCGCTCTTCCTGTCCGACCAGGGCGTCAAGGACCTCCTGCTCAACGCGTCGATCCTGGTACTGCTCGCGGTCGGGCAGTCCGCCGTCGTGGTCACCCGCAACATCGATCTGTCCGTCGGCTCCGTCGTCGGCCTCTCCGCCTTCGCCTGCGGCAAGTTCGTCGCGGGGAGCGACCACGGTGTGCTGACCGTGATGCTGCTCGGCACCGCGATCGGCGTGGTCTGCGGTCTGGCCTCCGGCGCCCTCGTCAGCTTCGGCAGGGTCCCGGCGCTCGTCGTGACGCTGGGGATGCTCTACATCATCCAGGGCATCGACTACTGGTGGGCGCAGGGCGAGCAGATCAGCGCCTCCGACGTCCCGGAGGCGGTCCTGGGCCTCGGCAGCGGCAGCGTGCTGGGCGTCCCGTACCTCCCGCTGATCGCACTCGTCCTGCTCGCGGCGACGGCGTACTTCCTGCGCGGCTACCGCTCGGGGCGCGAGCTGTACGCCATCGGGTCGAGCCCCGAGGCCGCCCGGCTCGCCGGCATCCCGATCCGCCGCCGGGTGCTCGCCGCGTACGCCTTCTCCGGGGCCGTCGCCGGTTTCGCCGGCGCGCTGTGGCTGGCCCGCTTCGGCACCGTCGTCGCGGACAACGCGCACGGCTGGGAACTGACCGTCGTCAGCGCCGTCGTCGTCGGCGGCGTCGCGATCACCGGTGGCACCGGCACCGTCTGGGGCGCCGCGCTCGGCGCCCTGCTGCTCACCACCATCGGCAGCGTCCTGGTGGTGCTGAAGGTGGACTCCTTCTGGCAGGGCGCCATCACCGGTGCGCTCCTCCTGCTGGCCATCAGCGTCGACCGGATCGTGAACCTGCGGATGACCGCCGCACTGAGGAAGAGGAACGCCCGTCATGACCACGGCGCCTGACACCGGGACGGCTCCCCCGCCTCGGACCGGGAAGAAGCCCTCCCCCGTACGCAGCCTGGCGCTGCGCTGGGACACCGCGGTCGGTGTCCTGCTGGTGGCGGTCCTCGCCGTCGGCCTCGGGACCACGGAGGGCTTCGGTTCCACCGAGAACCTCGCGTTCGCCTTCAACGACATCGCCGAGGTCGCCCTCATCGCGCTGCCGATGACCCTCCTGGTCGTCGCGGGGCAGGTCGACCTGTCGGTCGCCTCCATGCTGGGCCTGGGCAGCGCCCTGACCGGCGCGCTGTGGGAGGCGGGCTGGGCCTTCGAGATGATCGTGCCGGTGGTGCTCGTGGTGGGCGTCGCCGGAGGCCTGCTCAACGGCTGGCTGGTCACCAGGGTGGGGCTGCCGTCCCTGGCCGTCACCATCGGCACCCTGGCGCTCTACCGGGGCCTGGCCTCGGTGGCGCTCGGCAGCGACGCGGTGACGGACTTCCCGCAGGCGTACGCGGACTGGGCCGTCGACACCACGACCGTCCCCGGCACCTTCCTCACCTATCCGGTGCTGCTCTTCCTCGTCCTGGCCGTGGTCACCGCGGTGGTGCTGCACGCCACCGGGCTCGGCCGCTCGCTCTTCGCGATCGGCGCGCAGGAGGAGGCCGCGTACTTCGCCGGCATCCGGGTCAAGCGGATCAAGCTGCTGCTCTTCGTCGTCACCGGGCTGTTCTCCGCCTTCGCGGGCGTCGTCTTCACCCTCCGGTACGGAAGTGCCCGTGCGGACAACGGGCTGGGGTTCGAGATGCTCGTCATCGCCTCCGTCCTGCTCGGCGGCATCGACTTCGACGGCGGAAAGGGCACGCTCTTCGGCGCGGTCGCCGGTGTCCTGCTGATCGGCCTGCTGAGGAACCTGCTCACGCTCAACGACATCGCCAACGAAGTGCAGGTCATCGTGACCGGGCTGCTGCTCGTGGCATCCGTACTGACCCCACGGGTCATCGCCGCGGTCGTCGAACGACGGCACAGGCGGGCCGCGGACGCCCCCGCACCCCAGTCGTCATGACGCCCCTCCCCGTACTCCGTACCTCCTACCTCCTCGTACCTCTCCGAAAGGCACACGCCGCCATGATGCTCCGCACTGCCGCCGGGCGCCGCGCCGTCGCGACCGCAGCCGCCGCCGTCTCCCTCGCGCTCGCCCTCACCGCCTGCTCCGGGACCACGAAGGACAGCGAGGAGGGCGGGAGCGCGAAGGCCGCCGGCTCCGCGAAGGCCGACCCGGACGCCCCGCTGAAGAAGGGCCTGAAGATCGCCTTCCTGCCCAAGCAGATCAACAACCCGTACGAGAAGATCGTCGACAAGGCGGGCATCGCGGCGGCGAAGGAGTACGGCGGCACGGGCAAGGAGGTCGGCCCGTCCGACGCGAACGCGTCCTCGCAGGTCTCCTACATCAACACCCTGATCCAGCAGCGCCAGGACGCCATCCTCATCGCGGCGAACGACCCGAACGCGGTGTGCGGCCCGCTCAAGCAGGCCATGAAGAAGGGCATCAAGGTCGTCGCCTACGACTCCGACACGGCGAAGGACTGCCGCCAGCTCTTCATCAACCAGGCCAGCTCCGAGGAGATCGGCCGCAGCCTGGTCCAGCACCTCGGCAAGCAGATCGGCTACCAGGGCAAGGTCGCGATCCTGTCGGCCACCCAGAACGCGACGAACCAGAACACCTGGATCGAGTACATGAAGGAGGAGCTGAAGCTCCCCGAGTACAAGGGGATGGAGCTGGTGAAGGTCGCGTACGGCGACGACGCGGACCAGAAGTCCTTCCAGCAGACGCAGGGCCTCATGCAGGCCTATCCCGATCTCAAGGGCATCATCTCCCCCACCACGGTCGGCATCGCCGCCGCGGCGCGCTACCTGAGCGACTCCTCGTACAAGGGCAAGGTCGTGCTCAACGGGCTCGGCACGCCGAACCAGATGCGCACGTACGTCAAGGACGGCACCGTCGAGCAGTTCTCGCTCTGGAACCCGGAGGAGCTCGGCCACCTCGGCTCGTACGCGGCTGCGGCGCTGGCGTCGGGGCAGATCACCGGTGCGGAGGGCGAGAAGTTCAAGGCGGGCAGGCTCGGCGAGTACACCATCGGCAAGGACGGCGAGGTCATCCTCGGTGAGCCGACCGTCTTCGACGCCGAGAACATCGACACGTTCGACTTCTGACCGGAGGAGCCGGCTCCATGCAGCGCGTCTGCTTTCTGCTGAAGGTCCGTGAGGACCGCAAGGACGAGTACCGCGAGCGCCACACGGCGGTGTGGCCGGAGATGCAGGCCGCGCTGTCGGAGGCGGGCTGGCACAACTACTCGCTGTTCCTGCGCGAGGACGGCCTGCTGGTCGGCTATCTGGAGACGGAGGACTTCGACGCGGCCCGGGAGGCGATGGCGGCGACGGAGGTCAACGCCCGGTGGCAGCGGGAGATGGGTGAGTTCTTCGAGCAGTCGGAGGCCGCCGACGAGGCCATGGTCCCGCTGACCGAGGTCTTCCATCTGGCCTGAGGGCTGTGCCGCGTCGGCCGAGGGACTCCCGTCCGGACCGAGCCGGGCCCGGCGGGGTGCTCCCCGTCGGGCCCGGACGGCCGTGTCGGCCGGCTTCGCCTTCGCCCCCGTCGCCGGGCGGTCCGGCGCCCCCGTCGCGCAGCGCGTCCGCGAAGGAGGCGGCCATCGCACCGCAGCCGGTGACCAGGATCCCGCCTGCCGGGAAGAGCGCGAGCAAAAGCGCTGCGGAACGGTCCCGATGACGCAACGGCGGGCGCGGGCGGGGCGGAACAGCAGGGTCAGGACACGATGTCCTTACGGCTGAACCCCCGGAAGGCGAGGGCGAACAGGATCAGGGCGTAGGTCACCGATACGGCCGCGCCCTTCACCATCCCGCTCCACACCAGCTCGGGCTGGAGCGCGTCGGCCCAGGCGAACTGCCAGTGAGCGGGCAGGAATTCACGCCAGGTACCGAGCGCGGTGACCGCGTCCAGGACATTGCCGACGATGGTCAGTCCGACCGCGCCGCCCACCGCGCCCAGCGGCGCGTCCGTCCTCGTCGACAGCCAGAACGCCAGGCCGGCGGTGACGAGCTGGGAGACGAAGACGAAGGCGACGACGAGCGCCAGGCGCGGCACGGTGTCCGAGGTGCTCAGTGCGCCCCCGGTGGGCAGTTTCAGCGGCCCCCATCCGTACGCGGCGGCTCCCGCGCCCAGCGCGACGAGCGGCAGCAGCACCATCGCGGCCAGGCTGAAGCCGAGCGCCACGACGAGCTTGCTCCACAGCAGCCTGGACCGGGGCACCGGCGCCGCGAGCAGATAGCGCAGCGAGGACCAGCTCGCCTCGGAGGCGACCGTGTCCCCGCAGAACAGGGCGACCGGTACCACCAGCAGGAAGCCGGCGGAGACGAAGAGGCAGGTCGCCGCGAAGTTCGCGGCGGACTCCGTCGCGACGTCCATGAGGTTGATCCGCGAGCCGCCTCCGCCACCGTCCCCCTCGCCGCCGCCCGGGGTGCCGCCGACCGCGAAGGCGATGATCAGGACGAACGGCAGGGCCGCCAGCACCCCGCCCATGAGCAGGGTGCGGCGCCTGCGCAGCTGCCTCATCGCCTCCACGCGCAGCGGCAGGGTGCGGCGGGCGTGGTAACCGGGGGCTTCGGCGAGGGCCTGGATCTCTGGTGCGGAGCTCATGCGGATCCTTGGGAGATGAGGGTGAGGAACGCGTCCTCCAGGCGGCGGTGCGGCCCGACACCCGTCACCGGTACGTCGAGGCGCACCAGTTCGGCGACCAGCTGCGAGGCCGTGGCTCCGTCGAGACGGACCAGCAGGCCGTGGCCGTCGTCCAGGCGGACGGCGGAGCCGATGCCCGGAAGGGCGGCCACCTTGTCCACGAGCGGTCCGGCCACCTCGGCGCCCGTGGTGACGAGGAGCATGTCACCGGAGCCGGTGATCTCGGCGACCGGGCCGGCCTGGACGAGCCGGCCCCGGTCCATGACCACCAGGTGGGTGCAGGACTGTTCGACCTCGGAGAGGAGGTGGCTGGAGACGATCACGGTGCGGCCCCCGGCCGCGTACCGGATCATCACGTCCCGCATCTCGCGGATCTGGGGCGGGTCGAGACCGTTGGTCGGTTCGTCGAGGATGAGGAGGTCCGGCATGCCGAGCATCGCCTGGGCGATGGCGAGGCGCTGCCGCATGCCCTGGGAGTACGTGCGCACGGCGCGGGCCAGGGCGTCGCCCAGTCCGGCGATCTCCAGGGCCTCGTCGATGTGGGCGTCCTCGGCGGGCCGCCCGGTGGCCTGCCAGTACAGCTCCAGGTTGGAGCGGCCCGACAGGTGCGGGAGGAAGCCCGCGCCCTCGACGAAGGACCCCACGCGGGACAGCACGGGCGCGCCGGGGCGGATCGCGTGCCCGAAGACCCTGATCTCACCGGCGTCGGGGGTGATGAGCCCCATCAGCATGCGCAGGGTGGTGGTCTTGCCCGCGCCGTTCGGCCCGAGGAGGCCGAGGACCTGCCCCTTCTCGACGCGGAAGCCGAGATCGCGCACGGCGTACCGGTCGCTGGACTTGGCGTACTGCTTGGACAGGTCCGTGATCTGGAGCGGTACGCCGGTCAGCGCGGGGTCGGGGGCGGGGGTGGCGGTGCGCCTGCGCGCGGTGAGCAGGAGGACGGCGGCGACGACGAGCGCTGCCGCGGGGAGCCCCCAGGTCCACCAGGGCAGGGAGGCTGCCGCCGTCTTCACCGCGGGTGCGGTGGGGACGGTCAGCGGCCCGTCGAGGGAGACGGTGTACGTCGCGGGCTCGGCGGGTGACGCGTAGGCGAGGTCGGTGGCGGAGAGGACGAGGCGGAGGCGGTGACCGGCGTCGACCTCGTGGTCGACGGCGGGCAGCGCCAGCTCGACCGGCTTGCCCTGCTCCTCGGGGGTGATGCGGTAGGGGGCGACGAGCTGGGAGGGCAGCACCTGCTGCTTGCCGTCCGGCGAGACGTCGTAGACCTTGCCGAACAGCACCGCGTCACCCTGGTCCGCCTTCACGTTCACACGGACCGTGGGCGATCCGGTGACGTGTACGGCGCTGTCCAGCGGGGCGGAGTCGTAGCGCGCGTACTGCCCGGGGAAGTCGAGGGAGAGCCCGACGCCGAGCGAGGACAGCTGGGAGAGCCCGCCCCCGATGCCGGGCACGGCGGAGACGGAGGGCGGGTTGGCCCCGGCGGGGTTGCGGAAGGTCTGGGTCAGGCCGCCGGCGGGGGCGTTCCGCGCGCCGCCGCTCGCTCCTGCCAGGGTGATCTTCTGCCCGCCGCTGGTCAGTCCGGGGTACGAGGCACTGCTCGCGCCGCGCATCAGGGCGGCGCCGTCGGTGGAGTCGACGCCGCCGGTCCGGGTGACCCGGAAGCCGGGCCCGGTGTCCGCGCCCTTCTCCTGCTTCAGATACCGGTCGAACCAGTCACCGATCCGGCCCTGGACGCGGTCTCCCTCGTCGTCCCCTCCGTCGTGCCCGCCCGAGATCCAGTCGACGGACACGGGGGCGCCGTTGGCCTTGACGGCCTTGGCCATGGCGTCGGCCTGGCCGAGCGGGAAGAGCGAGTCGCTCTGGCCCTGGAGGATGAGCGCGGGCACGTCGATCCGGTCGGCCACGGCGACGGGGGAACGTTCCGTCAGGAGCTGACGTGCGGCCGCGTCCGGTTTGCCGCTGACGGCGACCCGCTCGTACATCTCGCACAGCTGCTTCTGGAACTTCTCGCAGCCTCCGCCGGAGGAGACGAAGACTCCGGCCCAGAGCTTCTTGAAGACCCCGTCCGGGAAGAGCGCGTCGGCGAGGTTCCAGTAGCTGATCACCGGCGCGATGGCGTCGACCCGCTCGTCGTGGCCGGCGGCGAGCAGCGACACCGCGCCGCCGTACGAGGCGCCGGTGACACCGACACGCGGGTCGCCCTTCGCGTCGAGCTCCACCTCGGGCCGGCCGGCCAGCCAGTCGATGAGCCCGGACACGTCCTTGACCTCGGCGTCGGGGGCGTTGAGCGTGATCTCCCCGCTCGTCCTCCCGAAGCCGCGCGCGGACCAGGTCATGACGGCGTACCCGTCGGCGGCCAGCTTCTCGGCCTGGGCGCGCACGTCGTCCTTGCTGCCGCCGAAGCCGTGCCCGATGAGGACGGCCGGCCGGCGCTGTGTGCCCCCGGACGTGAAGTACGAGGTGTCGACCGACACCCCGTTCATCTTCATCATCCGGTCCTGCCGGTGCACGGGCGGCACACTGTCGTCGGCGGCGGCGGTCCAGGTCCCGGCACCCACGAGCACGGCGAGGGCGGCGACGACCGCGGCCCACCGGCCTGGGGTACGGGGCAGCCGGTGCCGCCACCGGGAAGTCGGTTTCTCCATGACTCGACCCTAGACGGAGCGGCCGGCGGCCCGGGGTGCCCCCGGGGGGAGGTGCACGGCATCCCTGGGAGGTACGGCCCGCCCCTCGCCGTACTCCACATGCGGTACACCACCGTCACGAAAGGTGCTTCCATGGACATTCGCCCCGCCACCACCGTCGCCGAGCTCCTCGCCGCCGCACACCTCTACGACGCCCCGCCCCGCCCCGGGTGGGCGGCCCGCTTCCTGGCGGCGGGCGGCCACCTGCTGCTGATCGCGTACGTGGACGGCGTGCCGGCCGGGTTCGTCTCGGGCATCGAGATGCTGCACCCGGACAAGGGCACGGAGATGTGCCTGTACGAGCTCGCCGTGGACGAGCGGTACCGCCGCCGGGGCATCGGGCGCGCGCTGACGCGGGCCTTGGCCGCCGAGGCCCGCGAACGCGGCTGCTACGGCATGTGGGTCGGGGTGGAGCGCGGCAACGAACCGGCCCTCGCCACCTACCGTTCGGCGGGGGCGGCGGACGACGGGGGGTTCACGATGCTGACCTGGGAGTTCGGCACAGCGCGTTGAATGCCCCGGGCGGGCCCGGTGCGCGCCGCCCGGCTACCCGAGCCCGCCGTTGCTCTGCAGCAGCTGGCCGTTGATCCATCCGCCCTCCGCCGAGCAGAGGAAGGTGACCAGATTCGCGCAGTCCTGCGGCACTCCGATTCGCCCCAGCGGCGTGTAGCCGACCATCGCCGTCTTCTGGTCCTCGGTCATCCACCCGGTGTCGGTCGGGCCGGGGTTGACGGCGTTGCACGTGACTCCCAGGTGGGCGAGCTCCTGTGCGGCGGCCAGCGTGATCCGGTCCATCGCCCCCTTGCTCGCCCCGTACGGCAGGTTGCCGGCGGTGTGGTCACTGGTGAGGCTGATGATCCGCCCGGTTCCGTGCTGTCCGGAGAACCGGAGCCCGTGCTCCCGGATCAGCAGCCAGGTCGCCCGCGCATTGACCGCGAAGTGCCGGTCGAAGCTCTCCACCGTGGTGTCGAGCAGACCGGAGTCGACCGATTCGGCGTGACAGAGCACCAGCGCGGTGACGTCGCCCAGCTCACGCTCGACGCTGTCGAAGAGCTGGGCCGGTACGGCCGGGTCGCTCAGGTCCGCCTCGACCGCGAACGTGCGCGCGCCGAGGGACGCCGCCTTCTCCCGCAGCTCCCCGGGCGCGCCGGGATCCGCGCCCCACTGCATCCGTGCGTCGTAGGGGGTCCAGTACGTGAAGGCCACGTCCCAGCCGGCCCGCGCCAGGTCCAGCACCACGGAGGCGGCGATGCCTGCCGAACGTCCCGCGCCCGTGACCAGGGCGAGCGGCCGCGTCGGGGCGCTCATCGGCCGGCCAGGGCGGGGAGGGGCGCACCGAGATCCGCGAGCGGGGTCTCCGCCGGGAGCAGGCGGGCCGCCCCCTC
Organism: Streptomyces sp.; assembly: GCF_035563135.1. GTDB lineage: Bacteria > Actinomycetota > Actinomycetes > Streptomycetales > Streptomycetaceae > Streptomyces. Next base: position 22,354 of record NZ_DATMVN010000537.1, read on the forward strand.
CAGGTCACCCGCCCCGACGAGCCCGTGGATCTCATGGGCCAGCGGTGTGACATCGCGTACGGAGACGAGCCACTCGTCCGCGTACCGCCGGGCCGCCTCACCGCTCAGCCCGAGCTGGAGGGAGCGGTACGGCAGCGGGTTCAGCCGCAGATCACGCTCCGGGTCCCACTGGACGCGGGCGGGGCTGCGGCGCAGGCCGCGCTGCCAGGCGGCCCGGTCGGCGTGCACCCCCCGTACGTAGTGCGAGAGTTCGGCGTTCTCCAGTGCCCACGCGAAGCCGTCGCGGGTGATCTCGACGGCGAGCACGGTCTCCTGGCCCTCCTTCGTGCCCCAGCCGCAGCGGTACATCATCCACAGGAAGCTCGGCTTGATCCACGTCATGCGGTCGCGCTTCCAGGCGGCCGGGAAGCGTCCGTCACGGGCGGCGGGCAGTCCGATGGCCGGCCGATACGCCTGGTACACAGTCACGGTGGAGTCGGTGTGCTGCGCGCGGATCTCATAGCGGGGCGGACCCGTCAGGTCGTTCATACGGCTCAGGATGCGGGACCCCGGCGCCTCACAGCACCTGGTTTTCGCTCCGTCGTACGGCCCGCCTCGACCTCACCGATGGACACGACCTGGCACCTGGCCGATCCTGCCCCCGTCGGCTGCGACACCCGCGGAGCGGCGATGCCGCCCCTGCTCACCGTGGACGCGTCGGAGTGTGACGGGGCCTCACGCAGCCGGCTTCCGGCCGGGGACCGGGAGGCTGGCGACGACCCGGGCGTCACCGGCCCGGCCGGTGTCCACCTCGGCCGCGGCCTGATGCGCGTGCACCCCTGCCCGGCCGGCCCCTCCCGCCCGCACCGCCTGAGCTTCCAGTGGCTACGAGGGGCGCCGCTCCGGCACCGGCCGCACCGTCGGCCAGCGGTCGAGGACGGCACGGCGCAGGTCCGCCGCGAGGACCCGGAGGCCATGCAGCCGCCCGTCGCCCTCGGGCATCGCGGCGACCACGCCGAGCCGGTGGGCGAGGCGCTGGCGGGCGGTGGCGGTGCCCCAGGTCCAGTCCTCGTCCGGGAGTCGGGCCAGATGGTCGGTGGTGCCCCGGTGGGCGCGCTGCACCAGGGCGTCGCCCCGGATCAGCCAGCCCGCGCAGGCGTCGGCGAGACCGGTGCCCGGGAGCGGGGTGCCGGTCTCGGTGTGCCAGGCCGTGCGGTAGGCGGCCTCCGCCCGCTCCAGCAGGGGCCCGGCTGCCCTCGTGACGCACCAGCAGGTCGGGAACCCGATGCGGAGGTAGGCGAGTTCCGTCAGGCCGCTGCCCAGGGACGCCTGCTCGAAGTCGATGAACCTGACGCCCTGCGGGGTGTGCAGGTCGTTGCCGGGGCACGGGTCGCCGTGGAGCAGGGCGGTTCCCTCCGCCCCGGCGAGGCGCGCCACCAGGGCGTCGAGCTCGTCCCGTACCTCCGGCGCCGTGTGGATCCCGAGGGCGGCGGCCAGGGTGAGGAAGGAGGTGACGTCGGCGCCGGCCGGGCCCTGCCAGCGGGGCAGAGTGCCGGCGTCACCGGGGCCGGCGGTGGCGTGCAGCCTCGCGAGGGCGGCCGCGTAGTCGACGATCCAGCCGGCGGACGGCCGCCGGTGGTCGAGGTGTTCGAGGACCAGGACCCGCTCGGCCGGGTCGGTGGCGAGGAGCGCGGGCACGACCGGGGTGCCGGAGGCCCGGCCCGCGATGCGGAGGGCGGTCACTTCGCGGGCGTACCGCTCGTCGGCCTCGGGGCCCGCCACCAGTTGCTTCAGGACGGCCGGGCGCCCGGACAGTTCGATGCGCCAGACCTGTGACCGGGGGCTGCTCTCCAGGACGGAGGGGTGCGCGGGCGGGCCCAGGCGGTCTCTCAGGGGCTCGCCGAACGGAAGCTGCGACGCCGTCACCATGCGGGCAGTCTTCCACTCGGCGGGTGCCGCGTCCGCCGGGCCGGTGAGTCTCAGTGGTTGCGGGGGAACCCGAGGTCCACGCCCGCCGGGGCGTCGGCCGGGTCGGGCCAGCGGGTGGTGACGACCTTGCCCCGGGTGTAGAAGTGCACACCGTCGTTGCCGTAGATGTGGTGGTCGCCGAAGAGGGAGTCCTTCCAGCCGCCGAAGGAGTGGTAGCCCACCGGTACCGGGATCGGGACGTTGACGCCGACCATGCCGGCCTCGATCTCCAGCTGGAAGCGGCGGGCCGCGCCGCCGTCGCGGGTGAAGACCGCGGTGCCGTTGCCGAAGGGCGAGGCGTTCATGAGGGCGACGCCGTCCTCGTACGTGTCGACGCGCAGGACGCACAGGACCGGGCCGAAGATCTCGTCGCGGTAGGCATCGGAGTCGGTGGAGACGTTGTCCAGGAGGGACAGGCCGATCCAGTGGCCGTCCTCGAAGCCCTCGACCGTGTGGCCGGTGCCGTCGAGGACGACGTCGGCGCCCTGTGCGGCGGCTCCGGTGACGTAGGAGGCGACCTTGTCGCGGTGGGCGGCGGTGATCAGCGGGCCCATCTCGGAGGCGGGGTCCGTGCCGGGGCCGATCGTGATCTTCTCGGCGCGCTCGCGGATCTTCGCGACCAGCTCGTCGGCGATGGAACGCACCGCGACGACGGCCGAGACGGCCATGCAGCGCTCACCGGCGGAGCCGTACGCGGCCGAGACGGCGGCGTCGGCCGCGGCGTCCAGGTCGGCGTCCGGGAGGACGAGCATGTGGTTCTTCGCGCCGCCGAGCGCCTGGACGCGCTTGCCGTTGGCCGAGGCGGTCGCGTGGACGTACCGGGCGATGGGCGTGGAGCCGACGAAGGAGACGGCGGCGACGTCGGGGTGGGTGAGGAGCCCGTCCACGGCGGTCCTGTCGCCGTGCAGGACGTTCAGCACACCGTCGGGCAGCCCTGCCTCCGTGGCCAGCTCGGCCAGCAGGTTGGCGGCCGACGGGTCCTTCTCGCTGGGCTTCAGGACGAAGGTGTTGCCGCACGCGATCGCCAGCGGGAACATCCACATCGGCACCATGGCCGGGAAGTTGAACGGGGTGATGCCCGCGACGACGCCGAGCGGCTGCCGGATCGAGGAGACGTCGACCCGGCTGGAGACCTGGGTGGAGAGCTCGCCCTTGAGCTGGGTGGTGATGCCGCAGGCCAGCTCGACGATCTCCAGCCCGCGCGCGACCTCACCCAGCGCGTCGGAGTGCACCTTGCCGTGCTCGGCGGTGATCAGCGCGGCGATCTCGTCGCGGTGGGAGTCCAGCAGGGCCCGGTAGCGGAAGAGGACGGCGGTGCGGGCGGAGAGCGAGGAGGTGCCCCACGTCGCGTACGCGGCCTTCGCGGCCCGGACCGCTGCGTCGACCTCCTCCGTGGAGGCGAGCGCCACCTGTGTCGTGACGGCGCCGGTCGCCGGGTCGGTGACCGGACCGTAGTCGCCCGACGTGCCCTCGACGCCCTTGCCGCCGATCCAGTGGTTGACGGTCTTCATGAGCGTGCTCCTTCACAGGTGGCGGCGTCGGGCTGCGATCTGCCGGTCGTACTCTTTCCTGGCCTCGACCGCCGACGGGCGGGTCGCGGTTTCGGCTACGGGAACATCCCACCACGCCTGTGCGGGCGGGGGCCCCGACACTGTGTCTGCCGTTTCGGTCTCGACGTAGACACAAGTGGGACGGTCCGCGCCGCGCGCCTCGGCGAGAGCCCCGCGCAGCTCCCCCACCGTCCCGGCACGCAGTACGTCCATGCCGAGGGAGGCCGCGTTGGCGGCGAGGTCCACGGGCAGCGGGGTGCCGGTGAACGCGCCCTCCGGGGTGCGGTGCCGGTAGGCGGTGGCGAAGCGTTCGGCGCCGACGGACTCGGAGAGGCCGCCGATGGACGCGTAACCGTGGTTCTGCAGGATGACGAGCTTGACGGGCAGGCCCTCCTGCACGGCGGTGACGATCTCGGTGGGATTCATCAGGTACGTCCCGTCGCCGACCAGGGCCCAGACGGGCCGGCCGGGGGCCGCGAGCTGGACCCCGAGGGCGGCGGGGATCTCGTATCCCATGCAGGAGTAGCCGTATTCGACGTGGTACTGGCGCGGGGAGCGGGCCCTCCACAGTTTGTGGAGGTCGCCGGGGAGGGAGCCCGCCGCGTTGATCAGGATGTCGTCCTCGGTGACCAGTTCGTCCAGCAGTCCGAGGACCTGGGCCTGGGTGGGGCGGGCGTCCGGGTCGCCGGTGGCGAAGGCCGCGTCGACGCGCTGCTCCCAGCGGTCCTTGGCGTCGGTGTACGCGCTCTCGTAGGCGGGGCCGACGCGGTGTCCGCGTGCGCCGAGGGCCTCGCCGAGTGCTTCGATCGCGGTGCGGGCGTCCGCCACGAGGGGCAGGGCGGCGAGCTTGTGGGCGTCGAAGCCGGTGATGTTGAGGTTGAGGAAGCGGACGGCCGGGTCGGCGAAGAGGGTGCCGGAGGCGGTCGTGAAGTCGGTGTAGCGGGTGCCGATGCCGATCACCAGGTCGGCCTCGCGGGCGAGCGCGTCGGCCGTGGCGGTGCCGGTGTGGCCGATGCCGCCCACGTCGGCGGGGTGGTCGTGGCGCAGGGAGCCCTTGCCGGCCTGGGTGGAGGCGACGGGGATGCGGGTCGCGGCGGCGAACGCGGCGAGGGCTTCCTCCGCGGCACTGTGGTGGACGCCGCCGCCCGCGACGATCAGGGGGCGGCGTGCGGTGCGGACCGCGCGGACCGCCTGTTCCAGTTCGTACGGGTCGGGGGCCGGCCTGCGTACGTTCCAGACGCGCGTCGCGAAGAACTCCGCCGGCCAGTCGTACGCCTCGGCCTGTACGTCCTGCGGCAGTGCGAGCGTGACGGCGCCCGTGTCCGCCGGGTCGGCGAGGGTGCGCATGGCCTGGAGGGCGGCCGGGATCAGTGCCTCGGGGCGGGTGATCCGGTCGAAGTAGCGGGAGACGGGGCGCAGGCAGTCGTTGACCGATACGTCGCCGGTGTGCGGCACTTCGAGCTGCTGGAGCACGGGGTCGGCGGGGCGGGTGGCGAAGGTGTCGCCGGGCAGGAGCAGCACGGGCAGATGGTTGACGGTGGCGAGCGCGGCCCCGGTGACGAGGTTGGTGGCGCCGGGGCCGATGGAGGTGGTGACGGCGTGGGCGGAGAGCCGGCCCGACTGGCGGGCGTAGCCGACGGCGGCGTGCACCATGGCCTGTTCGCTGCGGCCCTGGAGGTACGGCATCGCGGGGCCGGCTTCGACGAGCGCCTGTCCGACGCCGGCGACGTTGCCGTGGCCGAAGATGCCCCAGGTGGCGTCGATCAGGCGGTGGCGCCGGCCGTCGCGTTCGGTGTACTGGCGGGCGAGGAAGGTGATGAGGGCCTGGGCGGTGGTGAGCCTGCGGGTGGGCCCCGGGGCGGTGCCGGACGTGCTGCGTGGTGTGGTCACCGGGCGGCCTCCGCGTCGTGGTGCGGCAGCGTGGCCTTCGTACCGTGGTGCGGCAGCGCGGCCTCCGCGTCGTCGTGCGGCAGCGCGGCCTTCGCACCGTGGAGCGGCAGTCGTGGGTCGACGGGCTGTGTGGGCCAGGTGTCGCGGATCCAGCGGTGGTCCGGATGGTCGCGGATCAGCCATTCACGCTGCTCGCCCGGGCCCGCCATCACGTTCAGGTAGTACAGGGTGCGGCCGGGCGGGGCGATGGACGGGCCGTGCCAGCCGTCGGGGATGAGGACGGCGTCACCCGTGGCGACTTCGGCGAGGACGTCGGTGCCTCCGGGGCGGGAGGGCGACACCCGGTGGTAGCCGAGCCCGTCGCCCTCGACCTCGAAGTAGTAGATCTCCTCCAGCACGGACTCGGTGCCGGGGTGGTGCTCGTCGTGCTTGTGCGGCGGGTACGAGGACCAGTTGCCGCCGGGGGTGAGGACCTCGACGGCGATGAGCCGGTCGCAGTCGAACGTGTCGGCGGCGGCGAAGTTGTTCACCTGGCGCGAGCAGGCGCCGGCGCCGCGGAGCTCGACCGGTACCTCCGGCGCGGGGCCGTAGCGAGCGGGGAGTCGTCGCTCGCACTTCGCTCCTGCCAGGGCGAAGCGGCCTCCGGCGCCGGAGGCGATCTGGGCGCGGGCGTCACGCGGGACATAGGCGAAGTCGGTCGCAGCGCCGAACACGTCTTTCCTGCCCAGCAGTTCAAAGATTTCACCTGCCGTCCGCACCGTACAGCCACCGGACAACGGCAGGATGATCCATTCGCTCTCCCCGGTGACCAGGGTGTGAACACCACCCGGTTCGAGCTCCAGGACGCGCAGGCTCGACCGCTCCCACCCGGCCCGCTCCGGGTCGATGTCGAGGGCGTAAGGGCCGCGCGCCGCACGGCCGGCCCTGAGGTGGTGCCTCTGCTGCTCGTCGGTCGTCGTCATGGCTCATCCCTACCCGTCGGCCCGCTCGTTCACAGAAGACCTGGTGCCACTCGCTCACAGCAGTCCCACGGCCGTGTCGACCGCGCCCGCCACGTCCCCGTCGGCGGGGTAGAGCAGTGACCGCCCGACCACCAGCCCCTGGACGGTCGGCAGCCGCAGCGCGCCGCGCCATCTCTCGTACGCCCGGTCCGGGTCTCCCGTGACCTCGCCGCCGAGCAGGACGGCGGGGAGGGTCGAGGCCCGCATCACCCGGCCCATGTCGTCGGGGTCGTCGGTGACGGGGACCTTGAGCCAGGTGTACGCGGATGTCCCGCCCAGGCCCGAGGCGATGGCGATGGAGGTGGTGACGGCGGTGGCGCCCAGGTCGGCGCGGAGCCCGTCACCGGTGCGGTGGCAGAGGAACGGTTCGATGAAGACCGGCAGCCGGCGGGCGGCCATCTCGTCCACGGTCCGTGCGGCGGTGTGCAGGGTGTCCAGGGACCCCGGGTCGTCGTGGTCGATCCTCAGCAGGAGTTTGCCCGCGTCGTAGCCGTGGCGGGCGAGGTCGGCGGGGCGGTGGCCGGTGAAGCGGTCGTCGAGCTCGAAGGCGGCTCCCGCGAGGCCGCCGCGGTTCATGGAACCGAGGACGACCTTGTTTTCGAGGGCGCCGAGGAGCAGCAGGTCCTCCAGGACGTCGGCGCCCGCGAGCACCCCGTCGACGCCGGGGCGGGCGAGGGCGAGGCAGAGGCGTTCGAGCAGGTCGAAGCGGTCGGCCATGGCCAGGTCGTCGTCACCGACGGCGAGGGCGCCGCGGGCCGGGTGGTCCGCCGCGATGACCATGAGCCGGCCGGTGGGTCCGACGAGGGGCCGTCTGCGGCGGGCGGCGGCGGCCTCGGCGACGGCTTCGGGGCGGTGGGCGCGGAGCCGGACGAGATCGGTGACGCCGGCGGCGGGCGGGGTCATGGGGTGGTTCCTGTCGCTGTGCCGGTCACACCCTCGGCGAGGGCCTGTTCCACCTCGTGCGGGAACGGCATCGCGGACGAACAGGCGAGGCGGGAGGCGACGATGGCCCCGGCGGCGTTGGCGTAGCGCATGACGTGTTCCGTGTCCCAGCCGGCGAGGAGGCCGTGGCACAGGGCGCCGCCGAAGGCGTCACCGGCGCCCAGTCCGTTGACGACGTCGACGGGGAGGGGCGGGATCTCGGCGGTGGTGCCGTCGCGGTGGACGGCGAGGACGCCCGCCGGTCCCTGTTTGACGACGGCGAGTTCGGGCCCGGAGTCGAGCAGGGCGCGGGCGGCCGCGTGCGGTTCGCGTTCTCCGGTGGCGATCTCGCACTCCTCGACGTTCCCGACGGCGACCGTGGCGTGGGCGAGTGCCTCGCGGTAGTGGGCGCGGGCGGTCCCGGCGCCGCCGTCCTTTCCGGCAGCGCCTTCGCCCCAGAACGCGGGGCGCCAGTCGAGGTCGAAGACGGTGACGCGCGAAGGGCCGGACGCCTCCGGTGCCGGTGCCTGGCTGCGGGCCCGGAGCGCGGCGAGGGTCGCGGTGCGGCTGGGTTCGGCGCACAGGCCGGTGCCGGTCATCCAGAAGACCCGGGCGGCCCGCACCGCCTCCAGGTCGAGCTCCCCGCTGCGGATCTCCAGATCGGGTGCCTTGGGCTGCCGGTAGAAGTAGAGCGGGAAGTGGTCCGGCGGGAAGATCTCGCAGAAGGTGACCGGGGTCGGGTACTCCGCCACGGCGCTCACCCACCGGTCGTCCACCCCGAAATCCCCCAGTGCCTGGTGGAGGTAGTCGCCGAAGGCGTCCCGGCCGGTCCGGGTGATCAGAGCCGTACGCCGTCCCAGCCGGGCCGCGGCCACCGCCACATTGGACGGCGAGCCCCCGAGGAACTTCCCGAAGGTCTCGACCCGGGCCAGCGGCACACCGGTCTGAAGCGGGTAGATGTCCACCCCGATCCGCCCCATGGTGATCACGTCGTACGGCTCAGGCATACGCATCCCTTCGACCCGGTGCCCCGGCCCGGCAGTTCGTCCCGGGAGCCGGCCACGGCCGGACGGCCGCTCCCAGGTCTAACCTCCGCCCCGCACCCTGTCAACACTTTGTCCGGACATTCGGACGAACCCTTGACACTCCACCAGGAGGACTGGAGGGTGGGCGATATGACCTCCTCCGTACCCTCTTCGGCCCGCATCCGTATCGGCTCGGCACCCGATTCGTGGGGAGTCTGGTTCCCCGACGATCCGCAGCAGGTGCCCTGGGAGCGATTCCTCGACGAGGTCTGCGAGGCCGGCTACGAGTGGATCGAGCTCGGCCCGTACGGCTATCTGCCGACCGAACCCGCCCGGCTCGCGGACGAGACCGCCCGCCGGAACCTGGCCGTCTCCGCGGGCACGGTCTTCACCGGATTGCACCACGGCCCGGCGGTCTGGGACCGGACCTGGGAGCATGTCGCGGACATCGCGGCACTCACCCGGGCGATGGGCGCCGGGTACCTGGTCGTCATCCCCTCGTTCTGGCGGGACGACAGAACGGGTGAGGTGCTGGAGGACCGCACGCTCACCCCCGCGCAGTGGCGTGACCTCACCACCCAGACGGAGCGCCTGGCGCGCGAGGTGCGGGACCGTTACGGGCTGCGGATCGTGGTGCACCCGCACGCCGACACGCACATCGACGGCGAGGAGAACGTCAACCGCTTCCTCGACGCCACCGACCCCGGCCTGGTCTCCCTCTGCCTCGACACCGGCCACTACGCGTACTGCGGCGGGGACAGCGTGAAGCTCATCCGGACGTATGGCGAACGGATCGGCTATCTGCACCTCAAGCAGGTCGACCCGGCGGTGCTGGCCGATGTCGTGGCGGACGAGGTGCCGTTCGGCCCGGCCGTGGCGCGTGGCGTGATGTGCGAGCCGCCCGGCGGGGTGCCCGCCCTGGAGCCCGTGCTGGATGCCGCGCGCGCCCTGGGCACCGACCTGTTCGCCATCGTCGAGCAGGACATGTATCCCTGCCCGCCCGACAAGCCGCTGCCGATCGCGCGCCGGACCCGCGAGTTCCTCCGCACCTGCGGTCCCGCGCGGCCGTCCTCCTGAGCCCTTGGGCCCCGGGGCGTCGAGCCCCGGGCGGCTCCGGCCCCTCAGGCTCCCGGTTCGATGATCGTGACGCCCGCTCCCGGCGTGGTGCCCATCGCGGCGAGGGCGGCCGGGGCGGCGTCCAGGGTGAGGGTGGAGGTCACCAGCAGGTCCGGGCGCAGGGTGCCGGCCCGGACCATGTCCATCATCGGCGGGTAGGCGTGAGCGGCCATGCCGTGACTGCCGAGGATCTCCAGCTCCAGCGCGATCACCCGCGCCATGGGGACGGCGGGGTCACCGGCCGCCGACGGCAGCAGCCCGACCTGGACGTGCCGGCCCTGCCTGCGCAGGCTGCGCACCGACGCGGCGCAGGTGACCGGGGAACCCAGCGCGTCGAGCGACAGATGCGCACCGCCCCCGGTCAGTTCGCGTACGGCCTCGTCCGCGCCGGCGGGGTGCGCGGAGGCGTCCACGCACGCGGAGGCCCCGAAGGCCCGGGCCAGTTCCAGGGCCTGCCGCGACACGTCGACCGCGACGACCCTGGCGCCGCATGCCACCGCGATCATCACGGCCGACAGCCCGACCCCGCCGCATCCGTGCACGGCGACCCACTCCCCCGGCGCGACCCGCCCCTGCCCCACCACGGCCCGGAACGCCGTGGCGAACCGGCACCCGAGCCCGGCCGCCGTGGCGGACGACAGCCCTTCGGGCACCGCGACCAGATTGACGTCGGCCTGCTCCAGCGCCACGTACTCGGCGAAGGACCCCCAGTGGGTGAAGCCCGGCTGGGTCTGCCGCTCACAGACCTGCTGGGCACCGGCCGCGCAGGCGGAGCACCGGCCGCAGGCGCAGACGAAGGGCACGGTGACCCGGTCGCCGGGGCGCCAGTTGTGCACCCCGGGGCCCGCCGCCTCGACCACTCCGGCCAGTTCGTGCCCGGGGACGTGCGGGAGGACGATGTCGGGGTCGTGGCCCATCCAGCCGTGCCAGTCGCTCCGGCACAGTCCCGTGGCCTCGACCCGGACCACGACTCCTCCGGCCGAGGGGGCGGGGTCCGGGAGGTCCCGGACACGCGCCTCCCGCCCGAACTCCTCGAACACCACTGCCCGCATCGGCCCCGCCTCCCGTGATCCCGGCTCGCGCCGTCCGGCTCCTCGACCCGGCGAATCTACGCCCCGGCCGGTGCGACGCGCCCGATGCGGGAGCAGAGAGGACGTCCATACCCCCTAGGGGTATACTCGTACGTACGGGAAGACGCACCGGGCTCCCCAGTGCCCTCTCATGCCACATCCGACACATCTGCCACATCCCATGTGCCTGCGAAGAGGAGAACGTCATGACCGCCGAGACCGACACGCCCCAGGCCGCCGGCTCCTGCTGCTCGTCCACCGGTTCCCGTGACGGCGGGGCGCCCGGCGCCCGGGCAGGCGTCACCACCGTCTACGAGGTGAAGGGCATGACCTGCGGCCACTGCGAAGGGGCGGTGTCCGAGGAGATCTCCGGGATCGAGGGCGTCACCTCGGTGAAGGCGGAGGCCACGACCGGCCGCGTCACCGTCACCTCCGCCGCGCCGCTGACCGAGGACGCCGTACGCGCCGCCGTCGACGAGGCGGGTTACGAACTCGTGGGCCGCGCCTGAAACCGGCCGCGTCTGAAACCGGCCGCCCCACGCCGGACGCACCACGCCGGCGCATGCCGCCCGCCACCGGCGGGTCCCGCGCCGGCCGGCACCTCCCGTCGGGCCCGTTCCGTCACCAGGGGAAGCAGATACTGGTGGGGAACGGCCCGACTGCTCGACGTTCGACCCAGGAGTCCGCACACATGGCCAGCACCACGGCAGCAGAGGCCCCGGCGGCGGAGGCCTCCGACGCCGAGCTCACGATCGGCGGGATGACCTGCGCCTCGTGCGCGGCCCGCGTCGAGAAGAAGCTCAACCGCATGGACGGGCCCGTGAGATGGCGTACGCCGCCTCGGCGAACCGGCCCCACGGGAGGTCGGGCCCGCCGAACCCCTGCGCCACGGCCACTGGGTCGTCATCGGCCGATTCCACCGG
>NZ_DATMVN010000538.1:0-5057 GCF_035563135.1 Streptomyces sp.
CGCCCCGGGAGGGAGGGCGAGCTGGGTCGTCGCCCGGTCGGACCGCGGTGCGTGCGGCCCGGCTCCCCGGAAGCGCGTGGTCCGGCTGTCCTCGGCGATGCCCCCGCCGCCCTGAGCCCCGCCGGTGACCACACCGCCGGGCGGGGGCACCTGGTCCGCGGGCGCGGCACCGTCCTGGAGAGCGCCCGTGACCGCCTCGCCCTGTACGGGGCCCATGACCGCCTGGTCCTGTACGGGGCCTACGGCCACCTCGCCCTGTACGGGGCCCATGACCACCTGGTCCTGTACGGGGCCCATGACCGCCTCGTCCTGAACCGGGCCCGCCGCCTCGCCCAGCGCACGCGCCCGCGCCGCCTGGTCCGTCACCGCGGCCGACAGGGGCCCGGAAAGCCAGCCGCCCCTGGCGAGGCCCGCCGCACCCTCCAGGGCCAGTTCCGCGGCGACCGATCCCGCTCCGGGGCGGTCCTCGGGGTCCTTCGCCAGGCAGCCCGCGATCAGCGCACGCAACTCAGCCGGTACGCCGCCGAGTTCGGCGGATCCGTGCGCGATCCGCCCGGCCGCCTCCTCCACGGGCCCGGCGGCGAGCGGGGTCGTCCCGGTCACCGCGTACGCCAGCAGCAGGCCCAGGACGAACAGGTCGGACGCCGGGCCCGCCTCCTTGCCCTCGACCTGCTCGGGGGTGAGGTATCCCAGCCGTACGGACAACTGCCCGCCCTCCCGGGCCTCGGCGGAGGCAGCCGCCCCCAGAGGCCCGAACGCGGTCAGCCGGGGCCCGTCCTCGGCCAGCAGCACCGTCTCCGGCGCCAGCCCCTGGAGCACGGCCCCGGTGGCGTGCACCCGGGAGAGCGTTTCGGCCAGGCCGGCGCCCAGTATCCGCACGGCGCGCTCGGGCAGCGGACCGGCGAGCCCGATCGCCTGGGCGAGTGTCACCGCGGGCACGTAAGCCGTGGCCGTCCACAGGCCTTCGTCCTCCGGCGGGGCGAGCGGCGGCTGCACCCAGCCGCCGGCCAGCCGTTCGGCGGTGCGGGTCTCGGCGAGGAAGCGGCGCCGGAAGACGGGTACGGAGGCGAGGGCGGGCCGGGCGGCCGTCACCACGACGAGCTCGTCGTCAGCGCCCCGGGCCAGGTAGTGCACGGCGCTCGCGCTCTCGCGGAAGCGCGCCAGCACGGTGTACGGGCCGAAGCGGCGTGGATCGTCCTGACGCAGCGCCTCCATGGCGCACCCCCTTGTGACCGTGCCCTCGGCATCCGAGCGCCGATCTTACGGGCGTGGGCACGGATGACACTCAGGACCCGCTGCGGGGCCTGCTCCAGGGCCACTTGGGGGTGAAGCGCTCACGGCCCTCGGGGGCGTACTCGTACACCCAGCCGCGTTGCAGCCCGAGCCGCTTGGAATAACCCGCCGGAGCACGGCGGTAGGCGTACACGGTGGCGGGGCCGTCGCCGGCGGCCGGCACCGGGACCTCGTACCACTTGGGCGGATGGCCGGTCGGCCCGAGCAGGACCGGCAGCACCCGGCCGTCCAGGGGGCCGCCGCGGAAGGGCGTGTTCTCGCTTTTCACCGGGCCAGTGTCACTCAGCCCGGCGCCAGCAGGTGCGCGGCCCGGCCCGCCACCGGGACGATCAGTGTCGCGAGCCGCCCGGCGGGGCCGTCGGCGGTCTCCTGGCCGAGCAGGTCCGCCATCACGGCGTCCGTCTCCTCGTCCGAGGCGGCGGTGACCGCGAGCAGGGCCATCAGATGGTCGACCAGCCAGGCCCTGAGGTCGGAGGCCGGCGGCTGCTTCTCCTCGTCCAGCCAGATCAGGGACGCCGCCTCCACGGCCGCGATCCAGGTACGCACCATCATCCGCAGACGCGGCCCGGCGGGCTTCTGCCCCGGCCCGGTGCCCCGGCCCAGATGGAGCAGGATCTGCTCGGCCGCCGACCGGCGCACGCCGTCCACGATCGTGGACGTACGGGAGGTCTCGGCCACGCTGCCACCGCGCAGCAACGCGCTGAAACCGGCGTCGTGCTGGTCGACGAAGCCCAGATAGCGGTCCAGGACCCGGCTGACCCGCTCGGTGGGCGGGCCGACGGCGGGTTCCGCGAAGCAGAGCGTGAGCTGCTCGGCGGCCGACCCGAGAGCGGCCTCGTACAACTGCTGCCTGCCGCCGGGGAAGTAGCGGTAGACCAGCGGACGGGAGACCCCGGCCGCGACCGCCACCTCATCGATCGACACGTCGTCCGGCGCCCGGTGGGCGAAGAGCGTGAGCGCCGCGTCCAGCAGTTGGGCGCGGCGCTCCTCGACGCCGAGCCGTCGGTAGGCCCGGGCCGGCGGTGCTGCGGGTGCGGAGGTCATACCCCGAAGCCTAAGCGGTGCCTTCAAGAGCACCCCTCAGGCCAGCAGGCCCGAGCTCTTCCACAGCCTGCGTCCCACCCCGTTGAGCACACCGATGTCGTCGAAGAAGTCCGTGAGCCGCTTCGCACCCGTCTGCATGACCTCCGCCCGGTGACCGCTCGCCCTCACCTGCGCGACGGCCTCATGGCGGTCGAGGCCGACGTTCTCGTACACCTGCGGGTTGACGAAGCAGACGGAGAAGACGCGTGCCGCTTCCCCGCAGTTGAGCCGGGTCAGCTGGCGCTCCCAGCGGGGCGCGGTCACCATCTGGCGGCGCAGCTCCTCGCGTGCGTAGCGCACGTGCCGGGCCTCCTCGACGACATGGATGCGGGTCACTCCGCGTACGAGCGGCTGGACGCGCTCGTCGGGGAAGGTGAGCCGCTGCATCCAGTCCAGGATCTCCTCGCCGAGCAGGGTCGCGGCGAACGAACCGGGCGTGGTGGAGATGGTCTTCAGCACCCGCGCCAGGTTGTGGTAGCGCCGGGGGACCGGGTAGCTGGGCCCCCCGCCCCACTCGATCATGCGGGCGAACATCATGGAGTGCCGGCACTCGTCGGCTATCTCGGTGAGGGCGTAGCGGACGTGCTTGCTCGTCACGGACTTGTCGTAGATGTGCCGGACGAGCAGCTGCATCAGGATGATCTCGAACCAGATGCCGAGCGAGGCCAGTGACGCCGCTTCATGGCGCGCCAGATCCATCCGCTGCTCCTCGGACATCTTCCGCCACAGCGGGGTGTCGTACAGGGAGACCAGCTCGGGCGGCCAGAACCACTTGCCGTCCTCGGCCGGGGAGTCCCAGTCCAGCTCGGCGTCCGGGTCGAAGGAGTGTTTGGCGGAGGCTTCGAGCAGGCGCGCCGCGACCTGTTCGCGGTCCTTGAGCGGGCCGAGCGCGTCACGCAGCGCCTGGATGTCGTCATCGGTCACGGTCGTCATGGCTGCACGCACCTCGCACATGGGTTACCGGCGGTCAGGTTCCCGGACACGCATTATGAGACCGCCTGTCAGCAAGGCGGTCAATCCCTTGTGCGCGACTTGTTGACCGGATGTCTACCAACGTGTGAACCTGCCAACTGACGTCAGCACCGCGGAATGCACGATCCTCGCCGGGCGAAGGAGCTGTCCGTGTCGACACATGACCTCTACATCACCGCACCCCCCGCGCCCACATGGCAGGTACCTGCCACGGGCGCGGCCCGGTTCAGCTGGGACTACGACGACGGCCGCGAACGCCTCCTCGCCCTCTACCAGAAGGGCAAGGACAAGCAGTGGGACGGCAGCAAGCGCATCGACTGGAGCCTGGAGGTCGACCCCGCCGACCCGCTCGGCACACCGGACGAGGCCCTTCCGCTCCACGGCACCCCGCACTGGGCGAAGATGACCGAGCGGGACCGCGGCGAACTGCGCAAGCACTACACCTCCTGGCAGTTCAGCCAGTTCCTGCACGGTGAGCAGGGCGCCATGGTCTGCGCCGCCCGGATCGTGGAGTCCGTCCCGGACCTGGACGCGAAGTTCTACTCCGCGACCCAGACGATGGACGAGGCGCGGCACGCGGAGATCTACGGCCGCTTCCTGCACGAGAAGGTCGGGATGCTCTACCCGGTCAACGGCAGTCTCCAGGGGCTGCTCGGCGACACCCTGCGCGACTCCCGCTGGGACATGCCCTACCTCGGCATGCAGGTCCTCATCGAAGGGCTGGCACTCGCCGCGTTCGGCATGATCCGCGACACCACGACCAGGCCGCTGCCCAAACAGATCCTCGCCTACGTCATGCAGGACGAGGCCCGGCACGTGGCCTTCGGGCGGATGGCGCTGCGCGACTACTACAAGCAGCTGAGCGACGCCGAACTGCGCGAGCGCGAGGAGTTCGTCATCGAGGGCTGCTACCTGATGCGCGACCGCCTCAGCGGCGTCGAGGTCCTGGAGAACTTCGGCATAGGCAAGCAGGAGGCCAAGGACCTCTCCGAGCACTCCGAGTATCTCCAGCTCTTCCGCAAGCTGCTGTTCAGCCGGATCGTCCCCTGCGTCAAGGACATCGGCCTCTGGGGCGAGCGGCTCCAGAAGGCCTACGTCGACATGGGCGTCCTCGAACTGGGCGACTCGAACCTGGACCTGCTGATGGCCCAGGACGAGGAGATCGCGGAGCAGCTGGACCGGGACCGCTTCGCGGTGGAGGAGCAGGTGAGGGTGGCAGAGGTCGCGGAGGCGATCGCGGAGGGCGGGAGCTAGCTCTCCTCGGCGGGACGGAGGGCGGAGCCGGTCCTTCCCGGCCAGGCGGAGAACGAGCTAGTTCTTCTCGGGGATCTCGATCGTCCTGCCGTTCTCGTCGAGGGTCCGGGTGTTCCAGTAGGTGTACCACTTGTCGTCCACGTGCTCGGGCACCTTGCCCTCCGGGTAGCGGGCGTAACCCTCGGGCGGCTCCTCGCCGTCGGGAGCACATGCGCTGCCGGCGCTGCCCACGGCCAGGACCGGGTATTCGCCACCCCCGCAGACGGCATCCTGCATGGAGCAGGCGCCGGTGAGCAGGGCGACCGTGACGCCTGCCAGGGCGAGTCCGAGCGTGGTGCGGGACGGGGTGCGGAGTCGGCTGGCCGTGCGCATGGTGGGCTCCCTCTGGTGTGCGGATGACGGGGACCAGCCTGCCGTGGCCGGAGGGGAGGAGCGTGAGCATGCGTACTCATATC
>NZ_DATMVN010000539.1:0-2593 GCF_035563135.1 Streptomyces sp.
CGTCGCGGCCCACGTGCACGGCGACGGCCTCGACCGGGTCGAGGCGCATCTCGGCGAGGCGGGCGACGACCTCGTCGGCGCGGAGCCCGGAGCCGGGCTGAAGATTGTGGTCGACGGTGATGCCGCCGGCGCGGACGGGCAGCTTGCGTGACTCGAAGGCGAGGGCGGAGGCGAGAGCCATGGAGTCGGCGCCCCCGGAGCAGGCGACGAGCACCAGCGGGGTGTCCGGCCGTTCGGGGAGCGCGGAGCGCCGCCCGCCCGCGCCGGCTTCGGCGAACTCGGCGTGTGCGGCCTGTTCGGTGTGGCGGTTGTGTTCGGTGACGACGTCGTGGAGTACGCGGCGGACCGCCAGGCGTATCGCCGCGACCGCAGGATGGGGACCCATGTCCGGTGCCCTTCGGGTGAAGTTTTTTGGGGGGGGTGCCTCGGAGCGCGCGGGACGAAGTCCCGTCACTCAGAGTGCGTCGATGGTGACAGAGACAAGCTGTCCACCGAGCATTGCACGCCTTCCCATGCCCTCATGGTCCCTCGGATGGGTGATTGGAGAGGCAATCTCCTGCCACCGGCCCGACCGGGATCACGAATCCGTCTTCACGAATCTGTCTTACGGTGCACCCGTGCCACCCAGTCCGCCGGTGCGGCGATCTCGGCCTTGGTCGGAAGGGTGTTGGGGGAGGTCCACACCCGGTTGAAGCCGTCCATGCCGACCTCGTCCACCACGGCCCGGACGAACTTCTCGCCGTCGCGGTACTGCTGCAGCTTGGCGTCGAGCCCCAGGAGCTTGCGCAGCGCCAGGTCCAGCCGGCTCGCACCGCGCGCCCTGCGCTGCTGGAACTTCTCCCGGATCTCGGCGACGGAGGCCACCACATCGGGCCCCACCCCGTCCATCACGAAGTCGGCGTGCCCTTCGAGCAGGGACATCACGGCGGTGAGACGGCCCAGGATCTCGCGCTGGGAGGGCGTCTGGACGATCTCGACGAGGCTCCGCCCGCGGTCCTCGCCCTCCTCCCCCCGTTCGCCTTCGGGACGGCTGCCTCCCGAGAAGGCCTGCGCGGCCTCACGGAGGCGTTCGAGCACGGTCATCGGGTCGACGTCGGTCTCGTCGAGGAAAGACTGGATTTCGCCCTGCAGATGGTCGCGGAGCCAGGGGACCCCGGTGAACTGGGTGCGGTGCGTCTCCTCGTGGAGGGCGACCCAGAGCCTGAAGTCGTGCGGGTCGACCTCCAGTTCACGCTCCACATGGACGATGTTGGGGGCGACCAGCAGCAGCCTGCCGCCCCCCTTCGAGGCCGCGGGGAGCTCCCGGGTGGCGGGTGCGAAGGTCTCGTACTGCCCGAGGACCCGGGAGGCCAGGAACGACAGCAGCATGCCCAGTTCGACGCCGGTCACCTTGCCGCCGACCGCGCCGAGCACGGCGTTGCCCGGGCCGCTGCCGCGGCGGTCCTGCATCTTCCCGAGCAGGGGACGCAGCAGCTCACGGAAGCCGGCGACATTGGCCCTGATCCAGCCGGCCCGGTCGACGACCAGGACCGGGGTGTCCTCGGGTTCGTGCCCGTCCGGGATCATCCGGGTGAACGAACGGACGTGCTCCTCCGAGGCCTTGGCATGCCGACGGAGTTCCGCGACGACGGCGCGGGCCTCCTCGCGGCTGATCTCGGGACCCGGTCGCACGAACCGGGTCGCTGTCGCGACCGCGAGATTCCAGTCGACCATCTCGGCACCACCGATGCGCGTCATGCGTCAACCGTACGTGAGGTGGTCGCTCCGTGGTGGGGTGTCAGCCGCTCACCGGGCGCCTTCGCCGAGCGCGGCTCACCCGGCACCTTCCGCGAGCCCCGTTCGCCCGGCCCCTTCCGCGAGGCCCGTTCGCCCGGCCCCTTCCGCGAGCCCCGTTCACCGGGTGCCCTTGGTGAGCGCGGTGGCCAAGGCGTCCAGTGCGGCCTCCGCCTCGCCCGGTGACGTGCTGCCCGAGGCCAGGAAGGCGAAGGCGAGCAGCCGGCCCCGGCCGTCGACCGCGGTGCCGGCGAGGCTGTTCACCCCGGTGAGGGTGCCCGTCTTGGCCCTGACCAGCCCGGTCGCCGGGGAGGTCGCTGTGTAGCGGTCGCCGAGCGTGCCGCTGAATCCGGCGACCGGGAGTCCGGTGAGGACCGGGCGGAGTTCGGGGTGGTCCGGTCCGGCGGCGAGCGCGAGCAGCCGGGCCAGGAGCCCTGCCGTCACCCTGTCCGCGCGGTCGAGACCGCTGCCGTCCGCGAGCCGGGCCCCGGCCATCGGCAGTCCGAGCGCCTTCAGCCTGGCGGTGACGGCGCGCCGGCTCCCGGCGAAGGAGGCGGGCTCCCCGGCCTTCAGCGCGGTCTGCCGGACCAGGGCCTCCGCGATGTCGTTGTCGCTGTTGGTCAGGGCCCGTTCGACCAGGGCGGAGAGCGGTTTCGACAGGTGCGTGGCCACCGTCCGGGAGCCGGCCGCGGCCCGCCCGGACCTGGGGGCGGCCGAGGTGGCGACACCGGCGTCGTCGAGGAGGTCCGCGAAGGCGCGTGCGGCGTCGCCGGCGGGGTCGTCGGTACGGGGCGCCGGCCCCCGGACGCTCTTGTCGAGG
>NZ_DATMVN010000540.1:0-4804 GCF_035563135.1 Streptomyces sp.
GGGCTGCATCCGTAGCCGATGCACTCCCCTTGAACGGCAGCCGCCTCTTCAGCCGCCGCTGCCTCCGCTGCAGCCTGCGCCGCCGCGTCTTCTGCGGCCGCCGCCTCCGCTGCGGCCCGTGCGGCTGCTGCCGCCGCTTCGGCCTGCTGCCGCTGTTCCTCGGCCGCTCGTCGTTGCTCCTCCAGCGTTGCCCGTGCCCCCTGTTCTGCTTCGACCTCCAGACCCGACGGGCCCTCGAACAGCGCCCATGCGGGCGTACTGGGGGTCGCCGCCGGAGCGGCGGATGGGGCCGTCTCGGTACAGGCGGACAGCAGGAGGACACCGGCAGCCAAGGTGCCGATCACCGTCAGGCGCATCTGTTGCCTCTCGCGCGGGGTCGCCTCGAGGAGGCTCATTGCGTTGGTTTCATCGGCACAGCCGGACCCCGCTCAAGCGGAGAGTCGGACCGTCTGATCCTGCTCTTCTGGGGACCTCGCGCCAGCGCAAGCCATCGCACCCGCCAGGTTCAGGTCTCGCGCCACCAACGACAGGGCATCGGTCGCCCTCCGTCGACCTGCCTGCCGTGATCCGGTCGAGGCACAGGTTCGTGACGACCTTGGTCAGCCATGCTTCCGGCACCTTGATCCGCAGTCGGTCGGCGGCCTGCCACCGCAGGAACGCAGAATGCACGGCGTCTTCGGCGTCGGCGGCGGAGCCCAGCAGCCGGTACACCAGCGAGGCCAGCCGGTTCCGGCTGGCCTCGAACCGATCGGTGTCGAAGCGATCGGTGGCGGTGGCATCCACTGTGACCACGCTAGGCGGCTGCGCGATCGTCTTGTCGGCGGGACACCTCCGGCGCGGGGGCGAGGTGACGCTTGCGCTTGGGCAGGCCGAAGGTCGGGTGCGAGGTGGCCCACAGCGACATCTTGAGGATGCCCGCCTTGATCCGCGCGGCCTTCCGGCCGCCCACATACGTCGGCTTGGGGCGCCCTTCGTCGTCGACCGCCTGCAGGATCCCGTCCCGCCGCCCGAGGCTGATGTGGTTGCCCGGGTAGACCAACTTGGTGTTCGCGATCTTGCGAGCGGTCAGGCGGCCCACGATCGCGTCCATGGCCTGCCCGCCGGTGTAACCGGCTGAAGCGCAGGACATCGGCAGCGGCCGGCCGTTGTCGCCGATGGCGTAGACGCTGTCCCCGGCGGCATAGACGTTCGGGTGCGAGACCGACCGCATGGTGCGATCGACGACTATCCGACCGTTCTCCGTGACGTGCAGCCCGCTGGCGGCGGCGATCGGGTTGACCGCGAATCCGGCCGTCCACACGGTGGCGTCCGACTCGAGGACCGTGCCGTCGGCGGCGATGGCCCGCGTCGCCTCGACGGCTTCGATGGTGGTGTGCTCCACGACTGTGACACCCAGGCGGTCGTAAGCCTGGCGCAGATGGCGACGCGCCCCCGGCGAGAGCCGCGCGCCCAACTCGTCGCGGGCCACGAGCGAGACCGACAGGCCGGGCCGGGATTCCGCGAACTCGGCGGCGGTCTCGATGCCGGTCCACCCGTCGCCGACGACCAGCACCCTTCCGCCTTCGCTCAGACCGTCCAGGCGCTCCCGCAGGCGCAGCGCCGCCGGACGACTGGTGACGTGGAAGGCGTGCTCTGCCACGCCGGGGACGCCGTGGTCGGCGACGGCGCTGCCCAGCGTGTAGAGAAGCGTGTCGTAGCCGATCTCGCCGCCGCCGTCGGCGTCGGCCACGGCGACGACCTGACGTTCGGGGTCGACGGCGGTGACACGGGCCAGCCGCAGCCGTATCCCGGTGCCTGCGAAGACGTCGGCGAGCTTCGGGGTCTCGATCTCCTGGCCGGACGCGAGCTGGTGCAGCCGTAGCCGCTGGACGAAGTCCGGTGCAGCGTTGACGACGGTGATCTCGGTGTCCGTCGGGGACAGCCGGCGGGCCAGGTTGCCGGCCGCGTAGGCCCCGGCATAGCCAGCGCCGAGGACGACGATGCGGTGCTTCATGGGTTGTTCCTGTCTGTTCGCTTGCTCCATGTGAGTTGAGCGGAACGGCGCACCGATTGCTGACGGGACCAGCATGTGACATGGGTCACGCAGCGACTGCCGGTCGCCGTGTTCCCCGACATCAACACCTGACCCCGCGGATGCCTGCATCGAGTGCAGGCAGCCAGTCAGGGTCGCGTCGTTTCGTGCGTGAGGACTGTTCCTCGTCGGTGCCTGGAGTGAAGCCAGGTCGAGTAACAGCGAACAGCTCCACCTCCCCCGGTGAGAGGCGACCGCGTTCGTCACGTCCATCAGGGCGTCGACGCCGTCCAGTACGTCGTCGAGGCCCTCCCCGGTGAGGAGGTCCACACCCGTCGAGCGGGAGCCCGGGACCACAGCGTGCTCCCCGTGCTCTGGAGCGCTGACGGTCGACCGACCAGGCCCGTAGCGTCGACCACCGCGATGCGCATCGGGTTGCTCCTTCCGTCCGGGTCGTCGAGCCGACCGAGGACATGTGGCTTCTGACTCCGGCGCCACCGACGCCGGGACCGCTCAGAGGTCGATGAAGGGCTGCGCCTGGCGGGACCCTCTGAGCCCGGGCGGTAGGACATCAAGGTGCGTGCCTGGAAATGCTCAGCCCATTCGGGAGCCTCGGGCACCACGCCCACCTCGGCCGCCGACCGGAAGCCGAAGCGTTGGTAGTAGTCCGGTCGTTCCAGCGTTCATCAGGCGCCACTCCGGCGCTCCCGCTTCGGCGCGGGCGTCCCCGACAGGCAGGCATCACGGACTGCCGACACGGTCGTGAACTCGGTCAGGACGTGGTGTTCGGATGGCGAAGCACCAGGCGGCGTCCGGACATGCTCGGCAGGCGCTCGCAGCGCCCCGCGCTACCTGAGCGGACCGCACCCACGCCGGCGAGCAGCAGCCCCGCTGCTCCCCAGCCGGCGAGGACCAGCCATGCAGCCGTGGCGCCTTCGCCATCGAAGTAGACGGCGGACCGCACCGCCGAGCCGGTCGCCCCGACGGGGAGGAGCTGCCCGACGTCCCCCCATGGCTGAGGAAGCCAGTCGGGACCGTTGACCAGCCCCGCCAGCGGGTTGGCGACGAAGAGCATGAGCAGGGCAGCCACGAGGACGCCTGGATAGCCCAGGAACGTCCCGAGCCCGAGCACCGTGCAGCTGATGGCGGCGATGCCGGCCGACACGGCAGCAGCCGTCAGCCAGTAGGACCCGTCGAATGCCCCGAAGCCCCACTGCAGGATCGCCGTGGCCACGAGCCCGGAGAGCACCGCCAACGTGAGGGCCGCGCCGACACGGCTGCGCACGGACCCGCGATAGGCGAGCAACAGCGCGGCCGCCGAGCCCATCCCGCCGAAGACCAGCGGGAGACCCAGTGCGGTCACCCCGACGGAGCGCGGGTCCTCCCGCGTGGTGGGGGCGAGCTCGGAGAAGGTCACCCGCTGCCCCGAGCTCTCGATCTGGGAGCCCATCTCCCTGAGCAGGGACGGGTACGCCGATCCTGCGCCTGCAGCGGTCTGGATCGTCACCCCCGATGGGTCCAGCACGATCCCGCCGACGGCGTCGCCGTCTCGGATCGCGTCCGCAGTCTCGTCCGGGGAGGCGAAGACTGTCACCTCGAACGTGTCCGGACCTTCAGACTCGAGCGTTGATGAAAACGCCTCGACGAGTCGGCTCGGGCCACTCACGGCGAGCGGCAGGTCTGCTGCTCCCGAGTTGACGGCCGGCCCCGCGAAGGCCAGGACTCCCAACGCGACGACGGTCGTGAACGCCAGCACGATTGCGACGAGCTTGCCGGCTCGGGTCGCCTCACTCCTCGACGTACTCCCGGTGACCTGTGCGGCTGTCATGACGGTGTCTCCTCCTCAACGGGCAGGTGCTCAGCGCTGGTCGAGTGCGGCTCGAGGGGTCGCGTGGCGCAGTTCGTGCGTGTTGCGTGCGTGCACTGGATGAGGCGGTTGCCGCCGGCACCCCGGGGCCGCCGCCGATCACGGGGACGGCGTTCGCGTGAGATTCAGTAGGCGCACGCTCGTGGAGCTCTTGTTGCTCCAGTGGCTGTCTCCAGATGTGAGACGAGACAGCTACGCCGTCTGTGACATGGGGGGACTGCCCCCGGTTCAGTTCAATCCTTGCCTGTGCGGCCTCTGGCCTCGCTGGGAGGATCAGCACCGTGCCCGGGCCGTTCCCGGCGGAGTTCCGTCGTGACGTCATCGCCGTGGCTCGCAAGGGCGAGGCATCGATCGCGCAGATCGCCCGCGACTCCGGGATCTCCGAGTCCTGCCCGGCCCGCTGGTTGAGGATCGCCGACCGCGAGGACGGGATCGCACCACCGACCTCAAGCGACCGTGGCGGCGGAGGCAAGGACGAGTCCGCGGAGCTGCGGGAGCTGCGCCGGCGCAACAAGCTGCTGGAGCAGGAGAACGAGATTCTGCGCCGGGCCACGGCCTACTTCGCCCGCGACGTGCTCCCAAAATGATCTACCCGCTGGTCCGTGAACTCGCCGCCGAGAACATCCCCGTCGCGGCGACCTGCCGGGTGCTGGGCTTCCCTCCGCAGGCCTCCTACGAGTGGTGCGCCAACCCGGTCAGCCAGCGCGATCAGGACGACGCGCACCTGATCAACGCCGCCTACGACATGCACGCCGACGACCCGGCCTCCGGCTACCGGGTCATCGCCGACCAGTTGCGCGAACGCCCGCCCTGTGACCCCGGCGCTCCACCGAGGACGGGTCCTCAGCGTCTGGGTGAGCCACCTGCTCGAACCCTGGTAGGGGGACGCGCTCAGCTCCTCGGTCGTCTGCCCCTGCTCCCTCGTA
>NZ_DATMVN010000541.1:0-9616 GCF_035563135.1 Streptomyces sp.
GGCGCTCGTCGCCTCCGGGCACCGGGTGAGGGCCATGGCGCAGTACAACTCCTTCTCCTCGTACGGCTGGCTGGAGACCCTCTCCCCCGATGTCCTCGGCCAGGTCGAGATCGTCCTCGGAGACGTCCGGGACCCGGGCTCGGTCCGCCATCTCGTCGAAGGGGCCGACAGCGTCTACCACCTGGCCGCCCTCATCGCCATCCCGTACTCCTACCGGGCGCCCCACAGCTACGTGGACACCAATGTCACCGGCACACTGAACGTGCTGGAGGCGGTGCGGGCCGCGGGCACACCGCGGCTGGTGCACACCTCCACCAGCGAGACCTACGGCACCGCGCAGACCGTGCCGATCACCGAGGACCACCCCATCAACACCCAGTCGCCGTACGCGGCTTCGAAGGCGGGCGGGGACCGGCTGGCCGACAGCTACCATGCCAGTTTCGACACCCCGGTGGTGACGCTGCGGCCGTTCAACACCTTCGGGCCGCGGCAGTCCATGCGGGCCGTGATCCCGACCGTCATCGGGCAGGTCGCGGCCGGGGAGCGGACCATCACCCTCGGCGACCTGCGTCCCACCCGTGACTTCACCTTCGTCGAGGACACCGCGCAGGCGTTCCTGGCGGTCGGCTCCGCGCCCGCCGAGCAGGTCGTGGGCCGCACCTTCAACGCCGGGACCGGCGGCGAGATCTCCGTCGGCGACCTGGTCGCCCTCATCGGCAAGGTGATGGACACCGCCCTCGACGTCCGCGAGGACACGCAGCGGCTGCGGCCCGCGAACTCCGAGGTGATGCGACTGGTCGCGGACGCCGGCCGACTGCGCGCGGCGACCGGCTGGAGCCCGGCGCACACCCTGGAGGAAGGACTCGCCCGCACGGTGGAGTTCTTCCGCGAACCGGCCAACCTCGCCCGCTACAAGACCGGCATCTACAACATCTGAATCCGACCACGTCCGGCACGTCGAGCAAGGGGGAAGACCATGCACGCAGTGATCCTGGCCGGAGGCAAGGGCGTCCGGCTGCGGCCCTACACCACGGCCCTGCCCAAGCCGCTGGTGCCCATCGGCGACCAGCACGCCATCCTGGAGATCGTCCTGCGCCAGCTCGCCTCGGCCGGCTTCACCGGCTGCACCATCGCCATAGGCCATCTCGGCGAGATCATCCGGGCCTACGTCGGCGACGGCTCCCAGTGGGGCCTGTCGGTCGACTACTCCACCGAGGACTCCCCGCTGGGGACCATGGGCCCGCTGCTGACGATGCGGGAGCGGCTTCCGGAGCACTTCCTCGTGATGAACGGAGACATCCTCACCGACCTCGACTACGCCGACGTCCTCCACCGCCACCAGGTCTCCGGAGCACCTCTGACGATCGCCACGTACGCGCGCCAGGTACGCATCGACTTCGGGGTGCTGACCACCGACGCGAGCAGGGTCGTCGGTTTCACCGAGAAGCCGAGCATGGACTACCGCGTTTCCATGGGGGTGTACGGGCTGACCCGGTCCACACTCGACGGGTACACCGCCGGGCTGCCGCTGGGCTTCGACGAGCTGGTGCTGGACCTGCTGGGTTCCGGCAACCCGCCGCACGCCTACGACTTCGACGGCTACTGGCTGGACATCGGCCGCCCCGACGACTACGACCGTGCCAACGCGGAGTTCACCAGCCGCAAGTCCCTGCTGCTCAAGGGAGCCTGAGCACCGTATGCGCATTCTCGTCCTGGGTTCCACCGGCTATCTGGGGGCCCACGTCGCCGAGCGGCTCGGCGCCCTCCGGGGCGCGCGGGTCCTCGCCGGCGGCCGGTCCCCCGCCGCCGGCGTACCCGTCGACCTCGCCACCGACTCCACCGACCGGCTCGCGAAGACCCTGGCGTCGGTGGCGCCGGACGTCGTGGTCAACTGCGCCGGTGCGACCGGGGGCGACCCGGTGGCGCTGGCGGAGGCCAACGCCCGGGGGCCGGCCGTCCTGTGCGCGGCGATGGCCCTGGCCTGTCCCTCGGTCCGGCTGATCCATCTCGGTTCGGCAGCCGAGTACGGCCCGGGGGCCGGCCGGGTCCCGACACCGGAGTCGGCGGCCACCCACCCGCTCAGCGTCTACGGGGCCACGAAACTGGCCGGCACGATCACCGTCTCGGCCTGCGGCCTGGACGCGCTCGTCCTGCGGGTCGGCAATCCGGTGGGGCCCGGGGCACCGCCCGCCGGGCTGCCCGGCCGGGTCACCCGGCTGTTGCGCGAGGCGGGTCCGGACCCGGACGCGGTGCTCCGCCTCGGGGACCTGTCGGCCTACCGCGACTTCGTCGACGTACGCGACGTGGCACGGGCGGTGGAGCGGGCGGTGACCGCGCCCGGGCCACTGCCGCGCGTGCTCAACATCAGCGGCGGCGAGGCCGTCCCGGTGCGCCGTCTGGTGCGCACGCTCGCGGACATCGCGCACTTCGGCGGACGCATCGAGGAACAGGGCGCCGGCTCGGCCCGCTCGGAGCAGGTGTCCTGGCAGTGTTCCGACATCTCCGCCGCCCGGACCGCCCTCGACTGGCACCCCTCGTACACGCTCCGGGAGTCCCTGGCGGCGCTGTGGTCGGCCGGCGCCCGCCCTCCGTCCCCGCACGAGGAAAGCGGGCTGCCGTCGTGAGCCTGCTGATCCCGCTGTACGTCCACCCGGCCGTGGACCCGGGCGCCTGGCACCGGCTCATCACGGCGGCCGACCGCACCTGCGCGGTCGTGCTCAATCCCGCGGACGGGCCGGGCCGCGGCCCCGATCCCGCCTTCGTCTCCGCGGCGGGCGCACTGCGCGGAGCGGGCGCCCGGCTGCTCGGCTACGTGGACACCGACTACGGCGCCCGGCCCGCTGCGGATGTCACCGCCGACGCCGCCCGGCACCGGGAGTGGTACGCGACCGACGGCTGTTTCCTGGACCGGGTGAGCGCGGCCGGGGGCGCGCTGCCCGCCTACCGGAAGCTGGTGCGCGCGCTGCGCCGGCAGGGCGCCTCGCCCGTGGTCCTCAACCCGGGCGTGCACCCGGCCCCCGGCTATGCCCGGATCGCCGATCTCCTGGTCACGTTCGAGGGCCCCTGGTCCACCTATGTGTCGGCGTTCAGCAGGCCCGACTGGACGACGCGCCGTTCGCCCGACCGCTTCTGCCACCTGGTGTACGGCGTGCCCGAGGCGCTGGCCCCGCTGGCCGTGCGCACCGCCCGCGAGCGTGGCGCCGCCGTCTCCGGGCCGGTGACCGGGGAGCCGCCCAACCCGTGGTCCCGGCTGACGCCGGTGCTGACCGGAGCGGAGCGGTGAGGCACGGAGGCCGGGCGTGGGCGGCCCTGCTGACCGTACTGGTGGTCTCGGTGACGACCGCGCTGACCGGTTGTTCCGGTACGGGCGGCGGCAGGGGCACGGCGCCGGGCGGACCGCGGGAGGAGCGGTGGCAGCCCCGGCCGGGGCTGGCCTGGCAGTGGCAGCTCGACGGGAAGGTCGACGCCGCGGCGGCCGACGTGCCGGTCTACGACATCGACGGCTTCGAGAACGACGCTGCGGACGTCGCCCGGCTGCACCGCGCCGGCCGCAAGGTGATCTGCTACATCAACGTGGGCGCCTGGGAGGACTACCGGCCCGACAAGGACGCCTTCCCCCGCTCGGTGCTGGGCGGGCCGAACGGCTGGCAGGGAGAGCGCTGGCTCGACATCCGGCGGATCTCCCTGCTGCGGCCGATCATGGAACGGCGGTTCGACATGTGCCGGGAGAAGGGATTCGACGCGGTGGAGCCCGACCTGGTGGAGGGGTACAGCCATGAGACCGGCTTCCCGCTCACCGCGCGGGACCAGCTGAGGTACAACCGCATGATCGCCGGTATCGCCCACGCACGCGGCCTGGCGGTGGGCCTGAAGAACGACCTGCCGCAGATCCCGCAGCTGGTGGACGACTTCGACTTCGCGGTCAACGAGCAGTGCGCGCAGTACGCCGAGTGCGCGCGGCTCACACCGTTCGTCAAGGCCGGCAAAGCGGTCTTCCACGTCGAGTACACCGTGCCGGCCCACCGCTTCTGCCCCGGCTCCCGCAAGCTGGGGCTCTCCTCCATGCGTAAGAAGTGGGAGCTGGACGCCTGGCGCACGGCCTGCTGAACAGCGGGGCCGGGGCTCGGCAGGGCCCGGGGAGCATCCGGTTCACGGCGTGCGACGCGGCCGGGGCGGGACCCGCCTGCTCCGAAGGCGCACCGCCTGCGGCCGCCCGGTCAGGAACCGGCTCCTCGGCCGCTTCCGCCCGGCCACTGCGGGGCGCGGCCCGAGCGCGCCCCGCACTCACAGGTACTGGCACACACCCCTGGGCACATAAGCCCCGTGCCCCGCACGTCCCACATACGCGCCGTTCTCGATCACCGGGACCCCGCGCGACAGGACCGTCCCGGCCCGCCCGGTGATCCGCCTGCCCTCGTACGCCGAATAGTCGACGTTCATGTGGTGCGTCCCGGCGGACAGCACCTGCTGGGCGTGCGGGTCGTACACGACGATGTCCGCGTCCGTGCCCGGCGCGATCGTCCCCTTCCTCGGGTAGAGGCCGAACATCCGGGCCGGTGCGGCGCACGCGATCTCGATCCAGCGGCGGCGGGAGATGTGCCCGTCCACCACCGCCTGGTGCAGCAGGTCCATCCGGTGCTCCACGCCCGGCATGCCGTTGGGAATCTTCGAGAAGTCGCCGATGCCCATGTCCTTCTGGCCCTTGAAACAGAACGGGCAGTGGTCCGTCGAGACGACCTGCAGGTCATCGGTCCGCAGCCCCCGCCACAATGCCGCCTGGTGCTCCTTGGGCCGAAGTGGCGTCGAACAGACGTACTTGGCACCCTCGAAGCCCGGCTCGGCCAGGTTGTCGGTGGACAGGAAGAGGTACTGCGGACACGTCTCGCCGAACACCGGCAGTCCCTCGTCACGGGCCCGCGTCAGTTCCGCGAGGGCTTCCCGGGCGGAGACGTGGACGACGTAGACGGGGGCGCCGGCGACCTGGCTCAGCCGGATCACGCGGTGTGTCGCTTCGGCTTCCAGGAGAGCCCTGCGCACCTCCCCGTGATATCTCGGGTCACGCTCTCCTCGTGCGAGGGCCTGCTCCACGAGGACATCGATGGCGATGCCGTTCTCGGCGTGCATCATGACCAGACCGCCGTTGGTGCCCGCGCGCTGCATGGCGCGGAGGATCTGGCCGTCATCCGAGTAGAACACTCCGGGATAGGCGGTGAAGAGCTTGAACGAGGTCACGCCGGCCTCGACCAACGCGTCCATCTGCTTGAGGGACGACTCGTTCACGTCGGACATGATCATGTGGAAGCCGTAGTCGACGGCACATCTGCCGTCGGCTTTCCCGTGCCACGTGTCGAGCCCTTCCCGGAGCGAGCCGCCCTTCGGCTGGATGGCGAAGTCGATGACCGTGGTGGTCCCTCCCCAGGCGGCCGCCCGGGTCCCCGTCTCGAAGGTGTCGCAGGACATGGTCCCGCCGAACGGCATCTCCATGTGCGTGTGCGCGTCGACACCGCCCGGGATGACGTACTTCCCCGTGGCGTCGATCCTGCGGTCGGCGTTCCAGCCCGCCGCGGCGTCGGTGCCGTGGGCGGCGAGTGCGGCGATGCGCCCGCCCTCGATGAGTACGTCGGCGTGGATCTCGTCGGACGCGGTGACGACGAGGCCGCCGTGGATGACGGTGCGGCTCATGTACCCCTCCTCGCGGTGGCGGATCTGGACTGCGCGGGTGGACCGGGTGCGTGATGACGTACGGGGGCGGGCTGCCCCGCGGCGGTGCCGCTGCCGCGGGGCGGCCCGTCTCAGGTTGCCGCGTCCAGTGCCTCGCCGAGGATCTCCGCGCCCTCCTCGGCCTCGGCGACGGTCAGGGACAGGGGTGGCGCGATCCGCAGGACGCTGGTGTTGTGGCCGCCGCCCTTCCCGATGAGCAGACCGCCCGCCCGGGCGGCTTCGAGTACGGCCGCCGCGGCGTCCGGGTCGGCGTCGTCGGTGCCCGGCTTCACCAGCTCGATGCCGATCATGAGCCCTCTGCCGCGCACCTCGCGTACGGCAGGCGAGCCCGCGCCGACCGCCCGGAGCCGCTCGATGAGGAGACCGCCGACCCGCCGGGCGTTGCCCTGGAGGTCGTGCTCCAGCAGGTACGAGAGATTGGCGAGGCCTGCTGCCATGGTGACCGGGGATCCGCCGAAGGTCGAGATGGAGTTGGCGTCCAGGCAGTTCATGACGTCGGCGCGGGCGACGACCCCGCCGATCGACATGCCGTTGCCGATGCCCTTGGCGAACGTGAGGATGTCCGGCGGGCCGTTCTGCGCATGGGCCTGCCAGCCCCAGAAGTGGTCGCCCGTCCGCCCCCAGCCGGTCTGCACCTCGTCGGAGATCCACAGGATGCCGTGCCGGTCGAGGACCTCACGGAAGGCGGCGTACAGCCCGTCGGGCGGCGCGGTGAAACCGCCGACCCCCTGCACGGGTTCGGCGATCAGCGCCGCGGCGCCCCTGGTGTGCCCGAGCAGATCCTCCAGATCGGCCACGCATGCCTTGATGAACCGTTCGTCGCTCAGTTCCGCGTACGGTCCCCGGCTGCGGACCCCGCCGTGGACGTACAGCGTCTGCAGGGGCGAGAGACTCGTGGTCGACCAGGACCTGTTGCCCGTGATGGACACGGCCGAGAACGACCTGCCGTGGTAGCTGTTGCGCATCGCCAGGATCTGGTTCGACCCGCGGTGGGCGGTGGCGAGCAGCAGGGCGGCGTCGTTGGCCTCGGTGCCCGAGGTCGTGAAGAAGACCCGGGCGTCGGGGATGCCGGAGAGCGCGGCGACCCGCTCGGCGAGCTCGACCATCGGGCGGTTGAGGTAGAGCGTCGAGGAGTGGATGAGCCGGCCGGCCTGCTCGGAGACCGCCTTGGCCACCTCGGGCAGGGCGTGCGCGGTCATCGTGGTGAGGATGCCGCCGAAGAAGTCGAGGTAGCGGTTGCCGTCCGCGTCCCAGACATGGCGCCCCTCGCCGTGGGTGAGTTCCAGGGGGTGCCGGTAGTAGAGCGTCAGCCACTCGGGGCTGACGGCCAGGTGCCGCTCGTGCAGTCCGGTCACGGCTGCACCAGCCCGTCGTACGCGTCCGGCCTGCGGTCCCGGTAGAACGCCCACTGTTGTCGGACCTGCTCGATCAGCCCGAAGTCCAGGTCCCGTACGACGAGTTCCTCTTCCTTGTCGCTCGCGACGTCACCGACGAACTGCCCGCGCGGGTCGACGAAGTAGCTGGTGCCGTAGAAGTCGTTGTCGCCGTACTCCTCCTGGCCGACACGGTTGATCGCGGCGACGAAGTACTCGTTGGCGACGGCGGACGCGGGTTGCTCCAGCTGCCACAGATAGCCGGAGAGGCCCCGTGACGTGGCGGACGGGTTGTAGACCAGCTGTGCGCCGTTGAGCCCGAGTTGGCGCCACCCTTCCGGGAAGTGCCGGTCGTAGCAGATGTAGACGCCGACCTTGCCGACGGCGGTGTCGAAGACCGGCCAGCCGACGTTGCCGGGCTTGAAGTAGTACTTCTCCCAGAAGCCCTTGACCTGCGGGATGTGGTGCTTGCGGTACTTGCCGAGGTAGGAGCCGTCGGCGTCGATCACCGCCGCGGTGTTGTAGTAGAAGCCGGACCGCTCGACCTCGAAGACCGGCACGACGATCACCATGCCCGTCTCCCGGGCCAGCTCCCGCATACGCCGGACCGTCGGTCCGTCCGGCACGGGTTCGGCCCAGCGGTAGTGCTCGGGCTCCTGGACCTGGCAGAAGTAGGGGGCGTTGAACACTTCCTGGAAACCGATGATCTCCGCACCCTGCCGGGCGGCCTCACGCGCGTGTTCCTCGTGTTTGACGATCATGGATTCGGTGTCGCCGGTCCAGGTCGCCTGGACGAGTGCGGCGCGCACGACGTGGGACATGAGCTGCTCCTTCGACGCGGCGTCAGAGAGCCTCTTCGTTCTCTACGCCCGTAGACACGGTGCACAGGAGGAGAACGTAAGCCCCGTCACACAACGGGGCAAGACCATCGCCGTGAACCGGTGGAGCCGATCATGTTTCACACCCGAGCGGTCCACACCTTTTCGCGGGGTGCGGCGTCCAGCCCGCACAGAGCGCCGTACGCGGACTGGATGAAGGGGGCCAGCGGGGTGGGAGCCGTGTTCGTCAGGGCCGCGAGGCCCGTGCCGGAGCCGGGGAGGAAACCCGCGAAGGCGGTGAAGCCGCGGGTCCCTCCGGAGTGGTGGAGCAGCGCGCCGCCCGGGCGCGGGCGGAGGTTCCAGACGAGGCACAGCCGGGAGCCTGTTCTCGGCACGCTGAGCCGGGGCCGCTGCACCTCTGCCAGCGCGGTGCGCAGCACGGGGTCCGGGGCGGTCTCCGGGTCCAGGAGCGCGGCCAGGACGCGCAGCAGGTCCCGGGCGCTGGACCGCACGGCTCCCGCAGCGACCAGTCCTGGCATCAGCAGGGCGGGGCGCGGACGGCCGTGCCAGTGCCCCGTCGCCTGGGGGCGGCCGGCATCGCAGTCCGTGTCGGCGAGGCCGAGCGGGCCGGTGACGCGCTCGGCGAGCAGGGCGGGGTAGTCGCCTCCGGTGCCGCCTGCCGCCCTGGCGAGTACGTGGCCCAGCAGGCCGCCGCCGAAGTTGGAGTACAGCACGCGGGTGCCGGGGCGGTGGCGCAGCCGGGTGCGGCGCAGCGAGGCCAGCAGGTCGTCCTCGGAGAAACCCGCGTACGGGTTGCTGAGCCATCCGCTGCGCAGGGCCCGGGCGAGCAGTCCCGGGGGGAGGCGGGGCAGGCCGGAGGTGTGGGTGGCGAGGTGGAGGAGGGTGAGGGGCGGGCCGGGGAGCCGGAAGGGGAGGTAGCGGTCGACGCGGTCGCCGTAGCCGGCCTCGCCCCGGGCCGTCAGCTCGGCGAGCAGCAGCGCCGTGAAGGTCTTGGTCAGCGAGCCCGTCTCGAACCGGGTGCTTTCCTCCACCGGGCCGCTGCAGAGCACCGCACGCTCCTCGCCCCGCACGGCCGCGACCGCCGCCCCCGGCCCCCGGGCGGACGCCAGGAGAGGCCGGAGGTGCGTGGCCAGTGGCGCCCCCGTCACGGCCTCACCGCCGCCCCTGCGCGCGGGCGAGTGCGATGGAGCCGGCCACGGCCGTGACGACGACCGTGTGCTGATGGTCCGTGAACCTGCGCTGGGGGTCGTCGTCGACCGGATCGCTGTCACGGGGCACGAAACCGTCCTCGTGCTGGAGGCCGGCGATCGCCTCCCAGTCCTCCGGCGGGCAGTACGGCTCCTCGAGTGAGGCACCGACGATGAGCAGCTCCGTGACGAGGTCCCACTGCCCCACCTCGCGCCAGACGTCGATCCACACCGGGAGCCAGTCGTGCAGGTAGGAGGCGAGTTCGGGCGGCAGTCCGCTCGGGTTGCCGCCCCAGTCGGTGAGGTGGAAGACGGTGTGGGTCATCGCGTAGGCCGTGATCCAGTTGACCGCCCACGGTTCCGGCCTCGCACCGAGCCACGTGGCACCGGCCAGCGTCCTCATGTCCTCGGCGTGTTCCAGCCCCACGACCCGGGCCGCGTTGGCGACGGCGAGCCGGCGGTTCGGCAGCACCTCGGCGCTGTTCACCGAGCGCAT
>NZ_DATMVN010000542.1:0-7419 GCF_035563135.1 Streptomyces sp.
GCGGCCGGCGCCCCGGCCGCACCGGCGCCGAAGGGGGTGCCACCGGGGGCGGAGGTCGCCTGCGCCATGGTGCCGGACAGTGCGACGAGCGAGCCGGCCAGCAGGCTGACACACGCGATGACGGGCTTCTTCTTCTGCATCGATCGTCTCCAGGTGGGGGTGGTTCCGACTGGCCGCAGGCGCCGGAGCGGTGAGTCCGGCAACGCGTCGGCGGGGGAGCCCGGTGCGGTACGGGGGCCTCCGGATCAGGCGGGGCCGGGCGGGTGCATGAGTGGCCCTTCCTGTCGCGGCTCGGGGTGCGACCGCGTCATCTGTCCAAGGAGTTGAACGGTGAAGCGGTCCGTACCGCGCCGAGTGGGGGGAGCAAGCGCTTTCCCCGACCGTAGACTCCTGTCGTGATCGCGTCAATGCATCTGTATGTGATCAAAGTTCATTCATGTAAACGCAGGGGCGGAGCGCGCAGCCCGCCCGGCACACCACGGGCAGGCTCCCGTGAGCCGCGGAACCGTACCGACGTCCACGCAAGGCCGATGTCGGATTTCCGCCAGCCGTCCGCCCCCTCCGTGCCCGATGCTTGGGCCATGCACACCGATACCGAGCGCTGCGTGCGAGCCGTGCAGTCGAAGGACGCCCGCTTCGACGGATGGTTCTTCACGGCTGTCCTGACCACCCGGATCTACTGCCGCCCCAGCTGCCCGGCCGTGGCGCCGAAACCCCGCAACATGACCTTCTACCCCAGCGCCGCCGCGTGTCAGCAGGCCGGGTTCCGGGCCTGCAAGCGGTGCCGGCCCGACACCAGCCCCGGCTCCCCCGAGTGGAACACCCGCGCCGACTCCGTCGCCCGTGCCATGCGCCTCATCCAGGACGGGGTCGTCGACCGGGAAGGGGTACCGGGACTGGCGGCCCGGCTCGGCTACTCCGCCCGGCAGGTCGAGCGCCAGCTCCTGGCCGAACTGGGCGCGGGGCCACTCGCACTGGCCCGGTCCCAGCGCGCCCGGACCGCCCGGGTGCTCATCGAGACGACCGGGCTCCCCATGGCCGAGATCGCCTTCGCGGCAGGGTTCTCATCGATCCGCACGTTCAACGACACCGTCCGCGAGGTCTTCGCGCTCACCCCGGGCGAACTGCGCACCCGCGCGGCACGCGGAGTCCGGGGGCCCGGGGCCCCGGGTGCCATCGCCCTGCGGCTGCCCTACCGGTCCCCGCTCAACCCGAGCAACCTCTTCGGGCACCTCGCCGCGACAGCCGTGCCCGGCGTCGAGGAATGGCGCGACGGCGCCTACCGCCGCACACTCACCCTCCCGCACGGGCACGGCATCGTGGCGCTGTCCCCCCGGCCCGGTCACATCGACTGCCGGCTCTCCCTCACCGACCTCCGCGACCTGACCCAGGCCATCAGCCGCTGCCGCAGACTCCTCGATCTGGACGCCGACCCGGTCGCCGTGGACGACCGGCTGCGCTCGGACCCGCTGCTCGCCCCCCTGGTCGACGCGGCCCCGGGACGCCGGGTGCCGCGTACGGTCGACGCGGAGGAGTTCGCCGTACGCGCGGTGCTAGGCCAGCAGGTCTCCACCGCCGCCGCCCGCACCCACGCGGCCAGGCTGGTCCGTGCCCACGGTGTGCCCGTCGACGACCCGGAAGGCGGCCTGACCCATCTCTTCCCGGCCCCCGGTGCCCTGGCCGGCCTCGACCCCGGGACACTCGCCCTGCCCCGCAGCCGCCGCACCACGCTCACCACCCTCGTGGCCGCCCTCGCCGGCGGATCCCTGCGCCTGGGGGAGGGCACCGACTGGGAGAAGGCCCGCGCGGAACTGGCCGCGCTGCCGGGCTTCGGCCCGTGGACGGTCGAAGTCATCGCCATGCGCGCCCTGGGGGACCCGGACGCCTTCCTCCCCACCGACCTCGGGATCCGCAGGGCCGCCGGCCGGCTCGGTCTCCCGGCGACCCCCGCGGCCCTCACCGCACGCGCCGTACAGTGGCGCCCCTGGCGTGCGTACGCCGTGCAGTACCTGTGGACCGTCGACGACCACCCCGTCAACCATCTGCCCGTTTGAGGGCGTGAGGACGAACGATGACCATCACATCTCCGATGACCAGGCAGCACACGGTCATCGACAGTCCGTACGGGGCGCTCACCCTGGTCGCGACCGACGGTGTGCTGTCCGGGCTGTACATGACCGGGCAGCGGCACCGCCCGCCGGAGGAAACCTTCGGCGTGCCCGACCCGAGGCCCTTCGGGGAGGCCGCCCGTCAGCTGGACGCCTACTTCGCGGGGGAGCTGACGGATTTCGACCTGCCGCTGCGCCTGCACGGAACCCCGTTCCAACGCGGTGTCTGGGCGGAACTCGTACGGATCCCCTACGGCGAGACGCGCTCCTACGGCGAACTGGCCGGGCGTCTCGGCAAGCCCGGCGCCTCCCGCGCGGTGGGCCTCGCCAACGGCAGGAACCCGGTCGGGATCATCGTCCCCTGCCATCGTGTCATCGGATCCTCGGGGAGCCTGACGGGATACGGCGGCGGGCTGGACCGCAAGCAGCGGCTGCTCGCCTTCGAACGGGGCGCGGAGAGCGAGGTGCCGGCCCTCTTCTGAGCGGGGTGCCCGGCCGGGGCCGGGCGCCCCCTGCGCCCCGGCCCTGTCCGGCCGGCTCGGCCCGCGAAGGCCCTGTCCGGCCGGCTCAGCCCGTGAAGATCTCGACGGCCGACCAGATCGCCAGAGCGAGCATGCAGAGGCCACCGATGCGCTGCACCGTCCTCAGCGGCACCCGCTTGGCGATGAAGCGCCCCGCCAGCAGTGCCAGCGCGGAGACCGACATGAGGGCCGCGGCCGCCCCGAGGGCCGTCGGCCAGGCGCCGTTGCTCGCGGCCAGGTTCGCGGTGGTGATCTGGGTCAGATCGCCCCACTCGCTGATGAACACCGCCATGAAGGCGGTCGAGTACACCGGCCAGAAGCCGGTCACGGTCCTGATCTCCTCGCCCTCGTCGTCGTCACCGCCACCACTGCGCAGCAGCATGAACGCGCCGAAGGCGAAGAGGACGGCCGAGACCAGCTTGACGGTCCAGTCGGGCAGCAGGCCGATCAGCCCGCCCGCACCGACGGCGATGGCGACGTGCACGATGAACGCGGACGACGTACCGAACCAGACGTAGAGCGGGCGCATACGGGTGCCCATGGCCAGCGAGGCGAACATCGTCTTGTCGGGGAGCTCCGCGAGGAAGATCAGCCCGAAGGCGGTGACGATCGCCAGGGGATCGAGATGCATTCCGGGTGGCTTTCTGTGTGAGCCGGGCCCCGGGCCTTCCGCGAAGTGCCGCTCGGGCTTCTCCGGAGGACCACTCGGCCCGGCATGACCGCAGCACCCGCAGGGCGCGGGCGTGTCATACCTGACCGAAGGTCTCGCCCGCCCGCAAGGATCTACGGGCCCGGCCACCGGGAACCCGGAGGCTCCAGTGTGTCGACGACCGGTTTGCGGGGCTACTCCCCTTCGCAGCCGTCAACGATACCCCACCCGAGCTGCGGGGGAACAGCTCGGTACAGTCCTACGGTGATCACCCACGCCGTCCCCGGGAGTGCCCCCGCATGAGCCGCCGACCGCGCAACAAGGGCGCCGGATCCGGACAGCCCCGCCCCACGGTGAGCGTCTGCCGGGGCTGCTGCTGCGGCACCCCCAAGATCCCGGGCGTGGACCACGCCGGCCAGCTCGCGCAGCTGCGGCAGTCCCTCGACGGGGCCGCGACCGTGCGCGCGGTGGAGTGCCTGGACGCCTGCGAGCACGGCAACGTCATCGTCGTACAGCCTTCGGCCGAGGGCCGCCGCGCGGGCGGCCGCCCCGTCTGGCTCGGGCTGGTCAACGACCCGCACGCCGTCGCCGACATCGCCGCCTGGGCGGCGGAGGGCGGGCCCGGCCTCGCGGACGCGCCGGAGATCCTGGACCTGTACGCGTTCAGTCCCTCCCGCCGGATCCGTGCCGGACTGGACGGTGAGGGGTCTTGAAGGCCCGAAGGCGCGGCGGGAGCAGTGCGAAGCGCCGGCGTACCCGCCTGACACGCGCACTGGCGCTGGGCGCACTGCTGGCCGGGCTGCTGAGCGGCTGCGGGCGGCCCGCCCCGGTGCAGGGGGACGCACCATCGGCCGGGGAAGAGCCCTTCTGGCAGGCCGAGTTCGACGGAGCGGCGGCGACGCGCCCGTCGGAACGGTACTGGACCACCGAGACCGGGAACCGGGACGCCGAGGGGTGGGGGAACAACGAACTCCAGTACTACACGGACGACGCCGCCAACTCCGCTCTCGACGGCGAGGGGCACCTCCTGATCTCGGCGCGGCCGGCCCCCGCAGGGTCCGAGCTGCCCTGCCACACGCAGGAGTTCTGCCCCTGGACGTCGGCCCGCCTGACCACCGCGGGAAAGGTCGCGCTCACCCACGGACGTGTGGAGATCCGCGCGAAGCTGCCCACCGGCACGGGACTGCTGCCGGCGATCTGGATGCTGGGCGACAACGGGGCCGAATGGCCCGGACAGGGGGAGATCGACATCTGCGAGGTGGTCGGCGGAGAACCGCGCACGGTGTACGGGACCGCGCACGGGCCGACCTACTTCAACGAGAACGGGATCGACGGCTCCACCACCCTCGCGGCCGACGCGTCACAGGAGTTCCACACCTACGCCGTCGACAAGCAGCCGCGGCGCATCACCTGGTCCGTCGACGGGGAGCCGTACTTCACGCTGACCCCGTCGAAGCTGCCCGAGCCGGATGACTGGGTCTTCGAACAGGACATGCACCTGCTGCTCGACGTCGCCGTGGGAGGCGACTGGCCCGGTGCTCCCGACGCCTCGACGCCGTCCCCCGCGACGATGACGGTCGACCACGTGCGCTTCTACGGCCAGGGCCGCGCGTGACGGTCGCGGGAGGCCCTTTCAGGCAGGTTCCGCGGCCCATGGCCCGAGCCTACGGACGCTGCTGTCCCGCTGCGATGACATTTCCGTAGGGACCCCATAAGGTCCGGGGCATGGCCAAGGTGAATGTCAGTCTGGACGCGGAACTCGTCGTGGAGGTCATGGTGCTCGCGGGCGTCGGCAGTCCGCAGGACGCCGTCGAGCTCGTCGTGCGCGACTACATCGCCCGCGGCCACCGCACCGAGGCGCGGGCCGCCACGCAGGACGAGGCGCGGATGGAGGGCGAGGCCAGGCCCCAGGAGTCCCAGGGCTGACCACTCATCCCGTGGCCGGTTCACCGTCCTCCAGCTCGGCGGCACCCGCACCGGAGTCCAGCACTCCCAGCGCCGCCCCGATGCGCCGCCCGAGACGGTCGGGCAGGTAGGCGCAGAGGTCGGCGCGGTCCACCAGCCGCCAGGAAAGGAGCTCGGCCTCCTGGAGGCGGATCTCCTCGAACCGCTCCTGGGCCAGCACACCGCCGTCGTAGACGTAGGCGACGACCGGCGGGCGGGCCGCGCCGCGCACCCAGTCGACCGCGAGGAGCCGGCCGGGCGCGAGGTCGAGACCGATCTCCTCCGCCGTCTCGCGGCGCGCGGCCTGCCGGGGCGTCTCGCCGTCGCCCGACTCGATGGTGCCGCCGGGCAGAGCCCAGCCTTCCCGGTAGTTCGGCTCGACGAGCAGGACCCGTCCCCGCTCGTCCCTGAAGAGGGTGGCTGCCCCGGCCAGCACACGGGGGAGTCCTGCGATGTAGGTGGCGTAGTCATCAGAGGTGGTCACGGAGGCAGCGTAGGGGCCGTCCGCGCGGTTTCGGACAGCCATGGGCAGATCAGGGGTGGTCCGGATAAGGTCGGGGCGGCGCGACTGCCTGTTCGAAAGCAAAGGGATACAAGGTGACGGACGGAGCAGTGATGGAGACCCCCCACGTGCTCGTGGCGGCGGACAAGTTCAAGGGCTCCCTGACGGCCGTACAGGTCGCGGAGCGTGTGACGGCGGGGCTGCGGCGCGTCGTACCCGGCCTGCGGGTCGAGACCCTGCCCGTGGCGGACGGCGGCGACGGTACGGTCGCGGCGGCGGTGGCCGCCGGATTCGAGCGCCGCCAGGCGCGCGTGACCGGGCCGCTGGGGACCCCGGTCACGGCGGCGTACGCGGTGCGTGACACGACCGCCGTGGTGGAGATGGCGGAGGCCTCGGGCCTCCAGCATCTGCCCGCCGGGGAGTTCGCCCCGCTCACGGCGACCACGTACGGCTCCGGTGAACTGCTGGCGGCCGCGCTCGACGCGGGCGCGCGCACGATCGTGTTCGGTGTCGGTGGCAGCGCCACGACGGACGGCGGCGCGGGCATGCTCGCCGCGCTGGGGGCGCGCTTCCTGGACGGCGACGGCACACCCGTCGGCCCCGGCGGCGGCGCACTCGCCGGCCTGGCCGAGGCCGACCTGTCGGGGCTCGACCCCCGGCTCGCGGACATCGACCTGATCCTGGCCAGCGACGTGGACAACCCGCTGACCGGGCCGAAGGGCGCCCCCGAGGTCTACGGGCGGCAGAAGGGCGCCACCGAGGACGACATCGCGGTCCTCGACGCGGCGCTCGTCCACTACGCGTCCGTGCTGGGGCCCGAGACCGCCGAACTGCCCGGAGCGGGCGCCGCGGGAGGCATCGGCTACGGCGCGCTGGTCGCCCTGGGCGCCCGTTTCCGGCCCGGCATCGAGGTCATGCTCGACGTCCTGGGCTTCGCCCCCGCACTGGCCAGGGCCACGCTCGTCATCACCGGCGAGGGATCGCTCGACGAGCAGACCCTGCACGGCAAGGCCCCGGCGGGCGTCGCCGCCGCGGCGCGCGCCGCAGGCGTGGAGGCCGTCGCCGTGTGCGGGCGCCTCGCCCTTCCGCCGGAGGCACTGGGCAGGGCGGGCATCCGCCGGGCGTACGCCCTGACGGACCTGGAGCCGGACCCGGCCGTCTGCATGGCCCAGGCCGGCCCCCTGCTGGAACGCGCGGCCGAGGCGATCGCCCGCGACTTCCTGTCCTGACGCACCGCCGTGAGGGGGACACCCGCCGGGCTTCTGCGCCCGCCGGGCTCCCCCTCACGGCTGCGCCGCCGTCAGTCTGAACGCGTCCAGCGCCAGCATCATCTCGATCAGCTCGCGCGGCCGTGACAGCGACCGCGAGGTCAGCCGTTCCAGCCGCCGCAGGCGGTTGAGCACGGTGTTGCGGTGGCAGTACAGGCGCCCCGCCGCCCGCCCGGCAGACCCCCCGCACTCCAGCCACGCATCGAGCGTCCGCACCAGCAGCGCCCGGTCCGCCGGGTCCAGTGCGAGGAGCGGACCGAAGACCTCCGCGACCAGCCGGGCCGACAGTTCGGGCTGGCTCACCAGCAGCGCCGCCGGCAGCCGGTCCTCCAGGCGGACGATCCCCGTCGTGCCCGGCGGACACGTCAGCAGCGCCAGCTCGGCCAGCCGGCGGGCGGCCCCCAGCCCGGCCAGGCCGTCGGCGACC
>NZ_DATMVN010000543.1:0-5700 GCF_035563135.1 Streptomyces sp.
CCCTGTCAAGGTGGAGGCCGCGGGTTCAAATCCCGTCAGGACCGCTGCAGCCCGTATGAGCTGCGTGGCTGGGTAGCTCAGTTGGTACGAGCGATCGCCTGAAAAGCGATAGGTCGCCGGTTCGATCCCGGCCCCAGCCACTTCCCTGAACGTCCCGGACGGCACGCTGTCTGGGACGTTCTCGTCGTGCGTCCCAGCAAAGAGATGCCTCCGACTGCTATCAGTCTCGGATGCTTCATGTGCTGACACGTCAGCACCGGGATGCCCCGGTTACGGAGCGTCGAGCCCCGCCGCTCCCGCGCGGAACCCGTGCTGCTCCGCATGCGCAACCCGCTGCCCGGACCGTTCCCGCCCCGTTCACAGACCACCTTCACCAGCTTCACGAACCGATCCATACGCAAGTCCGTGAACGTCTCAACCCATACCGGCTCAGCCCGCAACGCCCCACCCGTACAGGCAAAATGCCCAATCCGGAGCCTTCTTCAGCACCCTTTAGCCAATAGTGACGTCGCCGACGACGTAGCCTGGAAGTGTGACCTCGAATCCTGAACCTGCCACGACCCGGTTGCGAGTGTCTGTCATTGCCCGATCTGGCGAGGTCGAGCTGCAGGACCAGGCGGTAACGGTAGCTTCTGGGCCGATCGTCCTGAGCGTGATTGGCCATGCCGGCCGCAGGATTCGGGTCGACGGCGTCGACCGTCGGCTCTCTGCGGGCACCACGGGCGTCCTCGCACTCGACTACACAAGGTCGACGGGCTTCCACCGAGTCGAGATCAACGGCCAGGTGTTTTGGTTCGCCACCGAGGACCACAAGCTGCGGCTCGAGGGCATCACGCGAATGTTGAGCCACCTCGAACACCTGGGCACCGGCTGGACCGGGCAGGCCCTGTTCTCGGACGGCAGCGGCTTTCTGGACCCACACGTCGTCTACGGCTGGTTTGACGCGAACGCGGACGAGGCGTTGAACGCCATCGAAGGCGTCCTCGCCGCCCCGAGGACCAATGACGCCTCAATCCACGTGCTGAGCCGCCGCGGCGGGAGCTCCGTTCTGACGGTCCCTACGATGCGATTCCTTAGGTCCGACCCCCAGCGGAACGTGGTCGAGCAGGAAGGCGGTCTACTGACCGTCGCGGGGCGCGCTTACAACCCTGCTCGAGTGGTCGCCCGCCGCCGTCAGCGCACTGTGGACACAGTGGCCAACCGGCGCGCGGTGCATCTGCTGGGTCTCCTCCACCAGATGTTGTCCGAGCTGATGCGCGCGCAGCTCCCTGCTGTGCCGAAGGCCCGGTGCCGGCTGTGGCGCGAGCGCGTCGGACGCCTCTCCACCCAGCCGCTCGCCGTCAAACTCCGGCTGAGGCCCAGTGCGCTGGCGCTGCCGCGTGAAGGGCCCGAGTTCACTGACCGCAGCTACATCAAGGTCTTTGACCTCACGCGGACGGCCAGCGGGTTCGGATGGGCCGCGAGCGTGGACCCGGCACGCCGGTACAGCTACATCGAGAGTGCCGACCGAATCTACCAGGCCTACGCGGCGCACCGGGTCGCTTCGGTGCTCGGGCTCGCACAGACGTCCGGGGCGTTCGGGGCCGCCCCTCTTGCATTCACGGGACCCAAGTTCGACCTCTACTACGACGCGGTTCCCCCCGTCAACGTCGTCGCCTCATGGCGGGCTCAGACCCCAGTGCCCGACGCGTCGAGGCCTGATCTGCTGCTCCACGAGCGGGCAACGGGGAAGGTCGCCGTACTCGACGCCAAATACAGGGTCGGCAGCGACGGCCACGCCTCGGAAGACAGCCGGAAGGAGGTCGCCGCCTACCAAAGCCTCTACGGGCTCTCCTCGGTCACGATCCTCTACCCGGGTGCGGGGAGCGACACGAGGGTGATCTCCGACCATGGCCAGAGCGTGATCGAGGTGCCGGTCGTCGATCCGAACGATGGCCTTGACCAGGCGATGAGCCTGGTCCTAGACCGCCTGCAGTCGCCCCCGTACCTTTAGGGACGGCTCAGAGGAGGGGCAGGAGCTCGTCGGAAGGACCCGACATCGTCTGGTCAATCAGGCGGCCGATCTCCTCCGCGTTGGGCAGGGCCGCCGAGGCCTCGAGGAGCGGCTGAGCGTCGGAGTGGGCACCCCGGAGTTGGTGCACGATCTTGTCCGCGACAGCGTTCCCCAGAGCTGTGAGCTCGGCATGCGCGTCCCGCTCGGACATTACGAGCGCCATCACGACGTCGCGGAGGATCCCAAGCGTGAACCACGACCGCCCGCTCGTCGTGTCGAGGACGGCGTTAGACACGGCTACGAGGGCCTGCTGGGCCTCGGGGCTGAAGTCCCCGAAATCGGACACCGAGCGAAGGGCAGTGAGCCGGAGGGAGTCGAACTGCGACGCGTGGCCGGCGCTCTGCCGACCCTCGACGCGCTCACGCTCGTTGGCGATCAGGGTCTGGACTGCTCCGGCCACGGCGGTGCCGGGGTCGTCCTCATATCGGTCGCCGAGGACGTTTGGCATCGTGATGGTGGTCGATCTCCGCTTGGTCGGCGAGCTGACACGAGTACGAGTTTCGGGCTCGTCGCGGAAAGAGTTGCAGGTCGCTATGACGAACGTGTCGATGGGCAGGCTGGCAACTTCCCCGTCCGGCAGTCGAACGATCCTCTCGCGCTCCTGGGTAGCGACGAGCACCGCGGACAAATAGGTCTCCACCGAGGCCAGGTTGAACTCCTCGAAGATGACGACGCGGGCTTCCAGTGGCGCATCGTCGAGCAGAATCTCGCGGGCGAAGTCCTGGAGGTGGACCGTCCCGTCGAGGCGCTCGTACCCGATCAGCTCAGCCTCGTCGAAGTCGGCCCGCACCGGGATCATCAGGGGCGCGTCCAGGTCGAACTCCCGCTCCATCGCGTTGCCCAGCAGGGTGGCGAACAGGGTCTTGCCGGTGCCAGGCTGGCCGACCAACACGACCAGGTCACCGCGGAGCCACGCTGTCACGACGCGGCCCACAAGCCCCGGCGGGAGCTGGAAGCCCTTCGCCTCTACTCGGCTTTCGAGCGTGCCGATGACCGTCGACAGGTCGTCGGTGACGCTCGGAGCCGGCGGTAGGACCCCAAGCTGCTGGTAGGTCTCGTCGGACACGGGATCGGCTGCGAACGCGACGGATCGGTACTCAGCCGGGACATCGTCCGTGAAGATCGTCCCGATTAGGTCGCCGCGGTCTGGCTTGAACTCGTGCTTGAACCAGGCGTCGAGCTTGTCGATGTCCTCAGGGGCGGGACCGAGGTTCGCGGCGGCAAGGATGGCGGGGTCGATCGTCGAGGTGTCGACGTCACGGCCT
Source organism: Streptomyces sp. (assembly GCF_035563135.1). Lineage (GTDB taxonomy): Bacteria > Actinomycetota > Actinomycetes > Streptomycetales > Streptomycetaceae > Streptomyces. The sequence goes on from NZ_DATMVN010000543.1 coordinate 3,319, forward strand.
ATCCAGAGCGCCAGATCGATCAGCCGAACGGGCTTCTTCGTCTCCGCTAGCAGGTCTGCACCAGCGCTGGGCATGAGACCCCAGACGTCCCCCGGCAGCCCAGTCTGGGCAGGCTTGCGCTGGACCAGCACCTTGCCGCGGCCCGCGCGCTGGCCGCGCTGCCGCTGGAGGCCACCGCCGGTGAACTTCCGCGTCTGCCAAGGAGTGTCGTCACTCCAAATCGCGCGGTACGGACGGTGCGGGTCGGGAGCCCCAGGCAGCTCGTAGAAGTCCTTGAGATATTGCTCCTCAACACCGCCGCCGTACGGGACCTGATCGGTCGTGGGGTCGACGTTCTGGTGCTTCGCTTCGCGGAGAAGCGCCGGCAACGTCACAACAGTTAGGGCGTGGGCCCCCTCGATGGCGTTGACAGCCGCGAGGAGGAGATGAGCAGGCACGTAAGGCATAGGCACACCGTACTTGGAGAGCCTCCCCCACACGGACGGATCAGCCGGCCGGCTTGCCGAGTTTCTCCATGTTCTCCGAGATGAGCTCACAGAAGTCCGGGTTGAGCTCGATCCCCACCGATGACCGCCCCATCTCGTCGGCGACGTACATGGTGGTCCCGCCGCCCACGAACGGATCGAGGACGGTGCCGCCCTCCGGGCAGCCTGCCGCGATACAGCGCTCAACCAGTGCGCGCGGGTATGGGGCGAAATGTGTGCCACGGGCGAGCGACCTGCGATCCGGCTCGATGAACCACACGTCCTCCTCGCCACCGAGGCCCTCACGATCGAAGAAATAGCGAGGCGATTTGGAGAACAGGAAGACGTGCTCGTACTTGCGCCAGGGGCGGTCCTTGCTCGTCGGCTCAGGGATCGCGGACTTCCGGACCCAAATGATGGTGCTCCGCAGCGTCCAACCGTCCGCCTGCATCGCCAGCGCGACACGCCACGGGATCCCGATCAGCGACTTGCGAGGGAGCCCGAGCCCGGGGCCATCCACAGCGCGGAGGCCTGGCAGACGACGGCTGCGGTGCTTCTCGTCCTTGCCGTGGGGGCGGCCCTTCGCGCTGTAATAGGTGTCACCGAGATTAAGGAAGACGACGCCATCGTCGGTGAGCGCCGGCTTTATCGCTGCGAACGTCTCGCGGAGGTTGTCGACGTAGCCGTCAATAGTGGGCTCGAGCCCAAACTGGCCGTCGACCTCGTAGTCACGCTGCCAGTAGTAAGGAGGGCTGGTGATCACACAGTTGATCGAACCGGGCGCGAGGGTGCTAGCAACCTCCTTGCTATCGCCTTTGAGGACCGTCCACGAGGTACCGCTCTCGCGCTTGCCCGAGCCGTACAGGGGGTTGTCTTGGTTGAAGTCTTCGTCATGCACAGCAGACAGGATCGCACTAGGTACCGACATTCCATCAGTGTAAGACATCTCCGACGGGAGATCGAGCCACAGCGCCAACATGTCGCGTTCCCGATCCGATGTCCCGAGACTCAGTCCGGAGATCGTAGGCTCAGGGCGTGTCGAATAGAGTCGAGAGCAGCCTGCGGGACCTCGCCGTGAACCTTGTAGGCCCTGCGGAGATTGGAGAGCTACTCGGCGTCGACGCGAACACGATCAACGTCTGGAAGGCGCGGCATCCGCAGTTCCCTATGCCAGTGCGACGTCTACGCTCGGGCGATATTTGGGACAAGCGCGAGGTCATCGCCTGGGCTACGGCAACGGGTCGCTATACGGCCGGGGGGGAGAACGACCCCGCTTCCACAGAGAACTAAAAGGTCACTTTCATCCTGATCTTACCGCTTTCCCCCGACGCACTGCCGCTCCCTCGTCCCTCCCATATTGGACTCGCGCGTGGCGCGAGGGTGCAAGGCGGCCGTCTGGGAGCGCTTCGAAGAAGGCGGCACCAGAAACCTCAGGGTCGTCCGCGGGACGCCGACCTTGCAGTGCTTGACACGTCACCGGATCAGCCCCGGCCTCATCCCGGCTCACCGCTCGCCCGGGAGATCGCTGTCGTAGTACGTGTCCGTACGTCCGGCGTAGCGCGTTGTGGAACAGCTCACCAGGGTGGGCCATTGTCACACGACGATCTCTGACGGCGCGGAGAACCGCTCAAGGTTGCTTGGGCAACGACTCAGACGCAGTGCTGGCATGTCAGCACCGCACCCAGACCGGGGCCGATCGAGAGCGATCGAGAGAGACGGAAACTGGGATCATTGCACGACTCTTTTACATACCTGCAGGTCAGCCAGGTAACAGTTTCGGGTTCGAATCCCGTTGGGGGCACGCTTAACCGTGTGCGAGACTTGTCTCGCACATTAGCTAGGTCCTGTGGAGCAGTTTGGAGTGCTCGCCACCCTGTCAAGGTGGAGGCCGCGGGTTCAAATCCCGTCAGGACCGCTG
>NZ_DATMVN010000544.1:0-9766 GCF_035563135.1 Streptomyces sp.
CGCAGGCGGTCGGCGCACATTCCGCTGATCGCGGCCGTCGTCATCGGCTGCGCCGTCATCGGGCTCGGCGCGGGCGCCCTGATGAGCGGGGGCGAGGAGAGCCCGTCGGACGGCAAGCAGCCGGCGGCCGCGCAGAGTTCACCCTCGGGCGCCGCCTCCGCGCAGGCGGCCGACCCCGCGAAACCGCAGGCCGAGGCGCTCGACAAGCTGCTCGCGGACAGCAACGACAGCCGCTCGGCGGTCATCGGCGCCGTGGAGAAGATCAAGGACTGCCGGGCGCTCGACCAGGCGGCCTCCGACCTGACGGGCGCCGCCGCGCAGCGCCGGGGCCTGGTCACCCGGCTGGAGGCGCTGAGCGTCGACCAGCTCCCGTCCCACGCCGAGCTGAAGTCCTCCCTGACGAAGGCGTGGCAGGCCTCGGCGGAGGCCGACGACCACTACGCCACCTGGGCCGGCCAGGCCAAGAACGACAAGAAGGTCTGCAAGGGCGGCAAGGCCCGCTCGACCGACGCGACCGCCAAGGCCAACGCGTCGAGCGGTGAGGCGACCACGGCCAAGCAGGAGGCCTCGGGGCTGTGGAACGCCATCGCACGGAAGTACGGGCTGACCGGGCGCGCCCCCACGCAGCTCTGACCCGGAGGCCTCCGGCTCCCGGGGTCCTGCCCGGGAGCCGGAGGCGGGCGTATGTGCCGGACGGCGGTGTCAGGCGCCCGTGTGGGCGTTCATCAGGTTCTCCGTGACATCCACGAAGCCCTTCTTCTCGGCGGTGAGGCGTCCGTCGCGGACCACCTGGAACGTCACCCGCCCATTGACGATGCGTCCGTAGGCGGCCGTGCCGACCAGGTCCTGGAAGCGCCAGCGCAGGACCGGGGTGAGGCCGCCGGTGTCCACCTCGGTGCCGCGGTTGAGGCTGACGGAGATCCCTCCCGCTGCGATGTCCGGCCGGTCCATCGCCTCGATGACCGCCTTGAGCACGGTGTAGGCGATCCAGGTCGTCTGCACGCCCGTGTCCTCGGGGTCGATCCGGTTGTCCCCGAAGGCGTACTTCCGGATCACCCCGCGCATCTCGTTCCAGCGGGCGTCGCCGGGCTCCGGGTACCAGCCGGTGACGAGGGCCCCCTCGAAGGGGCTGTCCGGACCGCCCGAACGGTTGATGAGGGCCTGGCCGACGCTGCCGAGCACGGACGAGATCCGGATGCCGCTGTCCTCGGGTTCGAGCCGGCGGAAGGAGTCGAAGAACGTCTCCGTGCCCTCGCCGAGCACCGCGGTCACACAGCCGCCGTCCGCCTTGTCGATGGCCCTGGCCGCCTCGGTGTCGTACGACGTGGCCTCCTCGGTCGCGCTGATGTCGTAGGGCGCGGGGCGGTCGCTCCCGCCGAGGCCCGTGCCGAGGAGTCCGGGCATGGTGTCGCCGACCAGGGTGTCGGGCCGCACCAGCGAGACCCGTTCGCAACTGGCGGCCAGCTGCTCACCGTTGCCCGCGACGAGCGCCGGCTGGCCGCCGTTGACCGGGTAGGAGAGATAGCTGGTGAACTCGTCGGCGGAGGCGCCGTACCCGCCGATGTACGGAATTCCGGCGGCCTCCAGCGGGGCCAGGAAAGCCCGCCCGTGCCTGCTGTACGAGCCGACGACGGCTGCCACGTCCTTGTCGACCGCCCGCCGGGCGCACTTCGAGGCTCCTGCGGCGGTGTCCTGTTCATTGCAGGTGAGCACCCGGAGCTCGTGGCCGTCGATCCCGCCCTTCTCGTTGATCCAGCGGGCGTAGGTCCTCGCCATGGCGGGCATGCCCGCCATGTTGACCGTGTCGGCCCCGGTGGTGTCGGGCGCCCAGGTCATCACGGTGACGGGCTCCCTGGAGTCCGAGGCTCCAGGGAGGACGCCGCAGCCGGATATCAGCAGTGCCCCGGCCGCCGTCGATGTGAGGAGTTCGCGGGGACGAAGGGAGGTGAGGCGTCGCCATCCGGTCATAGGCATGAACTTTTGCGGTTCACGGGTAACACCGCAGCCTGTCGCGGTCAACGCGCGGTGACGCGGAGGTGAATTACGGGGGGCCGCGCACGGTCGTCCGGAGGGCACGTACGATCGGCAACCGTGCAGCAAGGTTCGGAGAACACTTCCCGTCGCGGCCGCCGCTCCTCCACCATGGGCGGCATGCCGCTCAACGACATGCCGTGGTGGCGCTGGCGCAGCAACGTGCGCTCGGCGCTGCACATGCTCTCCGACCCCGTCTTCCACCACGAGTGCTGGCTGGCCGGCCGGGAAGGGTACGGCGATGTCACCGACGCCGTGTACCGCCTGGTCGAGGACACCTGGCTGGACAACTGGTCCGCCGAGAAGTACGTGGGAACGATCTTCCGTGACTCCGCCGAGGCCGCCCTCGTGGACGTCGCCGCCCTGCGGGTGCTGCGCATCATGCACCAGGTGGGCGCCGACGCCCCGGTGTCCGCCTACCTGGAGCACCCGGGCTGGCAGGAGGCGGTGCTGGCGGCCCGCGAGGCCCATGTGATGCTCGCCACCAATGACGCGGAGGACCCCGACACCCCGCCGCGGTCCCTGGACGTGCTCCGCATCATGACCGGACCGGCGTGACCGGCGGGCGGTGTGGCACCCTACGGGGATGACCGCGCCGCAGCCCGCCGAATCCGTACCCGCTGCCTCGGACACCGCCGCCGAGCAGTACGTCCTCACGCTCTCCTGCCCCGACAAGCAGGGCATCGTGCACGCCGTGTCGAGCTACCTCTTCATGACCGGCTGCAACATCGAGGACAGCCAGCAGTTCGGTGACCACGACACCGGTCTCTTCTTCATGCGCGTCCACTTCTCGGCGGACGCCACGGTCACCGTGGACAAGCTGCGCGCCAGCTTCGCCGCGATCGGGGACGCCTTCCGGATGGACTGGCAGATCCACCGGGCGAGCGACCGGATGCGGATCGTGCTGATGGTCAGCAAGTTCGGGCACTGCCTCAACGACCTGCTGTTCCGCTCCCGCACGGGCGCCCTGCCGGTCGAGATCGTGGCGGTCGTCTCCAACCACACGGACTTCGCCGAGCTCGTCGCCTCGTACGGCGTCCCCTTCCGGCACATCCCCGTGAACAGGGAGAACAAGCCGGAGGCCGAGGCGCAGCTGCTGGAGCTGGTCCGCGGTGAGAACGTCGAACTCGTCGTCCTGGCGCGCTACATGCAGGTGCTCTCGGACGATCTCTGCAAGCAGCTGAACGGCCGGATCATCAACATCCACCACTCCTTCCTGCCGAGTTTCAAGGGCGCCAAGCCGTACCACCAGGCCCATGCGCGCGGTGTGAAGCTGATCGGTGCGACGGCGCACTACGTGACCGCCGACCTCGACGAGGGGCCGATCATCGAGCAGGAGGTCGAGCGCGTCGGGCACGGTGTCACGCCGGACCAGCTCGTCGCCGTCGGACGCGACGTGGAGTGCCGGGCGCTGGCCCGCGCCGTCACCTGGCACGCGGAACGCCGCATCCTGCTCAACGGCCGCCGTACGGTCGTCTTCCCGTGAGCGGTGTGTTCACAGCCGCCGTGAGCGGTCTGTTCACAGCCGGCTGAGGGAGGCCGCGGCGAACAGGACGTCGCGGATCGCCTCGCGGTCGCCCTCCTGGCCGGCCGCGGCTTCGACCGGCAGTACCCGGCCGGCGACCAGCCGGCAGAACTCCACCCCGTCGAGCGCGACCTGCGCGACCGCGTGGGCGGGGGAGCCGAGGGCGGCCGGTGAGTCCAGCGCGATGTACCAGTCGCCTCCGCCGCGGCCTTCCACCTCCAGGTGCAGGGAGCGGCCCGGGGACCCGGCGGTGACCAGGTGGCGGGCCGGTGCGGCCAGGCCCGTGCGGCGGCGCTCGGCGAGGGTGCCGGGCAGCAGCCGGGCCGCCAGGTCGATCATCCGGTGGAGATGGGGTGCGGCGGGCGGCTCGTAGGGATAGGCCACCGCGTCCGCGATGTCACCGCCGTGCATCCAGCACTCGAAGGCCCGCTCCAGGAGCGAGTCCTGCAGCGGAAGGGCGAAGTCCCCGTACGGGACGGAGAGCTCCGCCACACCGCGGCCCGCGAACGACACCGTACGGACGAGGGTGTGGCTCTGGTCACGCCACGGCTCCTGCACGGCCCGGGTGAGCGGCCGGAGAGCGGCCGACCAGTAGGTCTCGGTGCGCTCGGCCGGTGTCGGCGGCACGGGGCGGTCACCTCCTCCGAGCGGGTCGTGCAGGCCGAGCGCCCTGGACACCAGGCCGTCGACGGCCATCAGATGCCCGATCACCCCGGCGACCGTCGTCCTGCGGTTCACCTGGTGGTCGGCCTCGAACCACTTCAGCCGTACCGGCGCGTGCCACTCCGGGTCGCCGATGTCCCGCAGCAGGGCGTCGAGCCGCGCGGTCTCCGCGTCGTACGGCGCCGCCCACGACGGGACGGGGATGCGCGCCGGGCGGCGGCCCAGACAGCCCTCCAGGACCCGGGACCGGAGCATCGGGTCGAGGTCCAGGGCGCCGTCGGTGTGCAGCAGCCCCACGGCGTCCCGCAGCCGCAGGGCCTCGTCGGCGCACCGCGCGCACGAGGTGAGGTGCTCCTCCACGGCGGCGGTCTCCTCGGCGGAGCAGGCGGCCAGGGCCCAGGCGCCGAGGAGCGACTGGAGCACCTTGTGGGGGAGCGCCGGGGCGGGCGGGCCCGGTGGTCCGGGCGGTTCCCAGCCGCCGGGCCGGACCGGCGGCAGCTTCTCCTGGTCGTCCGCGGCCGCCCGGGGCCCGGGTATGCGCCGTTCGGCCGGCGGTTCCTCCTCGCCGTCCCGGCCCCCGCTCATGGTGTGGGCCCGTACCCGGGAGGCGTGGTGTCCGCCGACGGCCGGGTGTTCGCGGTGGAGAGCAGCTGGAGACCGAGGCGCAGCCGGCGTCTGGCCTCGTCCCCGGTGACGCCGAGGTCGGAGGCGGCCTGCCGGTAGTCCCGCCGCTGGACGTACGCGAGCTCCAGGGCGGCGCGCAGTGACGCGGGCATGGAGGCGACGATGTAGTCGGCGCGGGCCGCGGCGGTCGCCCTGAGCACCCGGTGCTCCAGCTCCTCGTCCCGGCCGCCCGCGCCGGACCCCTCGGCCGCGCCGTGTGTGCTGCGGAGCAGCTGCACGGACCGGCGGTGGGTGAGCCGTGCCACCCAGGCGCGCATCGAGCCGTGCCTGGGGTCGTACGCCCCGGGGTTCTCCCAGACGTAGCCGAAGACCTCGCGCGTCACCTGGTCCGCCGCGTCCTCGTCGTCGAGCATGCGATGGGCCTGGCTGTGCACCAGGGCGGCGAACCGGTCGTAGAGCTCGCCGAGGGCCGCCGCCTCGCCACGCGTCAGCCGCTGCTGCATCCGGCGGTCCCAGCGCGGTGGTGCGTCCTTCGCCATCCAGCCCCCAGCCCTGTGCCTCTCGTCACGTCGAATGTAGTCGGCGGTACGCTCCGCACACGCGTCTTTGCGGCAAGTACGTCCTTTGAGCGGCGCCGAATGATAGGGAATGCTTCCCCCCTTGCCTTTTCCTGATCGCGTAAACGACCCTGAAGTGATCATTTCTGGATGGATCCTGTGTCAGGCCGGTGGGCGGAAAGGTGTTTCACGGGCGGGTACGCGGGCAGCCGCAAGGGGGAACGGAATCTTCCGGATCCTCCGGAGCCCCGGAACGAGAGGCCGAGTCGCGTGACGCTGAAGGTGTACGAGACGGAGCACGACGTGTGGACCGTGCTGCAGGTCCACGGCGAGCTCGATCTCGTGAGTTCACCCGTCGTGCGCCAGTCCGTCCACGGGGCGGTGGCCGCGGGCCGGCACGACGTGGTCCTCGACCTCTCCGGCGTCCTCTTCTGCGACTCCAGCGGGGTCAACATCCTCATCGCCTCCCGCCGCCTCATGAAGTCCTGCGGCGGCCGGCTGCGGCTGATCCTCCCGGCTCGCGGCGCCGTCGACGGCTCCCACGTGAACAAGGTGCTCGGGGCCCTGGGGGTGCGCCGGCTCTTCGACGTCTACCCCGACGCGGACGCGGCGACCGACGACGCGTCCCAGCCGCTCACCGCGTGACACGCCGGTCCGGCGCGAGGTCGTCACATCCCTGAAGGGAGTTGGTGACACGGGACGCCGCCCGGCGTCGTACGCTCCCCGCATGGACAGCGCAGAGTACGAGCGCAAGATCGCCCACCGCTTCGCCGCCTTCGACCAGGACGGCAACGGCTACATCGATCGCGCCGATTTCAACACCGCCGCGGCCCGTCTGCTCGCCGAGTTCGGTACGACGGCCCGCTGCGACCGGGGCCAGTGGCTCTACACGGGTGCCGAGGCCTTCTGGCAGGGCATGGCGGGCATCGCCGACGTGGACGGGGACCAGCGCGTCACCCGTGAGGAGTTCGCCGGCGGGGCCGTGAAGCGATTGCGTGACAACCCCGAGCGCTTCGCGGAGATCGCGCGCCCCTTCCTGCGCGCGGCGATCGCCGTGGCCGCCGGCGTGGACCCCGACGGCGCCGAAACGGCCTCCGCCCCGGTCGCCGCGGTGGAGCGGGCCCTGCGGGTGCTGGGCGCGGAGGACGCCGTCGCGACCCTCGCGGCCCGGAGCCTGGACACCGACCAGGACGGACGGATCGCCGAGGCGGAAGCGGTCGCCGCCTTCGCCGCGTACTTCACCGTGATCGCACCCGGCTCGTAGGCACCCTGGCCGGGGCGGCCACGGGCCCGCGACCGGTCCTGCGGGGGCATCGTGCTGTCAACACGCCGAACGGTGTGAGCAGTTCGTGCCTTCCCGGGACCCCGGCCGGGCTGCCTCCGGGCCGGGGTGCGGTGCCGGTCCCGGGGGAGTCGTGGCTGACCGGGGGTGTGCGGGCGGTGCGCCGCGGGTGACGCACCGCATCCGGAGGGCGGGTGCGCCCTCCGGACGGGCCGTGACCGGACGGAGTCAGGGGCCCGCGCTCGGGTACGCTCCGTGGGATGCGAGTGGTACTGGAACCGGAACGTCCGGGTGCGGCCCCTGCGGCCGCTCCGGCCGGCGCACGGTGCCCTGCTCGCGCCCCGCGGAGCTGCGGCGGGACTGCCGGGGACCCGGTCCCCGGGGGACCGGCGCGCTCCTGTTCGACTCTCCGCAGCGCGCGTCGCACAGTATGGACCACGCGTACTCCTTCGCGCTGGAATATGCCCGAAGCGCTTGTTGCGGTGACTGTACGTCAACCATGCTGTCTCGCACGGGAGTCACGTTCCGTGACCCTGAGGAGACGCGAGGCGATGTGTCCGCCGGTTCGGATGGTGTGAGCGGTGCAGGTGCTTCAGGTTCAGCTGGAGATCGGTCCGGATCCCGCGGAGGTGGGACGGGCCCGCAGATGGGCGCGGTCGCGGCTGGTCGGGTCCGGGATGGAGGACGACGAGCCGCTCGCGGAAACGCTCATCCTGCTGATCTCGGAGCTCGTCACCAACGCGGTGGTCCACACGGGCTGTCCGGCCGTGCTGCGGATGCTGTTCGGCCCGGCGCATCCGGCCGGTTCGGCCGGGACGGTGCGGGTCGAGGTCGCCGACACCAGTTGCCGTCCGCCCCAGCCGCGCCACTCGGAAGGTGAGGACACCGGCGGCCGCGGCCTGGAGCTGGTGGACGGCCTGGCGGATCGCTGGGGCTGGCAGCCGGAGGGCGCGGGCAAGCGGATCTGGTGCGAGATCGACCGCAGCGGCCCGGTGATGCTCCCGGTGGTCCAGGAGCAGCCCGGCGACCGGGCCCGTCTCTGAGGGGACCCCTCAGCGCCCGGTGGCGGCCGACCGGAACGTCCGCCGGTAGGCCGTGGGCGACACCCCCAGCGCGGCCTGCACATGCTGGCGCAGGGAGGTGGCCGTGCCGAAGCCGGAGTCCCGTGCCACCTGGTCGACCGACAGATCCGTGGACTCCAGCAGCTGCCGTGCCCGCTCCACCCTCTGCCGGGCGAGCCACTGACCCGGGCTGATGCCGGCCTCCTCGCGGAAGCGGCGGGTGAAGGTGCGCACGCTCATCGACTCCCGCTGTGCCATGTCCCGCAGCAGGATCGGCTGTTCGAGCCGGTCCAGTGCCCACGCGCGGGCAGCCGTCGTCGTGGCGAGCCCGGCTTCGGGCAGCGGGCGCCGGATGAACTGCGCCTGCCCGCCGTCGCGGTGCGGGGGGACGACGGTGCGGCGGGCGACGTCGTTCGCCACGGCGGTGCCGTGGTCGCGCCGCACGATGTGCAGACAGAGATCGATCCCGGCGGCCACCCCCGCGGAGGTCAGCACGTCCCCGTCGTCGATGAACAGGACGTCCGGATCGACGCGGATCTGCGGGAAGAGCCGCTGGAAGTGGTCGGCCGAGGACCAGTGGGTGGTGGCGGGGCGCCCGTCGAGACGCCCGGCCGCGGCGAGGACGTAGCTGCCGGTGCAGATGGAGACCAGGCGGGTTCCCGGCCTGATGTACGCGAACGCGGCGGCCAGTTCCCCGGTGAGCCGGCCCTCCTCGTACACGGGCCCCAGTTCGTAGGAGGCCGGGACGACCACCGTGTCGGCGGTGGCGAGTGCGTCGGGGCCGTGCTCGGCCATGATGCTGAAGTCGGCGTCGGTGCGGACCGGACCCGGCGGGCGCACCGAGCAGGTCACGACGGCGTACAGCTCCTCGCCCGCACCGGGCGCCACGCTCTGCGCGCGGCCGAAGATGCGCTGCGGGATGCCCAGTTCGAAGGGGATCACCCCGTCCAGGGCGAGCACGACGACACGGTGGGGCATCTCGGCTCCTGCTCTCCTGCGGAGGGGGTGACACCGGTTTCCCGCGGATTGGGCGTCACCGGTTGCGGCCTGATAAACGTACCGGCCATGGAAACCTGTGCCTTCTCTCCCCGGCCCCTCGTCGTCCGCGCGACGGCTGCGGCGGCCTCACTCGTGACCGTGGCGGCGGGTCTCGGGGTGCGCTCGACGATGAGCGGGGAGGTGGCGAAGTACGCGGGTGACGCCCTCTACACGGTGCTGGTGTACGCCCTCGTCGTCCTCCTCGCGCCGCGGGTGCGGCCGGCGGTGGCCGCAGCCACCGCGCTGGCCTTCAGCTGGGCGGTGGAACTGGCCCAGCTCACCGGCGTACCGGCCGATCTCGCGCGGCAGAGCGCGGTGGCACGGCTGGTGCTCGGCTCGACGTTCAACGCCCCGGACCTTTTCTGGTACGCGGTGGGCGCGGCCCTGGCCTGGGCCGTCCACCGCCGGCTGCCGTCCGGGCGCTCCCCCGCGCGGCCCTGACCGGGTGGCCCGATTCCTGCGAAGAGTGTCCCTCAGGCCGCTCGCCGGAGGGCGGCCGTCCGCCGGATGCTGATCCGCGTGAACCGGACGACCGACGACGCGACGATCGGGAGCGCGCCTCACCGCCGCTCCGGCCCCCGGACGGACCGCCCGCGGATCCACCGTGCGTGGATCGTCGCCGCCGTCACCTTCGTGACGATCATCGGCGGCGCGGCCTTCAACTCGCTGCCCGGCCTCCTCATCGAGCCGCTGCACACGTGGTTCGGCTGGTCACGCGGCGAGATCGGACTCGCCGTCTCCATCGACATGGCGCTGTACGGGCTGACCGCGCCGTTCGCGGCCGCGCTGATGGACCGGTTCGGCATCCGCCGGGTCGTGGTCGTCGCGCTCGGCGCGGTCGCGGCCGGGGCGCTGGCGAGCTGCTGGATGACCGAGGTCTGGCAGCTGATGCTCTACTGGGGCCTGCTCGTCGGCCTGGGCACCGGCTCGATGGCGATGGCCTTCTCGGCGACCGTCACCGTGGCCGGCCGCCAGCCGTGCCGGT
>NZ_DATMVN010000545.1:0-14569 GCF_035563135.1 Streptomyces sp.
CGCGAAGGGCGACAAGCTGGGCGAGGCCGACGCCGACGTACTGGCGAAGGCAGAGGCCAAGGGCGAGAAGAACATCACGATGATGGTCGCCACCGCCCCCGGCGCGACCGAGCAGGTCGCCGCCCAGCTGGACGCCGTGAAGGGGTCCGTGCCGGGGCAGACGTACGACAAGCTCGGCTATGTCCGGGCGACCGTGCCGACCGCGTCCGCCGGGGCCACCATCAAGGCGGCGCAGAAGCTGTCGTCCGTCCTCGGCATCGATCTCGAACAGGAGATCAAGCTCGACGACCCGACGCCCTCGGGCGACCGGGCCGCCGGGGCGAAGCAGCCGAAGGCGACGGGCAGTTACCCGGCGCCGGGCAGGAACACCCCGGCGAAGAACCCGTACAACCCGTCCTTCGAGACGGGCGCGGTCGACTTCGTCGAGCAGCACCCGAAGGCCGACGGCCGCGGGATCACCATCGGCGTCCTGGACTCCGGTGTCGACCTCGGCCACCCCGCCCTCCGGAAGACCACCACCGGTGAGCGCAAGATCGTCGACTGGGTGACGGCCACCGACCCCGTCAGCGACGGCGACGGCACCTGGCTGCGGATGGACCAGGCCGTGGCCGGCCCGACGTTCACCAGCGGCGGCACCACGTACTCCGCGCCGGAGGGCTCGTACGGCTTCCGCGTCTTCAAGGAGTCCGCCACGCGCGGCGGTGACATGGCCGGTGACCTCAACCGGGACGGTGACACCACCGACCAGTGGGGTGTGCTCCACGACCCGGTCACCGGCACCGCGCGGGTCGACCTGAACAGCAACGCGGACTTCGGCGACGACACCGCCATGAAGCCGTACAAGGACAAGCACCAGGTCTCCTACTTCGGTACGGACGACCCGCGGACCCAGATCGTCGAGCGCATCCCGTTCGTCGTCGAGACCCGCAAGGACGTCGTCTTCGACGCGGCCGGCAACACGGCCGACTACGTCAACATCGGCGTCATCCAGAGCGAGCACGGCACGCACGTCGCGGGCATCACCGCGGCCAACGGCCTGTTCGGCGGCAAGATGAACGGCGCGGCGCCCGGCGCCAAGGTCGTCTCCTCGCGCGCCTGCACCTGGTCCGGCGGCTGCACCAACATCGCACTGACCGAGGGCATGATCGACCTCGTCGTCAACCGCGGCGTCGACATCGTCAACATGTCGATCGGCGGCCTGCCGCCCCTCAACGACGGCAACAACGCCCGCGCCGAGCTCTACAAGCGGCTCATCGACATCTACGGCGTCCAGCTGGTCATCTCGGCCGGCAACGACGGTCCGGGCGTCAACACCATCGGGGACCCCGGCCTCGCGGACCACGTCATCTCGGTCGGCGCGTCCATCTCCAAGGAGACCTGGGCCGCCAACTACGGCTCCGGTGTCACCAAGAAGTACGACATGCTGCCCTTCTCCTCGCGCGGCCCGCGTGAGGACGGCGGCTTCGCGCCGGTCCTGACGGCTCCGGGCGCGTCCATCAACACCACCCAGACCTGGTACCCCGGCGGTCCGGTCAAGGAGGCGGGCTACTCGCTCCCCGCCGGCTACTCCATGCTGCAGGGCACCTCGATGTCCTCGCCGCAGGCCGCCGGTGCGGCGGCGCTGCTGCTGTCCGCCGCGGAGCAGAAGGGCATCGAGCTGCCTCCGGCCGATCTGCGGACCGCGCTGACCAGCACCGCCACCCACATCAAGGATGTGCCCGCGCACGCCCAGGGTGCCGGTCTGATGAACATCGTCGGCGCCTGGAAGCAGATCGAGAAGAAGGGCGCCCCTGCGCACGAGTACACGGTGAAGGCCCCGGTCGACACCGCGATCGACTTCGCGCTGAAGACCCCGGGCTTCGGCACCGGCCTGTACGACCGTGAGGGCGGCCTGAAGGCCGGCCAGAAGAAGTCGTACGACGTCACCGTCACCCGCACCACGGGCCCGGACAGGGCCGTCGCGCACAAGCTGTCCTGGAAGAACAACGACGGCACCTTCAAGCTGACCGGCCCGGGCACCGTCTCGCTGCCGCTCGGCAAGCCGGTGACCGTCAAGGTCCAGGCGAAGCCCCGCACGGCGGGCGTCCACAGCGCGATCCTGGTGGTGGACGACGCGAGGACCACCGGTGTGGACCAGCAGATCCTCTCCACGGTGGTCGTCGCCGAGGAGCTGGTGAAGCCGGGTTACGCCTTCTCGACGTCCGGCTCGGTGAAGCGCAACGGCACCACGTCGTACTTCGTGAACGTCCCGGAGGGCGCGAAGACCCTCGAGGTCGCGTTGAGCGCCCTGCGTTCGGGCAGCCAGACGCGGTTCATCTCCCTGCACCCGTACGGCGTGGCGGTGGAGGACAGCTCCACGATCTACTGCTACCCGAACTACGAGAACCCGGCCAACACCTGCCGCCCGGACACGCGCTCCTACAAGGACCCGCAGCCCGGCGTCTGGGAGATCGAGGTCGAGTCCCGCCGTACGTCGCCGCTGCTGGACAACCCGTACAAGCTGGATGTCTCACTGCTCGGCGCCACCTTCGACCCGGCGGTGCAGACCATCGCCGAGGCGAAGATCGGCACCCCGGCCGCGGTGGACTGGACGGTCACCAACAACGCCGGTGACCTGGAGGGCTCCCTGAAGGGCGGCTCGCTGGGCTCGGCCGCCGTCGAGCGCCCGTCGATCTCCACCGGCGGCGAGTACACCAGGACGGTCACCATCGGCGAGGGCGTCGAGAAGCTGGACGTCGCCATCGGCGGCACCTCGGACGCCAACGCCGACATCGACCTGTACGTCTACCGGGGCGACACCGAGGTCGGTGCCTCGACGACGGCGGGCTCGGAGGAGTCGGTCAGCCTGCTGGAGCCGGCGGCCGGCACCTACACCGTCGTCATCAGCGGCTACTCGGTCCCGGCCGGGACCACCGAGTACGACTACCGGGACGTGTACTACGCCCCGTCGCTCGGCGCGATCGAGGTCGGCGAGTCCGAGGCCGTGAACCTGGCCAACGGCGAGTCCGCCCAGGTCGGGGCCGAGGTCGTGGTCGCCGGAGCGGCTCCCGAGGGCCGGCAGTTCTTCGGTGAGGTCCAGCTGGTGAACGCCCGCGGCACCGCGGCGGGCACCGGCAGCGTCGTGATCGGGAAGGTCGCGCCGTAGCCGTCATCACGGTGTGATCCGTACGACACCGCACGACTGTGGGGCGGGCGCCCTCAAGGGCTCCCGCCCCACAGCTCTGTGCGCGGCCCGTCCGCCTGCCGGACAATGGATTGGACAAGGAAGCCGTGGACAGACACATCATGGACCGGCAACCATGCCCGTTCGTACGTGTGAGGGAGTCCCAGTGAAGGTCGGAATCGTCGGCGCCACCGGTCAGGTCGGCACAGTCATGCGCAGCATCCTGGCCGAGCGGAAGTTCCCCGTCGCCGAGCTGCGGCTCTTCGCCTCCGCGCGTTCCGCGGGCTCCACCCTCACCTACGAGGGCACGGACATCACCGTGGAGGACGCCTCCACCGCCGACTACACCGGGCTGGACATCGTGCTGTTCTCGGCCGGCGGCGCGACCTCGAAGGCGCTGGCCGAGAAGGTCGCCGCCCAGGGCGCCGTGGTGATCGACAACTCCTCCGCCTGGCGCAAGGACCCCGAGGTCCCGCTGGTGGTCTCCGAGGTCAACGCCCATGCGGTCAGGAACCGACCCAAGGGCATCATCGCCAACCCGAACTGCACCACGATGGCCGCCATGCCCGTGCTGCGCCCCCTGCACCAGGAGGCGCAGCTCGACGCGCTGACCGTCGCCACCTACCAGGCGGTGTCCGGCTCCGGCGTCGCCGGTGTCGCCGAGCTGCACGGCCAGGCGTCCCAGGTCGTCGCCGACGCGGACAAGCTGACGCACGACGGCGGCGCGGTGGACTTCCCCGAGCCGGGTGTCTACAAGCGCCCGATCGCCTTCAACGTGCTGCCGCTCGCCGGTTCGATCGTCGACGACGGTTCCTTCGAGACGGACGAGGAGCAGAAGCTCCGCAACGAGTCCCGCAAGATCCTGGAGATCCCGGAGCTCAAGGTGTCAGGCACCTGTGTCCGGGTCCCGGTCTTCTCCGGCCACTCCCTCCAGATCAACGCCCGTTTCGCCCGCCCGATCAGCGTCGAGCGCGCCTACGAGCTGCTGAAGGACGCCGAGGGCGTCGAGCTCTCCGAGATCCCGACCCCGCTCCAGGCGGCCGGCAAGGACGCCTCCTACGTGGGCCGTATCCGGGCCGACGAGACCGTCGAGCACGGCCTCGCGCTGTTCGTCTCCAACGACAACCTGCGCAAGGGCGCCGCGCTGAACGCGGTCCAGATCGCGGAGCTGGTGGCGGAGGAGCTGAAGGGCTGACGCCCGCACCGCGAAAGGGTGGCCACCGGTTTTCCGGCGGCCACCCTTTCGCCGTCCTGCCGGGCCGGGCTCACCGCGCTTCACGGACATCGCGTTGCCCTCCCCCACGTGGAAGGATGGCGAAAAACAACGCATATCAAGGAGATGACCGCGTGCCTGGCACGAATCTGACCCGCGAAGAGGCACAGGAGCGGGCGCGCCTGCTGACCGTGGACGCGTACGAGATCGACCTCGACCTCTCCGGCGCGCAGGAGGGCGGAACCTACCGGTCCGTCACCACCGTGCGCTTCGACTGTGCCGAAGAGGGTGCGGAGACCTTCATCGATCTGGTCGCCCCGGCCGTGCACGACGTCGTGCTGAACGGCAAGGACCTGGACATCGCCGCCGTCTTCCGGGACTCCCGGATCGCGCTGAAGCACCTCCGGGCCGGCGCCAACGAGCTGAAGGTCGTCGCCGACTGCTCGTACACGAACACCGGCGAGGGCCTGCACCGCTTCGTCGACCCGGTCGACGAGCAGGCCTACCTCTACACCCAGTTCGAGGTGCCGGACGCCCGCAGGGTGTTCGCCAGTTTCGAGCAGCCCGATCTGAAGGCGGTCTTCCGGTTCACCGTGAAGGCGCCCTCCGGCTGGACGGTGATCTCCAACTCGCCGACGCCCGAGCCCCAGGGCGACGTCTGGTCCTTCGAGCCGACGCCGCGCATCTCCACGTACATCACGGCCCTGATCGCCGGTCCGTACCACGCCGTGCACAGCACCTACGAGAAGGACGGCCAGTCGGTGCCGCTCGGCATCTACTGCCGGCCGTCGCTCGCCCAGTACCTCGACGCGGACGAGATCTTCGCGGTCACGCGGCAGGGCTTCGAGTGGTTCCAGGAGAAGTTCGACTACGCGTACCCCTTCGCCAAGTACGACCAGCTCTTCGTCCCGGAGTTCAACGCCGGCGCGATGGAGAACGCGGGCGCGGTCACCATCCGCGACCAGTACGTGTTCCGGTCGAAGGTCACCGACGCGGCGTACGAGACACGCGCCGAGACCATCCTCCACGAGCTGGCGCACATGTGGTTCGGCGACCTGGTCACCATGGAGTGGTGGAACGACCTCTGGCTGAACGAGTCGTTCGCCACGTACACCTCCATCGCGTGCCAGGCGGACGCGGAGGGCTCGAAGTGGCCGCACTCCTGGACCACGTTCGCCAACTCCATGAAGACGTGGGCCTACCGGCAGGACCAGCTGCCGTCGACGCACCCGATCATGGCGGACATCCGGGACCTGGACGACGTCCTGGTGAACTTCGACGGCATCACGTACGCGAAGGGCGCCTCGGTCCTGAAGCAGCTCGTGGCCTACGTCGGCAAGGACGCGTTCTTCCAGGGCGTGCAGGCGTACTTCAAGGCGCACGCCTACGGGAACACGCGCCTGTCGGACCTGCTGGGCGCACTGGAGAAGACCTCCGGACGTGATCTGAAGACCTGGTCGAAGGCGTGGCTGGAGACGGCCGGCATCAACATCCTGCGTCCGCAGATCGAGACCGACGAGAACGGCCACGTCACCTCGTTCACCGTGCTCCAGGAGGCCCCCGCGCTCCCCGCCGGGGCGAAGGGCGAGCCCACGCTGCGTCCGCACCGGATCGCCATCGGCTGCTACGACCTCGACGAGGCCGGGAAGCTGGTCCGCACGGACCGGATCGAGCTGGACGTGGACGGCGGGCGCACCACCGTGCCGTTCCCCTCCGGCACGCCCCGCCCGGCGGTCGTCCTGCTCAACGACGACGACCTGTCGTACGCGAAGGTCCGCTTCGACGAGGAGTCGCTGCGGGTCGTCACCGCGCACCTGGGCGACTTCGCCGAGTCCCTGCCGCGCGCGCTCAGCTGGGCCTCGGCCTGGGACATGACGCGCGACGGCGAGCTCGCGACGCGCGACTACCTGACGCTGGTCCTCTCCGGGATCGGCAAGGAGACGGACATCGGTGTGGTGCAGTCGCTGCACCGTCAGGTGAAGCTGGCGCTGGAACTCTACGCCGCCCCCGAGTGGCGCGAGGCGGGCCTGAACCGGTGGACCGAGGCGACGCTGGCGCATCTGCGCGCGGCGGAACCGGCCAGTGACCACCAGCTGGCCTGGGCCCGCGCCTTCGCCGCGACGGCACGCAGCCCGCTCCACCTGGACATGCTGCAGTCGCTGCTGGCCGGCACCCAGGTGATCGAGGGCCTGGCCGTCGACACGGAGCTGCGCTGGGCGTTCGTGCAGCGCCTGGCCGCGACGGGCCTCATCGACGAGGAGGAGATCGCCGCGGAGTACGAGCGCGACCGGACGGCCGCGGGTGAGCGCCACGCGGCGTCCGCACGCGCGGCCCAGCCCTCCGAGGAGGCGAAGGCCCAGGCGTGGGCGTCGGTGGTCGAGTCGGACAAGCTGCCCAACTCCTTGCAGGAGTCGGTCATCGGCGGTTTCGCGCAGACCGACCAGCGTGAGCTGCTGGCTCCGTACACGGAGAAGTACTTCACAGCGGTCAAGGAGGTCTGGGACTCGCGCAGCCACGAGATGGCCCAGCAGATCGCGGTCGGCCTGTACCCGGCCTTCCAGGTCTCGCAGGAGACCCTGGATGCCACGGACGCCTGGCTGGAGTCGGCGCAGCCGAGCGCGGCCCTGCGCCGGCTGATGTCGGAGTCCCGGGCGGGCGTGGAGCGTGCGCTGAAGGCGCAGGCGGCGGACGCGGCGGCGGCCACCGCGTAACCGGGAGTGAGAACCGCCCGGCGGGCAGGCGCATGTCGCGCAGCCGTCCGCCGGGCGGGAACCTGGGGTGCGGGGAGCCGGGACTACGCGGCCGACTCCCGGTGGCGGCGGGCCAGTTCGGCCGCGCCCGTCTCCGTGAGCGAGCCGTGCAGGCGCATCCGGGCGACTCCCCCGTCGGGGTAGGCGTCCAGGCGTACGTGGGTCACCACGGCCTCGGCGTCCAGCACGAAGCGGTGCAGGGTGTCGGGCTGGAGCCGGGTGCGGGGGAGGATCTCGAACCATTCGCCCGATTCGCCGTCGCGGCCGTGGAGGCCGATCCAGCCGGCCGCGTTGCCCTTGAGGTAGGCGGTGTCGATCTCGACCGCGCGCACCGCGCCCTGGGCGGGCAGCCGGAAGCGCACCCAGTCGTTCGTGTCGCGGACCCGGCGGCGGCGGTTCTCCCAGCCGTCGTCCATCTTGCGGGAGGTGCCGGGCAGGATGATCTGGGCCGGCGAGGAGTAGAAGCGGTCCGAGGCGTCCTCGTACATGCCGCCGTTCAGGATCGAGATCAGGTCGATCGTGCCCAGTGCCGCGAGCCAGGCCGGGTCGGGGACGACCTCACCGTGCACGCGGAGGCGGGCGATGCCGCCGTCGGGGTGCTGGCAGATCCGCACGTGCGTGTAGCGGCGGCCGCCGGTGATCTCGAAGCCGTTGGCGGCGTGGCCGCGTACGGGCGTCGGCGGGACGAGCTCCTCCCACTTCACGTCGTCGGCGAGCAGGTCCTCCGGCCCGGGGGCGCCTTCCACGGCCGCCGCCTGGACGGAGACGCGCTGCGGGTAGTTGCCGCGGAAGTGGGCGGTGTCGACGACGATGCCGCGGATGATCCCGGGTGTGCCCAGCCGGACGATCGCCCAGTCGTGGTCCTCGGGGGCGGGGAAGGGGTGGTCCGCGTCGGCACCCCGGCGCCGACGGGTCTCCCAGCCGTCCATGATCTTGCCCTTGTGCCCGAAGCGCTCGGGGTCGAAGACGGCGGGTTCGCGGATCAGCAGGTTCTCGCGCTCGGCGAAGAACTCGTCGTTGGCCGCGATGACACCCGCGCCCAGGCGGCGGTCCGCGAGGTCGACGAGCTCGGTGAAGGGGAAGTCGCCCGCGCGGTAGTCGGCGTAGGGGTCACCGCCTCCGTAGGGGGCCGCGTCGTTGGCGTGCGGATCGGTGGAACAGGGCTCCGTCTGGATCTTGTCGGTCGGCATGGGTCCACTGTGCCGCCACACCACCGATCAGGTCCATCGAAAGTTTTCGTACGGTCCTTTCAGTTCTGCTTAACGGACTGGGCCGCCACCTCTTGCAGCGCCGCCAGCACCCGGGCGGCCGCCGGGCCGCGTTCCGCCCCCTGCCGTACGGCCGCGACCACATGGCGGCAGGGCCGGTCCGCCTCCAGCACCCGCATCATCACACCGTCGCGCGGCCGGTCGGAGGCCGAGACCATCCGGGGGATCAGGGCGACGCCCATGCCCGCCCGCACCATCGCGAGGATCGCCGTCCAGCCGGCGGCGCTGTGGGCCTGCTCGGGGACGAAACCCGCGGCCTCGCACGCGGCGGTGGTGATCTCCGACCACGGACCGGACCCGCCGAAGATCCAGGCCTCCCGGGAGAGGTCCGCCAGCCGCAGGGCGGGCGCGCCGGCGAGGCGGTGGCCGGTGGGCAGTGCCACGTCCAGCGGGTCGGCCAGCAGCGGCAGCAGGGTGAAGCGGGGGTCCCGGGCGGTCGGGGCGTGCGCGGCCAGGGAGAGCGCCAGGTCCACCTCGCCGGCCGACAGCAGCTCGTACGCCTGGGCCGCCTCCGCCTCCCGTACGCGCACCTGGGGGCCTGGCCGGTCCCCGGCCGCCAGGAGCTGCACGGCCGGTACGACGAGGGCGGGCACGGCGGTCGAGAAGGCGCCGACCCGGACCTGGCCCGCCTCGCCCCGCAGATAGCCGGTCAGCTCCGCGTCGGCCCGCTCCAGCTGGGCGAACACCTCCTCGGCGTGGCGCAGCACGAGATGCGCGGCGTCGGTGAGCCGGACGCGGCGGCCCCGCGCTTCGAGCAGCGGCACGCCGAGCTGCCCGGCGAGGTTGGTGAGCTGCTGGGAGACGGCCGACGGGGTCATGCGAAGGGCTCCGGCCGTGGCGGTGACCGTGCCGCGGTCGCGCAGGGTGCGCAGGATGCGGAGCTTCTTGAGGTCCCACTCGGTCATGGCCGAAACCTACCCGGCTCCCGGAAATGCCGGTGCGCCGCGCGGTACGTCGTACCGGCGGCGCACCTCGGGCGGTCTGCTAGACCTGCTTCTTGGACTTGTCGAGGACCATGACGAGTCCCGCGATCACCAGGAACAGGACGATCGGCGCCGCGACGTAGAGGCCGAGGGTCTCCATCACGGTCAGACCCGGACCCGGGTCGTCGCCGTCGTCGCGGGTGAGCGCGAGCGCCGGGGACGACATGAGCAGCATCATCAGCGTCGTACCGGCCGCGACGGCGCCGGCGCGCATAGCGTTCTTCTTGTCCACGGTGCAAACGTAGCGAACGCCTACGAGGGGCGCGCGCCCGGGGGTGCCGTACGGGCCCCGGGGCCGTCCGTGAGGACGGCCATCAGCCTGTGCAGCCGGGGCGACGCGGTGATCTCCTCCAGCGTGACGGGATGGCCTTCCGCATCGGCGACGGGCAGGCGCCAGTTGGGGTACTGGTCCCATGTCCCGGGGAGGTTCTGCGGGCGGCGGTCGCCCACGGTGTCCGGGAGCCAGATCCCGGCCATCCGGGCCGGGGTGCGCCGCAGGAAGCGGTGCACGGCGCGGACGGCCGCCTCCTCGTCGCCGTCGCCCTCGGGGAGCAGGCGGAGACGGGCGAGGCAGGCCAGCCACTCGGAGGTGTCGGCGGCGTCCTCGGCGAGCTCCTGCTCCAGGCTCCGGGTGAGCAGTCCGAGCCGGTGGCGGAGCGTCACGTGCTCACCCGTCAGCCGGGCGGCGGTGGAGGGCAGGTCGTGGGTGGTCGCCGTGGCCACGCAGTCCTGGCGCCACTGTTCGGGGGCGAGCGGGCGCCCGGTGCCGCCCCAGTCCCGCTCGAACCAGAGCACGGAGGTGCCGAGCACCCCGCGCCGGGCGAGCGCCTCGCGCACGCCGGGTTCGACGGTGCCGAGGTCCTCCCCCACGACGACGGCACCGGCCCGGTGCGCCTCCAGGACGAGGACGGCGAGCATCGCCTCGGCGTCCTGGCTGACGTACGCGCCTTCGGTGGGGAGGCGCCCCTCGGGCACCCACCACAGGCGGAAGAGACCCATGACGTGGTCGATGCGCAGGGCTCCGGCGTGGGCGAGGAGGCCGCGCAGGAGATGGCGGTAGGGGGCGTAGCCGCAGGCCGCGAGGGCGTCGGGACGCCAGGGGGGCAGCCCCCAGTCCTGGCCGTGGGCGTTGAAGGCGTCGGGGGGCGCGCCGACCGACATGCCCTGCGCGAAGGCGTCCTGCTGGGCCCAGGTGTCGGCGCCGTCGGGGTGGACGCCGACGGCGAGGTCGTGGACGATCCCGACGGCCATTCCGGACTCCCGTGCGGCGCTCTGGGCGGCGGCGAGCTGGGTGTCCGTCAGCCAGGCGAGCCGGCAGTGGAAGTCGATCCGGTCCAGCAGCTCGGTGCGGGCCCGGGCGCTCCGCGGGGAGCGGGGGTCGCGCAGCCCTTCGGGCCAGGAACGCCACCGGGGGCCGTGCACCTCGGCCAGGGCGCACCACAGGGCGTGGTCCTCCAGGGCCTGTCCCTGCTCGGCGAGGAAGTCGCAGTAGGCGGCGCGGCGGCCGGGGGTCAGGGGGACCTCGTGGATGATCTCCAGGGCCTGCTGCTTGAGATCCCGGACGGCGTCCCGGTCGATCAGCGCGCCCTTGTTCAGCACGGCCTCACGCAGTGCCGCGGCTTCCTGGCGCAGGTCGTCCAGGGCCGCCCTGCCGGGCTCGGCGACATGGCCGTACTCCGGGATCGACTCGATGTGCAGGTGGACGGGGTCGGGGAAGCGGCGCGAGGAGGGGCGGTACGGCG
This sequence comes from Streptomyces sp., assembly GCF_035563135.1. Taxonomy (GTDB): domain Bacteria; phylum Actinomycetota; class Actinomycetes; order Streptomycetales; family Streptomycetaceae; genus Streptomyces. The sequence continues at coordinate 11,120 of NZ_DATMVN010000545.1, forward strand.
ACGGGTCGGTCGGTCTGCCCGGTACGGCGGCGTGCAGCGGATTGATCTGGACGAAGCCGCTCCCCTGGGTGCGTCCCGCCCAGGCGGCGAGGTCGGCCAGGTCCGCGAGGTCGCCCATGCCCCAGGAACGGGCGGACAGCATCGAGTAGAGCTGGACGAGGAATCCGTGCGTGCGCGCGGGCGGCTGGGGTACGCGGTCCGGAGCGACGACGAGCGTGGCGGCGGCATGGTGGTGGTCGGGGGTGCGGACGGTCAGCCGGTGGACCCCCAGGGGCGGTTCGGTCCACCAGGACGGTGCCGTCGGCGGGTCCCCGGCCGGGGCCGGGGCGGGGAGTACGCGCATGCGCAGGGCGGAGGGCGTGCCGGTGGTCCCCGGTTCGGGGTCGACCGTCAGGACCGCGCCGGGCGGCAGTGCGGTGAGCGCGGCCGGCAGCGGCTCTCCCGACCAGACGACCACCGTCGGCGGGAGCAGTCGGGAGGCCGCTGCCGATTCTGCTGCGGCGAGTGATCTCCGTACCTCCGCGGGCGTGCCGGCGTCGACGCCCAGCGCGGCGAGCACGGCCGTGACCGTGTCGTCGGGGACGGACACCGTGACATCCGCGGACGGGGAGAAGGAGGTGGCGACGCCGTGCAGTGCGGCGAGCCGGGACAAGCCCATTCAGACTCCTGGGGACTCCATGCCCCAAGCGGTGCCGGGTGCTGTCGGCTCGCTGGTCAGAGGGGCGACGGCGGCGAGCGGTGGCTCGCTCGTGAGAGGTGTTGCGTCGGCGAGCGGAGGCTCGCTGGTCAGCGGCGGCTCGGTGACGAGCGGGGCGCTGTCGGTGAACCCGCGTTCACCGGTCAGCTGGGAGACGTCCGCGAGCGGCAGCTCGCTGATCATCGGAGGGGCGGTGAGGAACGGGGACTTCTCGCCTGCCAGCGGATCGGGACCCGTGGGGCTCGGCACCTGTTTGGAGAGGGCGGAGAACAGAAGCTGCGCGGAAGCGGGCATGTCGGCCTCCTGGCCGTGGACAACAGGACACAGCAGGCCTACCCAGCGGGCGCGGGAGCAGGCGTGGACGTGACACAGGCGTTATGACAACGACCCCAACGTGCCGTGGGTCACATTCCGTTCCCCCGCGCGCCGGGTATGGGCCATTTTCGGCCACTGGGTGACTCTTCCCCGGACATCCGCGTGTCATGCCGGGCAATACACCGGGCATGTCCGGCATACCGGCCACGCGCATTGACACCCCCGCGCCCGGGTGGTGGGCTCGGACGTCACTGCCGGGCGAGGTCAGAAGAAGGAGTACGGCGTGCAGCTCGGGCGCAGGAGGCATGCGGCAGCCGTCGCCGTCGCCGTGATCGGCGGGCTGATCGGCCCGTTCGCGCCGGCCGCCGTCGCGGCCCCCGTCCCTTCCGCCGGCCCCGCCGCGACCATGCCGGACCGCACGGAGGACGCACGGCTGCCCGCCGTCTGGCCCCGGCCGCAGTCCATCGACGCGTCCGGTCAGGCCGTCACCCTGGGAACCGAGGTCACTCTCCTGGCCGACACCGAAGCCGACCCGTACGCCGTCGAGGCGCTGAGGACGCTCCTGCGCGACGCCGGCGTACGCACCGTGCACGACGCCCTGCCCGGCGCGGGGCCGGTGATCCGGCTCGGCGGCACGGACGCGGGCCGGGCGCTGCGGGCCCTGCGCGCACCCGAGCGCGCCGATCTGCCGTCCGGGGGCTACCGCCTCGCCGTCGGCAGGGCCGAGGGCCGGCCCACCGTGGCCCTGGACGGCGTCGGCGAGGACGGCCTCTTCCACGGGGTGCAGACCCTGCGCCAGCTCGTCAAGGGCGGCACCGTCGCCGGAGTCGTGGTCCGCGACTGGCCGGGAACCGCCGTGCGCGGGATGACCGAGGGCTTCTACGGGCAGCCGTGGACCCGCGAGGAGCGGCTGGCCCAGCTCGGCTTCATGGGGCGCACGAAGCAGAACCGCTACCTCTACGCGGCCGGCGACGACCCCTACCGTCAGGCCCGCTGGCGCGATCCGTACCCCGCCGACGAGCGTGCCGGCTTCCGCGCACTGGCCGAGAAGGCGCGGGCGGAGCACGTGACGCTCGGGTGGGCCGTCTCGCCCGGCCAGGCGATGTGCATGGCCTCGGACGCGGACGTGCGGGCGCTCACCCGGAAGATCGACGCGATGTGGGCCCTGGGGGTACGGGCCTTCCAGCTGCAGTTCCAGAACGTCAGTTACAGCGAATGGCACTGCGACCAGGACGCGGAGAAGTTCGGCAGCGGGCCCGAGGCGGCGGCCAGGGCGCAGGCCGGGGTGGCGAGCGCGGTCGCCCGGCACCTCGCCGACAGGCATCCCGACGCGGAGCCGCTGTCGGTGATGCCGACCGAGTTCTACCAGGACGGCGCCACCGACTATCGCACGGCGCTCGCCGCGGAGCTGGACGACCGGGTGCAGGTGGCCTGGACCGGCGTCGGCGTCGTACCGAGGACGATCACCGGGCACGAGCTGGCGGGCGCGCGGGCGGCCTTCCGCCACCCCCTGGTCACCATGGACAACTACCCGGTCAACGACTACGCGCAGGACCGGATCTTCCTCGGCCCGTACACCGGCCGCGACCCGGCGGTCGCCGGCGGGTCGGCGGCGCTGCTCGCCAACGCCATGGAGCAGCCCTCGGCGTCCCGGATCCCCCTGTTCACGGCCGCCGACTTCGCCTGGAACCCGAAGGCGTACCGGCCGCAGGAGTCCTGGCGGGCGGCGATGGACGAGCTGGCGGGCGGCGACGCCGGCGCCCGGGTGGCGCTGGGGGCCCTGGCGGGCAACAGCGCCGCCTCGGTGCTGGGCGGCGACGAGTCCGCGTACCTGCGGCCCCTGCTGAACGCGTTCTGGTCGTCGCGTCCGGCCGCGGGCGAGGCGGACGCGGCGTCCCGCGACAAGGCCGCACGTGAGCTGCGGGACGCCTTCGGTGTGATGCGGCAGGCCCAGGAGAAGCTGGCGGGGCCCGCGAACGGCCGGCTCCAGGACGAGGTGCGGCCGTGGACCCGTCAGCTGGCCCGGTACGGCGAGGCGGGTGAGCTCGCCGTCGATCTGTTGCGGGCGCAGGAGCGCGGGGACGGGGCCGCCGCCTGGCAGGCCCAGCTGGCGCTCGAACCACTGCGCGAGAAGATCGCGTCGAGCACGGTGACGGTCGGCGAGGGTGTCCTGGACCCCTTCCTGGACCGGGTCGTCGGGGAGGCCGACGCCTGGAACGGCGTCGACCGCGACGCGGGGACGGTGAGCCGTGACGCGCACGGCTACACGGTCCGGTTCGACCGCGCCCGCCCGCTGCGGGCCGTCACCACGCTGACCCGGCCGGGTGACCGGTCGGCGGGCTCGGTCCTGGAGGCCCATGTCCCGGGCGAGGGATGGCGCGGTCTCGGCTCCCTGTCGGCGGCGGGCTGGACACAGACGGAGGCGAAGGGCCTGCGGG
>NZ_DATMVN010000546.1:0-2846 GCF_035563135.1 Streptomyces sp.
CCCCCCACGACGACCTTGGCGCCGCGGGCGACGGCGTCGTTGACGAACTCCTCGACGGAGTCCCTAGCCTTGGCCTCCACCAGCGGCCCGACGTTGACGCCCGGCTCGGTACCGGGCCCGACGGTCAGGGCGGCCATCTTCTCCGCGAGCTTGGCCACGAACTGATCGGCGACGTCCTCGTGGACGAGCAGGCGGTTGGCCGCGGTGCAGGCCTCGCCCATGTTGCGCATCTTCGCCGCCATCGCCCCGGCCACGGCCTTGTCGATGTCGGCGTCCTCGAAGACGATCAGCGGCCCGTTGCCGCCCAGCTCCATGGAGGTGCGCAGCACCTGGTCGGTGGCGGCCTTCATCAGCTGCTTGCCCACCGGGGTGGAGCCGGTGAAGGAGACCTTCCGCAACCGTGGGTCGGCCATGATCGGCTCGGACACGGACGAGGCCGAGGCCGAGGAGACCACGTTGAGCACCCCGGCCGGGATGCCGGCCTCGATCATGATCTGGGCGAAGTACTGGGAGGTCAGCGGGGTCAGCCGCGCCGGTTTGAGCACCATGGTGCACCCGGCGGCCACGGCCGGGGCGACCTTGCGGGTGGCCATCGCCAACGGGAAGTTCCACGGGGTGATCAGCAGGCACGGGCCCACCGGCTTGCGGGTGACCAGCATCCGCAGGTTCCCCTCGGGGGACTCCACGTAGCGGCCGTAGTCGCGCACGGCTTCTTCGGAGAACCAGCGCAGGAACTCACCCCCGTACTTCACCTCCCCCAGGGCCTCCGCGTACGGCTTGCCCATCTCCAGGGTCATCAGCAGCGCCAAATCCTCCGCCCGCTCCACGACCAGGTCGAAGGCCGCACGCAGGATCTCCGAGCGGGACCGCGCCGAGGTCCGGGCCCACCCCTCCTGGGCGGTCGCGGCGGCGTCCATGGCCGCGGCGGCGTCCGCACGGGTGGCCGAGGCCAGGGTCGCGATGACCTCCCCCGTCGCCGGGTTCTCCACCTCGAAGGTGCCCCCGTCGCTGGCCGCCCGCCAGGCGCCGTTGATCAGCAGCCCCGTCGGGGTCTTGCCCAGGACCTCCTCGATCCTGGCCCGGTCGATCCCGGTCGTGGTGCCGGTGGGAGTGGTGCCGGGGCCTGCGGGGGCCTTGTCCGTGATGCTCATCTGTACAGCCTCTCGTACTCGACGCTTCGACACCGGGCGCCGGTGCCTCGGGTGCGTCTCAGGGGTGGTCGGACGGGCGGGCGACAGCACTGGGCCCGCCCGTCCATCTTAAGGCGCCGGAGGAGGTCCTCCGTCCGGCGGATGCCAGGTCGTGGCATCAGGGTAGGGCGCGGGTGTTGCCGGGGTGTTGCCGTCCGCGCCGGTGCTCAGGGGTAGAGCCCCCGGGTGAGGTGGGCGTCGGCCACCCGCTCGACCGCGGTGACGGTGGCGGCCTCGCGCAGCGTGAGACCGCGGGCGCCGGCCGTGGCCAGCACGCCGTCCCACGCCTGGAGCATGCGGCGCTCCAGCCGGTCGTCCACCTCCTGCCGCGACCACCAGTACGCCTGGTTGGACTGCACCCACTCGAAGTAGGAGACGATCACCCCGCCGGCGTTGGCGAGGATGTCGGGCACCACCAGCACCCCGGCCTCGTCCAGGATCCGGTCGGCCTCGCCCGTGGTGGGGCCGTTGGCGCCCTCCACGACGATCCTCGCCCGCACGCGCTCGGCGTTGCCGCCGTGCAGGACGCCCTCGACGGCGGCGGGCACCAGCAGGTCCACGTCGAGCTCCAGCAGCGCCGGCGGGTCCAGGACCTCGCCGCCACCGAAGCCGACGACGCTGCCGGTGGCCGCCACGTGGGCCTGCAGGGCGGGCACGTCGAGTCCGCCCGCGGCGTGGACGGCGCCGTACTGGTCGCTCACGGCCACGACGGTCACCCCGGCCTCGGCCAGGAACTGTGCCGCCCCGGCGCCGACCTTGCCGAAGCCCTGCACCGCCGCGGTCGCGCCGGCCACCGGGATCCCGCGGTGGGCCAGGGCGGCCAGGGCGACGTGCACGACGCCGGCCGAGGTGGCCGAGGCCCGGCCCAGGGACCCGCCCAGGGACACGGGCTTGCCGGTGACCACTCCGGGCACGGTGTAGCCGGAGGAGACCGAGTAGGTGTCCATCATCCAGGCCATGGTCCGCTCGTCGGTGCCGATGTCCGGGGCGGGGATGTCGCGCTCAGGGCCGATGATCGGCAGGATCTCGGAGGTGTAGCGGCGGGTCACCCGCTCCAGCTCGGCCTGGGAGTAGTTCCGGGGGTCGATGCGGACCCCGCCCTTGGCTCCGCCGTAGGGGACGTCGAGCAGGGCGCACTTCCAGGTCATCCACATCGCCAGGGCGCGCACCTCGTCCAGGTCCACGTTGGGCGCGAAGCGCAGGCCTCCCTTGGCCGGACCGCGGGAGAAGTTGTGCTGGACCCGGTGGCCGGTGAGGATCTCCACCGACCCGTCGTCGCGGCGCAGCGGCACGGAGACGGTCATCTCCCGGCGCGGGCGGGCGAGCAGCTCGTGCAGGCCCGGCTCGTAGCCCAGGGTGGCCACGGCCGCGGCCAGCTGGGCCTGGGCATCCCCGAGCGGTCCGCCGGGGCTCAGGCTCCCGTCCACGACCTCCGGGAAGGGAAGAACGTTCGGCGTCATCGGCTGTCCTTTGCTGGGCGTGCGGGAAGAGAACGGCGTCGACGGCGCGGCGGTGCACCGCGGGGACGGGCGGGCCCCGCAGCGGGGACCGCCGACCTGTGCCGACACGCTGAGACTAGCGTCACAGCCGTTCAGCATGTGTGACAAAAACCGCCTGTTGATTGTGCATGGTGGACAGTGGCGGAGGGCGCTCAGG
>NZ_DATMVN010000547.1:0-13863 GCF_035563135.1 Streptomyces sp.
TGACGCCGGGCTCGCGATTACGCGCGACCCGCACAACGTCCTCGCGGAACTCCTTCGGATACGGCTTGGGCACTGCAACATCCTTCCAGGCCGCCTCTCAGCAAGCCAGGTCAGGTGTCACCTCTCCGTGCAGCAGTCCCCTCCTCCGAAATCTGCTCCTGGCCACCCTCGGCATGGCACCGGGAGACCAGGGTGACGATGCCCCGGACCGTGTTCTTGCAGACCCCGGCCAGCCGGTCCACCTGAGCCTTGATGCCGAAGCTGGGCACACGGAGGTCAGACCACGGATCGAACCCCTACAACTGCGTTGTGGCTGCGATCAGCCGAGAGGGGGCCGCTCACTGTGTTCCAGGAAGTGCCGGATCCGAAGCCGCTGCGTGTGGTGCATCGGCAGTCGGTCAATCTCCTCGCGGACAGCCGTTCCCGGGAGTGAGCCGGTCATCTCCATGCCGCCGCCAGGGAGCGCACAAAGATCGTTATCCCTCCTGCGCTGAAGGAGCACGCGTCCTTCAGCGCCGGTAACCACGGCGGACGCGGCGACCACCAAGCTGTTCGGCTCAGGTGCCGCCGGGTCGTCGTAGTACTCGGTCCGTGCCATGGTCACCCTTCGCTTACCGGCGTCGCGGTCTCCCAGACCGCATCGAAGCTGCTGGTGTAGGTGTCGAACATGCCGCCCTCTCCGCTGCGCCGCAGATGCCGTACGGGAGTGCCATAGGCGTTTACGCCCCAGATATGGGCATTGGCCATGGCCTGGTCATCCACACGGTAGGTCGAGTTGTAGAGCGTGGTGGCATGGGTCCGCACCTCGATGCCAGGTGCCCCGGCAAGGGGGCGATAGTGCATGAGGGCGAGTCGGCAACAGGACTCGATCCCGTGGTCGAGCCTCTCCTCCTTCCCACGCTGTTGGACATTCGCACTGTCCGGGTCGCCGATCGCGATACGGACCGCACACCCGTCGGCAGCTCGCTCCCGCAGCAGGTCGTTGAGCCGCGGGTACGCCCCATGCAGGAAGACGGCCGCGTACACCAACACGTCGATGCGCTCGCGGGCTCGGGCCAGCCGTCCAAAGAGAGACCGTGGCGAACGGCAAGCGCCGTCCTGTGAAGGCTCCCGGTCCGCTGGATGAGCTGATCGACGCGATGCTCAGCCATGCCCCGGAGGATCGGCCGACCATCCACGAGGTGGGCAAAGCCCTGAGCTGATCTCGACGCCCGCTCATCTCTGTACAGGTAATGCGAGAGGCCCCCGGGATTTCTCCTGGGGGCCTCTCACCTGCTGTGCACTCGGCAGGATTCGAACCTGCAACCTTCTGATCCGTAGGATCGGGCAGCACGTCATGAGGAGCCTCGACCGTCTCCCATTGCGATCGCTCATCGCAGCGATGATGCGCCTCTGTGTGCCGCCGTTGCCGTCAGGGCTGCCGTCAACTCCGAACGGTGGCATTGCCGCAATGACGATGCCTGAGAGGTCGCCTCATCCCAGCACGGTGGCGATGGCGAGGGCAATTCGCTCGATCCAGTCGATCGCGTCAATCACGTCGGCGTCGGCGATGGGGCGGCGACTCTTGAGGTCGCCGTCCAGCAAGTCCGCGTCGTGGGCGATCCTGTTTCGGCGATCGGTGATCGAGTTGTACTTCTGCTTCAGTGTCTGGGCGTTCATGGACGTACGGCCGTGGTTCCACTCGTTGAGCTGAACGGCGGCCTTGGCCCAGATGTCCTCTTCCGTCACCAGCTTCAGTGCCTCGCTGATCTTGCGAGGGTTCTGCAGTGCCGCGTTGCCCCACTTCGCCTTGACATGCTCGGAGACGGCTTCGGCGAGTGTGGTGGTACCGCGCCGGACTTCCTCCACCTTGACCAGGGGCAGCTCGAACTTCGTCAATTGGTAGGGCATCTGAGGACTGTCCTCTGCGGTCAGCTCGGCAACGCGCCGGTACAGCTCCTCGTGGAACCAGTGGTCGATGGCGCTGACGGCCTGCACCCAGGCGGCTCGGTAGAAGTCGCCGATGTCGATGACCGGGGACTGGAATGCAGCCAGACTCTGACCCGCCACGATCATCTTCCGGGCGTACTCAAGGTTGGTCAGGAACGCCCGGAACTCGCGTGTCTGCGGCTGTGAGGCCAACATGAAACTCCCCCGTCTCTGGTCTGGGAACTCAGGATTCCGGCGGGACGTGGGAGGGACAACTCAGGTGTGGATCAATCACTCTCAGTTGGCTCAATAGCGTCGGTGTCGGCCGAGACCTCACCACCGAGAGCCTCCGCGATGGCTGCGAACTCGCTCAGCGCGGCCTGCAAGTCCTCAACAATCTCCTGGGCGATCACCTCGGGCGACAGAAGGCTGTCGGCGTCGTCGAGTGCCGGGTCCTTCATCCAGGTGATGTTCAGATTCACCTTGTCGCGGGCGATGAGCTCGTTGTAGTCGAAGGACTTGAAGCGCTCGGACTCCACCCGCTCGCTACGTGGCTTACCGGGCAGGTACGCCTTGACGAACTCGTCCAGAGCCACGCGGGTCAGCGGGTGTTGCTTGAGGGTGAAGTGCTTGCCGGTGCGGAATTCGTAGACCCAAAGTTTTGAGGTGTTGTGGACGCCGCCGCTGCGGGGCGGCTTCTTCTCGAAGAACAGAACGTTGGCCTTGACACCGCCCGCGTAGAAGATGCCGGTCGGCAAGCGGAGGATCGTGTGCAGATCAAACTCTTCCAGAAGGCGGCGGCGTACCTTCTCGCCCGCGCCGCCTTCGAAGAGCACGTTGTCCGGCAAGACGACGGCCGCACGGCCGTTCATCTCCAGCTGCGACATGATGTGCTGGAGAAAGTTGAGCTGCTTGTTGGTGGTGGTGGCGCGGAAGTCGTCCCGCTCGTACGAGATGTCTTGCCTCTCGGCCTTGCCATCCGTGCCGCCGATCCTGATCGAGGACTTCTTGCCGAAGGGCGGGTTGGCGAGGATGAGCGACGCGTGACGCTCGGGCTTGTCGGCAAGCGCGTCACCTACGGTGATGAGAGACTCCCCATCGGCGTCGCCGATGCCGTGCAGCAGCATGTTCATAGCGGCCAGGCGGGCCGTGCCGGTAACCAGCTCATTGCCCCAGATCTTGCCTGACCCGAGCGCGAGACGCTGTTCCCGTGACAGGTGCTGCATGTGGTGCTTCCGGATGTAGCTGTGCGCGGCGATGAGGAAGCCGCCGGTACCGCAAGCGGGGTCGGTGATGGTGTCCTCGGGCCCCGGCTGCATGACATCGACCATGGCGTCGATGAGCGCACGGGGCGTGAAGTACTGGCCGGCACCCGTCTTGGTGTCCTCCGCGCCCTTGGCAAGCAGACCCTCGTAGGCATCGCCCTTAAGGTCCGTCCCCTGGATCGTCCAGTCCTCCTTGCCGATCAGATCGATGACCAGCTTTTCGAGGAGGGCGGGCTCGGTGATTCGGTTCTGAGACTTGGCGAAGATCGTGCCGAGTGTGGTTCCGGGGTTCTTCGCGAGCTCTTCGAGGGTCCTGCGGTAGTGGACTTCCAGGTCGATGCCTTTGAGACGGGCGAGAGCCTGCCAGTCGTACTCGGAGGGTACGACGGCCTTGGCCTCCTGTTCTGTGAAGGGGTCGGAGGCGATCTCGTCAGCCATCTTGAGGAAGAGCAGGTACGAGAGCTGCTCGACGTACTCAATGGTCGACAAGCCGTTGTCCCGAAGCACGTTGCAGTAGTTCCAGAGCTTGGTGACCAGGCTGTTGGTCTGCGCGTGCGCCAGTGCGGGGGATGCGGGGGTCACAGCGGAAGCTCCTGCTGAACGGCGTTGGTTAGAGAATGAGTTGACGATGCGGGAGGCGGGGCCAGCGCTTCTGAAGCAGCCGTCGTGCGGGGGCGGCGAGCGGCCCGTTTAGGCTTGGCTCCCTGTGCCTCGCGCTCGGCGCGGATGCGATCGAGGAGGGCGGTAGCGGGCTCGTCGGCCGGGTCCTGGGGAGCAAGGCTGCCCGTGAAAGCCCGCCTTAGGACAGCCCGCCGGAGGTTCTGAGCACGCAAGGAAACAGACGCTACCTGCGCGGCGAAACGGTCACTGACTTCCAATAGCTCGGCAGACTGCGCGACAAGGGCGAGCTGTGCGTCCATCGGCGGAACGGGAAGAGGTAGTTCGCGACATGTAGAGAGTGCAACGTTGAATTGGCCAGCGGTCGCCTTCGCTGTCTTTTGAAGCATGGACAGCACAAACGGTGCGCGAAGCACGAGAGCCAGCCATTCCGGTTGAACCTCAGGGCCAGCACGGAAAGCGACAATCGCTTGGTTGATGTTCCACTCGGGATGGTCTTTAGGAACGACTGCCGTCTTCCCTAGGGGTGGACCAACAATATTTGTCAGGACATCTCCTGGTCGTACCCGCGATCGCTTCAGCTGATTCTCGTGCGTCTCTCGGTCGACATAGGTTGGCTTGTTGGTGAAGTCAACTCGACCGTCTTGCGTGATGTTATAGACCTTCAGGAAGGGGATCTCGCCACTTCCGGGGTGCATCAAATGAGCCTTCGGCGTTGAGCCACTGCTGATGAACTCACAGACGTCGACGGAACGGCGCCAAAACCAGCCCTTGGGGAGGAAGGGCAAGGCGGCATAGTCGAAGCGCTTACTTGAGAGGCCCGCGAGCAAGCGCTGACTGTCGTCCACTGCGTCTTGGTCAGAGTGGGTAGCCAATGAGGCCCCGAGCGCAGCCCTGTCCAATACAGAGGTAGTGAAGGGCTTGATGCGGCGCTTCGCGCCAACCACGGCTTCGGTTGCTGCGTCAAGGCGAGAGATTTGGTCTTCGAGGTCCTCAACGATCCGATGTTGCTCAGCAACGGGGGGCACAGGGATGGGCCATGCTTTGAGAATTGCCTGACTGATGTTTGGCTGCGCCCCTCCCTTTCCGGTCTTACGGAGGGCGTCACGCTGAGACCACAGATACCAGAACAGGAAACGTTTATCGATAAGCCCTTTATGTGGCGTTGCAAACGCTACCGCTTGATTGGTGGTGAGCGGCTGTCCGACAATGGCTAGCCTACCAATTGTGGCACCGTACATGGCGATAAGGACGGAGCCCTCAGGCACCCATTTTGCTGAGCTTGATTTCAGCCCCTCATCCGTGATGGTCGACGTTGCTGAGCGGATCTGCTCGTCGTTTAGGTCGCCGCTGACAACCCACGGGATGTCTCCGCCGTAAAACTGGGCGACGCCGCTCTTGGGCGTTCCTCCGCTGCCCCAATTGGCAACGTCCCCCAGGGTGGCCCAAACCCACCCTTTCGGAAGCTCCACGCCATTCAACCCGCTCAAGCCAATTCTCGATTCAGCTCACTCAACAACGACCGAACATCCCGCCCCGGAAAAGCGTGGGCAAACCCCCGCCCTCCACCCTTCCCCTTGAAGGGCTCGGCGTTGAACTCCGCCGGGCTGATGCCGACGTCGCTCGCCACCACGTCCCGTATGGACCGCAGCCACCACAGCTGCTCCTCCGAGAAGTCCGCCCCCGCCTGCTGCTGCTTGAGCACCCACCCCTCGAAGCGCTCCTCCACCGTCTCACGGTAGGGCCGCAGCTCCTCGTCCACCCCGAGCTCGTACCGTATGAGCGAGATCAGGTCAGGGACGCCCGCCTCCCGGCCGCCGTCGGAGCGGACCGCCGCGCCCAGGTCCTCGTAGTACGTCCACAGGGCCTGCGGCGTCCACGCGTACTGTGGGCGGCGAATCTCCAGTGCCAGTTCCTTCAGCGCGGCGTACGTCTCCTCAGGGGAAACGGACCGGGGGCTTGTCAGAGCGATGCTGACCGCCGCGATGCGGTCGCGCTCATTCTTCAGGAGTCGGCTCCAGCGACCGACCTGCTCGCGGGCCCGCTCCTCGCGAGGGATCTCGTCGAGATCCGTCACCTCGACGGCCGTGAACTCGTCGAAGAGGTAGTCCTTGTCCCGCCGGATCTCGATGATGTGCCGCCGAAGATCGGGATACTCCGTCAGGGGAGCGATCGCGTCCTCCACGAGCCGCCGAGCCGCCGAGGAGCCGCCCTGTTCCAGGGCCCGCTCCTGCCGGTCCGGGTCCACCGCGTTCACAATGGCGCCCGCGATCTCCGACAGGGTCTGCCCGCCTGAGGCGCGCGCCAGCTGCTCGCGCTCCTCCTCCGTCAACTGCTGGTTGAGCCGCGCCAGCCGTCCCGCCAGAATCTCGGCCTCACCCACGCTGATCGATTTCGTACCAGCCTTGTCCAGCAGCTTGGCCAGTGAGACCTGCCGCTCGCCCGCAGGCACCAGCGGCTTGGCGTCCACCAGGGGGGAGTCTGTCACCCCGACCGCGTCGACAAGTACGAACCGGTCCTTGCGGACCGTCGCGTCCGCATCCGGCGTGACCTCCTGGAGTTCCGTCGCGTCGATGGTGCGAGCGCCGCGGCCCTTCATCTGCTCGAAGAGGACGGCACTGCGCACCTCGCGCAGGAAGATCACGCATTCCAGCGCCTTCACGTCCGTACCGGTCGCGATCATGTCGACGGTGACGGCAACCCGCATCCGGGGTGAGGTTCGCAGCGCACGGATCAGCTCGTCCGGGTCCTCGCCGGCCTGGCGGCTCTTGTACGTGATCTTCTTCGCGAAGTCGTCGCCGCGACCGAAGACCTCCTTGACCTGAGCGAGGATATCTTCCGCATGGTCCTCGCCGACTGCGAAGATCAGGGTCTTCGGAAGCTCGGTCCGGCCGGGGAACCAGCGCCGCCAGTTGTCCCGGTACGCGGTGAGCACCGCCCGGATCTCGTCCACCGTCACCACCGAGCGGCCGATCTGCCCGGTCGTGTAGGTGAAGTCGTCGTCCAGTTCCTGGTAGCGCTGCCGCCGCGTCTTGCGGTCCTTGACCCGCACCGTCGTACCCGACTCGATGGTCGCGGCGCCCTTCTCGCGCAGGTCGGTCCGCATCCTTACGACGTCGAAGTCGACGTTCACCCCGTCCGCGACGGCCTGCGGATAGGTGTACTCGGAGACCAGATTGCGGCCGAAGAATCCGAGGGTTTGGAGGGTGGGGGTGGCAGTCAGGCCGACCAGATGCGCGTCAAAGTACTCCAGCACGCCACGCCACAGCCCGTAGATCGAGCGGTGGCACTCGTCCACGATGATCAGGTCGAAGGACTCGATCGGGACCCTCGGGTTGTAGGAGACCTCGATAGGCAGGTCCGTCGCGTACGTGTCCTCGTACGCCGTGCTGTCCGTGGCCTCGTCCGCCTGCTCGTCATCGACGAGGGTCTCCCCGCGCAGCAGCGAGTACATCTTTTGGATCGTGCAAATGACTACCGACGAGGTGTCTTGGAGACCCGCCGCCCCGAGCCGGTCGACGTTGTAGATGTCTGACAGCTTGCGGCCGTCGTCCGGTGTCGTGAACTTGCGGAACTCGTCGTACGCCTGCCTGCCTAGGTTGTTGCGGTCGACGAGAAACAGGACCCGGCGCGCCTTCGCGTGCTTGAGCAGCCGGTAGGTCTGTGCCACGGCAGTGAAGGTCTTGCCCGCGCCCGTCGCCATCTGGATCAGTGCCCGCCCCCGGTCCTTTCCCAGGGACTTCTCCAGGCCGCTGATGGCATCGATCTGGGCGAGACGCAGCCCGTTCGGCTCCAACACGGGCAGTCGGCGCAGGGCAGCCCGGAACGTCAGGGCGGCCGGAGTCTCGTCGGCACGACGCATCCAAGTAGCCACCGTCTCGGGGCGGTGGAAGGAGAACACCTCTCGGGATCGGGCGTCGGGGTCGAGGCGGTTGATGAAGTAGGTCTCGGTGCCGGTCGTGGCGTAGCGGAACGCGAACGGCTCGACCTCCCGCCAGACAGCGAGCCGGTGCTCTTTGAGGACACCAGCCGCATACCGGTCGTTCTGCTCCACAGCGCTGGAGAGGTGGTCGCCCTCCCGCTTGGCCTCGATCACACCCACGATCCTGCCGTCGACATACAGGACGTAGTCCGCGCGGCCGGTGGCCAGCGTGAACTCACGGACCGCCACTCCCTGGTTTTCTCCCGGGTTGACCTGGTCGCGGTCCTGGACGACCCACCCCGCTGCGTGCAGCATCTCGTCGATGGCCTCACGCGCCTGCACCTCGTTGAGTGCGGCAGGCCGCTGGGCACGGTGGATGATCGCTTCGCGCCGCTTGGCATCGACCGTGCGCGGCTGCCTGCGAGCGGCCTCGTACTTCGCCTGCTGGGCAGCGCGCAGCTCCTCAATCTGGGTACTCAACTGATCTACTCGCGCGAGCAATTCAGTCTTGTTGGCATTGGCGCTGGCGATCAGGGTCTCTGCCTCGGCCCGCGCCCTGCGCTCGGCCTCTAGCGCATCGTCGGCCTCGGCGAGCCGCATGCGGGCCTGCGTGAGCGCCTGGCGGTGGCCGTCGAGGGCCTCGCGCAGCTCGGCCAGCTCGGCTGGGTCCGTGATCTGAGCGCTGTCACCGGGGTCCGTGGGTGGCACGAACTCGGCAACGGTCCGTCGGCCGTCGATGGCATCGTGGAACCAGAGGCCGAGCCGGTAGCAGATCCGTACGGCAGCCAGGGCCCGCGCCGTGTCGAAGAGGTGGTTGTGGGCAGCCTTGTTCCGGTCGCGGCGCAGCCGGTCGAAGTCGTCGCGGATCTCCGGAACGAGGACTCCGGCCCTGGTCAGAGCGCTCAGCCGGTCGATCTGTCGATCGCCCTCGATCCGCATCCCTATACGGGCGACCAGTTCTTCAGCGAGTACCTCGCCAAACTGCCCCGCCTGGACCAGTGAGGAATTGGGGTTCGTGAACACGGTCGCTTCGGCAGAAGCTCCGTACAGGGAGAGCAGAGGCTGGTGCTGATACAGCACCCCGAAGTTAGGTGAGCCCTTCGCGAAATCGCGAAGCCGGTCGTCCATGCTGCTCTATCCCCCACCATCGCGCCCTGCCAATTACTGAGAGTCCAGCTTACGCAGCCGGGCGTGGGTGAGTCTGGTGATCGTCGATTCAGTCGCTACCCCGGGCACCCTCCGGCTGGCATGGCTCGTAGCCACAACGCACCGAGTTGCTCGCCCCAGAACTGCACTCATGAGCTCATGGCAGACCTCGCCAGTGCCTCATCTCGTCAGAATGACGTAACACCAAGGAATGCGCGTCAGCCTCCTGACTGCTCTGGGATGCTGGAGGCCGATCGAGAGGGGCCGCAGTGATGCAGTGGAAGATCCACGGGGAACGTCCGATCTACGAGAACGCCTGGGTGAACGTGTGGCTCACCGACATCGAGACCCCAGACGGGAACCGCTGGGAGCACCACGTCGTCAAGCTCCGGCATCTGGCCGTGGCCGCTGTGGTCAACGAGCGGCGTGAGGTTCTGATGATGTGGCGGCACCGCTTCATTACAGACGCCTGGGCGTGGGAGCTGCCGATGGGCCTGGTCGAGGTGGGCGAGACTCCCGCCGAAGCGGCCGCGCGTGAGGTGCTGGAGGAGACCGGTTGGCGGCTCGGTCCCGTCAAGCCGCTGATCTACGCCGAGCCGGCCAACGGCATCACCGACTCTCAGCATCACGTCTTCCGGGCCGATGGGGCGACGTACGAGGGTCCGCCGACCGAGAAGAACGAGTCGGACCGGGTCGAGTGGATCCCGCTGGCCGATGTGCGGGGCATGATCGACCGGCGCGAGATCGTCAGCAGTGGCTCCCTGGTCGGGCTGCTCTACGTGCTCATGGACGAGGCGATCCGCTGATCTGGCGGGGCAGCGCTTCCCGGAGCCGGGACTCGAACGCCGCCGCGGCTGGTTCGCGGCGGAAGGGCTCCAGCTGTTCGTAAAACTCCCGGAGGTGGCCGGCGACTCGTTGCGAGCTGACGGCCACCGCCGGAGCCAGGGCATACATGGCCATGTGGCATGCCTCATCGAGTTTGCCGCGCTGGAGCTGGGTGCGGGCGAGCCAGAAGGCGTGGAAGGCGCGGCCTCGGTGGTTCGTCTGGTGTTCTCGGCGGAGGGCGTCCGCGATGAGGGGTTCGGCGAGGGCGGCTTCGCCCAGGCGGCCGTGCGCGATGCCGGTGTCCACGATCAGCTTCGGTTCGTCGAAGTAGGCGACCCAGGCCGGGTCCGGATCACCCGTGCTGATCCGGCCGAACTGGGTGTGGGCTTCCGAGATCGCGGTGTGGGTGGCGCCGTGGTTGCCGAGGGTGGCGTGGGCGAAGGCTTCGCGCATCGCGAGCATGGCCAGTACGCGCGGTGTCGTCCCCGCGGCAGTTCGGGCCTGGTCCTGGGCGGCCGTGACGAGTGCGAGGGCGTCGCCGGGCTTGTCCTGGTAGGTGGCCTGGAGGCTCATGCAGGCGAGGACGTTGGCCATGAACTGGCGGTCGTCGATGGCCTTGGCCAGGCCGAGGGATTCGGTGAAGTAGGCGCGTGCCTGGTTGTACTGGCGGGCGTCGAAGTAGGTCCATCCGGTGAGGCGGGCCAGCTCGGCCGCGATGCTGTGCAGGCCGTCCCGTAAAGGAGCCGGACGCTGCTCCTTGAGGAGGTCGACGACGTAGCGGAGCTGTCCGACGACTGCCGGCCGTAAGGTCTCGCCGCCGTGCTCGTCGTCCCGGCGCCAGTAGTCCGCGATCGATGAGTGCAGCGCGTCCAGCGTCGAGGCGCTGAGATCCCGCTCGGCCGCCAGGGCGAGGATGCTGTCGACGTCCGCCCCCGGTAGTCCGGCGGCCAGTGGTCCGACGGCTGAGGGGGCCGGTACCTCGACCGGTTCGCGGGGCGTGACTGTCAGGCTGGGTGGCGTCTCCCAGGAGCGTCGGGCAAGTCCGAGCATGTGTCCGGGGATGCGCAGTCCGTCCGAGATCCGTTCGATCACGTCCATGTGCAGCAGCTGCCGCCGTCCGGCGGTCACCTCGCCCACGCGGCTCGGGGTCAGGTTGCAGCGACGCGCGACCATCGACGGATAGATGCCTGCTCGTGCCTTGACCAGCTGGAAGATGCGGCCGAAGTCTCTGGCCTGGCATGCCTCGATCATCACTGGGTCCGTGAGCAGGCTGACCGGGAGTTCCTTCGAGCGAGATGGCTCGGGCATCGGGCACGCTCCGGCATGAGGACTACGGATCGCTGCACTTGGTCAACCGAGGGTGATGTTACCCAAGTTGGGTAATCCGCTTGGCCTTTCTGGCCGGTCCTGCGGATCGCGATGCTCCTGACCATGGCGAACGGACAGGACGACGTACGGATGACTTTGCGGGTCTCCCGCGACTCCGGCCAGACGTGGGGACCTCTCACGGAGGTACACGTGGGCGAAGACCCGGTGGTCCCGGAGAACCCGGGCCGCTACCCGCCGTGCGTCTGCCCCCGGTGCTCGCAGCAGGAACGGAATGCCGTCGTGTCCTTCCGGATGGTGTCGTGATGCGTTGCGCGCACTGGCGCCGGGTGCCCCTCGACCTGGCAAAGGAAGCACGGGAGAAGTCGACCGCCAAGTACATCGACAGGGCGGTGCAGTGCCAGCTGTCCGCGCACGACGAGGGTGAGCACTTCGGTCTCCTCACCGACGCCGGCGCGTACGGGACCGCGCTGTGGCTCCGCTGGCACGGGACGGACGAGGCGGAACTTGTCGTGTTGCCGGACTGCCCGGTGGCCGCCCCGGTCCCTGACGGTGAGGGCTGCTGTCTGTTCGCCGACCACGCCAAGCAGCACACCTGGGAAGACGCCCTGGAGGAGGTCTCGTGCACCAGCTGATCGCGAGCCCGCACAAGCCCCGGCGCCCTCGCTCGCCTCGCAACGAACGGTGCGGGGACTGCGGTGGCAGCGGCGCCAACTCGTCCGGCAAGACCTGCGGCACCTGTAACGGGCTTGGCGAGATCCACTGCCTCGCCGGCCGCCAGGAGTCCCGTGCGCTGTCCCGCTCCGTGATCCGGAAGGAGGGCCACCGATGGCCCACGCTCTGATCGCCTCTCCGTTCCTCGACGGGCACCTTCTCCTCAAGCCGGGAGCACGGGCCGGCGCCCGAATCTCCGCCGACCACTACGAGGGCCTGCGCCAGACCGCCACCGACGGTGGGTCGCTTCCCACCTGGGCGGTGCAGACCGCCGCCGACATGTGGGGCCTCGACCTGGACGGCCAGACCGCGCAGGGCACCGTGCTGGTACGCGAGCCGTCCTCGTACGGCTATTGCCGCGCCTCCTGGGAGATCAACCTCGGCTGCAACTTCGGCTGCAAGCACTGCTACCTCGGCGAGCGGCCGTTCTCCGGCCTCGCCTGGGAGGAGAAGGTGCGGCTCCTTGACATCATGCGCGAGGCCGGTGTCCTCTGGCTCCAGATCACGGGCGGTGAGCCCACCATGGACCCGGACTTCCAGGGCGCCTACCGGTACGCCTGGCAGGCCGGGATGATGCTCACCATCTCCACGAACGGCTCGCTGCTCTGGCGGCCGGACCTCCTCAGGCTCTTCCGGGACTGCCCGCCCTACCGCCTAGTGGTCAGCATGTACGGGGCGAGCGAGGAGTCCTTCGACACGCTCACTCAGCGCCGTGGCGCGTGGAAGGCGTTCCGGCGCGGCATGGACGCCGCACGTGAGGCGGGTCTTCCCCTGCGTATCAACGTCGTGGTGACCGAGGACAACGCCTCCGAGGCCGACGAGATGGCCGCCCTCGCCGGCGAGTGGAACGTCGAGAACCACGCGTACACGAACATGACGCCCACGATCTACGGCGGCGGAGAGCCGCTGCTCGCGCAGTCCGCCACCCATCTTCGGCAGCGCAAGCCGTTCGCCGGCTGCAACGCGGGACACACCTTCTTCCACGCCGACCCCCACGCCAAGGTGTCGATCTGCAAGGTCGGTCGCGACGACCAGATCGACCTGATGGCCGAAGGTATCGACGGCCTCACCCGGCTCGGCGCCATCGCCGACCGCCTCATGCTTCGCACCGGTGGGTGCGAGGGCTGCGCCTTGTCCGGCACCTGCCGGGTCTGTCGCCCCCTGGCCAAGCACTACCAGGAGGCGAAGGCGCCGCTGCACAGCTACTGCCAGCACGGAGACAAGGAGAACGCCTCATGACCCCGCCCGTACCGGTGACCATCCTCCCCGGCCCACCGACCTCGGCCCGCCGCGCCGCCCCGCCCGTCGCGACCGTCTCGATCACCGCCGTCCAGGACCTCGACGTGATCGTGGAGAGCACGGAGTGCTCCTGCGACGCCGGAGACGACAACCCCCACTGACCGACACGATCCGGTCAACTCCGTTCAGGCCCCGGCGTACTCGCGTCGGGGCCTGAGCCCTGCCCGTCCCACCGCTAGGGTGCCGCTCATGCTCTTCCGCTGGGACTGGCTGCGGCCCGTGCTCACCGCGCCTATCGTGCCGACCCTTGGTCCCGTCCACCCCGACACACTGTTCGTCGGCCTCTTCGAGGATGTCCTTCGAGCGGCCGATACCGGGGGTTTCCTGCCGTACGACAAGGACCGGCGCTGGGGTGGCGAGAAGGACGAGAGAGCCCTCCGCGAGGACGTCGTTCACCAGCCCGGACGCACCCTCGTTCCCACCCTGACCCGGCGCGGACACGGCGCCGTGAAGGTCTTCGCCTACGGGCTCCACGGCAGCGTCGTGGAGGAGGCCGCCGAGCTGGCCGCCAAGCTCGCTTCCGTACACGACGTCGCCCGTGCCCGGGTCGTACGGCCCCTCGGTCCCGAGACCGCGCACCCGCGCGGCACCCGTATTCAGCTGAAGGACTTCACCACCGGCCCTTGCCCTGCCCCGGACGGTTCGGTCCGCCCCGTCGCCGCCTGGCCGACCGCTGTGCAGGAGACCTTCGCGCCGTTCGCCGAGGCCATGGCCGCCGACGGCTTGGCCTTCCTCCACGCCCGAATGCAGGCCGGCCGGTGCGGCCCGGTCCTCACCGCCACCGTCGACGACCGCATCGTGGGCGCGATCGGCCCCATGGAGATCCAACCCGACGCCATC
>NZ_DATMVN010000548.1:0-6880 GCF_035563135.1 Streptomyces sp.
CGCCCCCGGGCGAGCCTTCCGAGCCGGCGGGCTGACACGGAACGGAGGCCCGGCCCGCGGCGGAACGCCTGCGCACCGCGTCCGCCGGGCCGCCGGTCAGGAAGAGGGAAGCAGGGCGGCGCCTCCGGGGCCGCTCTTCACGAGCTGGTCGAGGACCGGCCGCGAAAACCTGATCCAGGGCCGGCTTTCACGTCCTGGTCGAGGTCCCGTCCTGAAGTCCTGGCCCAGGACCGGCCTTCACGGCCTCGGCGAGGACCCGCCCCGGACCGGATCGGCCGGGTGGGGCGCCATCGGCAGCAGCGACGCCAGCCGCTGCTCGCACAGCCCGACCAGCCGGTCGTAGGCCTCCTCGCCCATCAGCTCGGTGAGCTCCGGCCGGTAGGACACATAGACCGGGTCGCCGGCCCCGTGCGCGGAGGTCGCCGACGTGCACCACCAGTGCAGGTCGTGTCCGCCCGGGCCCCAGCCCCGGCGGTCGTACTCCCCGATCGAGATCTGGAGCACGCGTGTGTCGTCGGGCCGCTCGATCCAGTCGTACGTACGGCGGACCGGCAGCTGCCAGCACACGTCCGGTTTGGTCTCCAGCGGCTCCCTGCCCTCCTTGAGGGCCAGGATGTGCAGGGAACAGCCCATGCCGCCCTCGAACCCGGGGCGGTTCTGGAAGATGCAGGAGCCCTCCCAGCGCCGCGTCTGGCGCTCGCCGTCCTCGTCCACCCCGATCCAGCCCGTCTCCGTGCCGACCTCGTGGAACTGCCACAGGTCCGGGGTGAGCCGGGCCACGTGCCCGGCCACCCGCTTCTCGTCGTCCTCGTCCGAGAAGTGCGCGCCCAGCGTGCAGCAGCCGTCGTCGGCGCGGCCCGCCTGGATGCCCTGGCAGCCGCTGCCGAAGATGCAGGTCCACCTGGACGTCAGCCAGGTCAGATCGCAGCGGAAGACCTGCTCGTCGTCGGCGGGGTCGGGGAATTCGACCCAGGCCCGAGCGAAGTCGAGCCCCTTCTCGTCGGGCCCGCCCCGCCCCGCCGCTTCCGGCTGCTGCCTCTCCTGCTTCGATTTCTGCTGACTCTTCGCGGCTTTGTCCGGCTTCGCCTTTTTCGTCTTTGGCACGAGCCCAGAGTAAGCCGCAGTAGCGTGCCCGTATGAGACTCGGAGTCCTCGACGTGGGGTCGAACACGGTGCATCTGCTGGTCGTCGACGCCCATCCCGGTGCCTGCCCACAGCCCGCCCATTCGCACAAGGCCGAATTGCGGCTCGCCGAACTTCTCGACCCGGACGGGGCGATCGGTCCCGAGGGCGTGGACCGCCTCGTGGCGACGGTCACCGACGCCCTCCAGGCGGCCGAGGACAAGGGCTGCGAGGACGTGCTGGCGTTCGCCACCTCCGCCGTGCGTGAGGCCGGCAACGCGGACCAGGTGCTGGCCCGTGTGCGGGACGAGACCGGCGTCACCCTCGCCGTCCTCAGCGGCGAGGAGGAGGCCCGGCTGACCTTCCTGGCCGCCCGCCGCTGGTTCGGCTGGTCCGCGGGGAAACTGCTGGTCCTGGACATCGGCGGCGGTTCGCTGGAGGTCGGCTACGGGATGGACGAGGAGCCCGACGCCGCCGTCTCGCTGCCGTTCGGCGCCGGCCGTCTCACCGCCGCCTGGCTCCCGGGCGACCCGCCGGACCCGACCGCCGTACGGGCGCTGCGCCGCCACGTCCGCGCCGGTATCGCCCGTACGGTCGGCGAGTTCACCCGGCTGGGCCGTCCCGACCACGTCGTCGGGACCTCCAAGACGTTCCGGCAGCTCGCCAGGATCACGGGTGCCGCCCGCTCCGCCGAGGGGCTGTACGTGCAGCGCGTCCTCACCCGCAAGGCGCTGGAGGAGTGGGTGCCGAAGCTCTCCGCGATGACCGTCGAGCAGCGGGGCAACCTGCCCGGCGTCACCGAGGGGCGCGCCGCGCAGCTCCTGGCGGGGGCGCTCGTCGCCGAGGGCGCGATGGACCTGTTCGGGGTCGAGGAGCTGGAGATCTGCCCCTGGGCGCTGCGGGAAGGAGTCATCCTGCGCCGCCTCGACCACCTGCCGGCGGTGCAGGCGGCCCTGGCCTGATCCGGGCGCCGCGCCCCATGGCCCTTCTCACTTTCAGCCGGGCTCCTTCGGCGTCGCGTACTGCTGGCCGTACGCTGTCCACGTGGCAGAACCAGTGGTGCGCATCCCGGATGCGAAGGTCGCCCTGTCGACGGCCTCCGTCTATCCGGAGTCGACGGCGACGGCCTTCGAGATCGCTGCGCGCCTGGGCTACGACGGTGTCGAGGTCATGGTCTGGACCGACCCCGTCAGCCAGGACATCGAGGCGCTGAAGCGGCTGTCGGACTATCACCAGGTGCCGGTCCTGGCCGTGCACGCGCCCTGTCTGCTGATCACCCAGCGGGTCTGGTCCACCGACCCGTGGGTGAAGCTCCAGCGGGCCAGGGCCGCGGCGGAGAAGCTCGGCGCGTCGACGGTGGTCGTCCACCCTCCGTTCCGGTGGCAGCGCAACTACGCCCGGGACTTCGTCACCGGAATCTGGCGCATGGCGGACGAGACCGATGTGCGCTTCGCGGTGGAGAACATGTACCCGTGGCGCTACCGGGACCGCGAGATGCTCGCGTACGCCCCCGCCTGGGACGTCAGCAACGATGACTACCGGCACTTCACCGTGGACCTGTCGCACACCGCCACCGCCCGCACCGACAGCCTGGCCATGGTGGACCGGATGGGCGACCGCCTCGCCCATGTCCACCTCGCCGACGGCAAGGGCTCCAACAAGGACGAGCACCTGGTGCCCGGCCGGGGCGACCAGCCGTGCGCCGAACTGCTGGAGCGGCTGGCGCGCACCGGCTTCGACGGACATGTGGTCATCGAGGTGAACACCCGCCGCGCCATGTCCTCGGCCGAACGCGAGGCCGACCTCGCGGAAGCTCTCGCCTTCACCCGGCTCCATCTGGCCACGTCGGCGCGGACCCCCCGGCCGTGACCCCCGGCGCCGACGGCCCCGCCCCCCGGCGCAGGGGCCGCCCCTCCCGGACGGCTGGGGCCGCCGGCCCCGACGCCAGGACCCGGATCCTGGAGGCGGCCCGCGCGGAGTTCGCCGCGCGCGGCTACGACAAGACCTCGATCAGGGGCGTCGCCAGGGCGGCGGACGTCGACGCGGCCCTGGTCCACCACTACTTCGGTACGAAGGACGAGGTCTTCGCCGCTGCCGTCGAGGTCTCCTTCGAGCCCGCGCTCGACCTGCCCGCGATCCTGGACGGCCCCTCCGAGGACCTGGGGGAGCGGCTGGCCCGGTATTTCATCGGTGTGTGGGAGAACCCGGTGTCCAGGGCGCCGCTGCTGGCGATCCTGCGTTCCGCGTTCACGCACGAGGCGGCGGCGACGGTGCTGCGGGGCTTCGTGCTGCGCCGGCTGCTGGAGCGGATCGCGGCGGAGCTGGACGTGCCGGACCCGGCCTTCCGCGCCGAGCTGGCGGCCTCCCACATGATCGGTGTCGCGGTCATGCGGTACGTGATCCGCGCGGAGCCGCTGGCCACCGCGGATCCCGAGAAGATCGTCGAGATGGTGGCCCCCACCCTCCAGCGGTATCTGACGGACTAGCGCCGGGCAGGCGGCGCCCGCCCCGTCGCGACGCCCGGCACGCCCCTCACCGCACCGGACGAAAGCCCGGGTGCGGTCCCGTACGGGGGCTGCCGGCCGGCCCGCCGGGAGCACGCGCCGGACGCCGTTCCTCGACGGGCGAACGCCGCCCGCCGAGGCACCGGAGGCCGGTACGTACGGGGCCGGAAGAGGGCGGGGACCTGCCCACCCAGCGGTCGCTTCGTCCCGGTATCCGGACGGAGTGTCCAGATCGTGGAGTCGGGGCGTACGCTCATAAGCAGTCTTTTCTGCGAAGGAGCGAGCGACGATGCCCCAGCTGAGGTCCCGCACTGTCACCCACGGCCGCAACATGGCGGGCGCCCGCGCCCTTATGCGGGCGTCCGGCGTAGCCAGTGAGGACATTGGCAAGCCGATCATCGCGGTGGCCAACTCCTTCACCGAGTTCGTGCCGGGCCACACCCACCTCGCCCCCGTCGGCCGGATCGTCTCCGAGGCGATCCAGGCGGCGGGCGCCGTGCCGCGCGAGTTCAACACCATCGCGGTGGACGACGGCATCGCCATGGGGCACGGCGGGATGCTCTACAGCCTGCCCTCCCGCGACCTCATCGCGGACAGCGTCGAGTACATGGTCGAGGCCCACTGCGCCGACGCCCTGATCTGCATCTCGAACTGCGACAAGATCACCCCCGGCATGCTGATGGCCGCGATGCGCCTCAACATCCCCACGGTGTTCGTCTCCGGCGGCCCGATGGAGGCCGGCAAGACCACCCTGGTCGACGGAACGGTCCGCACCCTCGACCTCGTCGACGCGATCTCGGACGCGGTCAACGACAAGATCTCCGACGCGGACATCCTCCGGATCGAGGAGAACGCCTGCCCGACCTGCGGCAGCTGTTCCGGCATGTTCACCGCCAACTCGATGAACTGCCTCGCCGAGGCCATCGGCCTGGCCCTCCCGGGCAACGGCTCGGTCCTCGCCACCCACACCGCCCGCAAGGGGCTGTACGAGAACGCCGGACGCACGATCGTCGAGATCACCAAGCGTCATTACGAGCAGGACGACCACTCCGTCCTGCCCCGCAGCATCGCCACCCGCGAGGCCTTCGAGAACGCCATGGCCCTCGACATCGCCATGGGCGGCTCCACCAACACGATCCTCCACCTGCTGGCCGCCGCCCAGGAGGCCGAGCTCGTCTTCGGCCTCCCGGAGATGGACGAGATCTCCCGGCGGGTCCCCTGCCTCGCGAAGGTCGCCCCCAACGTGGCCCCCGGCGGGACGTACTACATGGAGGACGTGCACCGCGCGGGCGGCATCCCCGCCATCCTGGGCGAGCTCCACCGAGGGGGCCTGCTCAACGAGAACGTGCACAGCGTGCACTCCGGCTCCCTCGACGCATGGCTGAAGACCTGGGACGTGCGCGGGGGCTCGCCCTCGGCCGAGTCACTCGAACTCTGGTACGCGGCCCCCGGCTGCAAGCGCTCGGCGACCGCCTTCTCCCAGTCCGAGCGCTGGGACACCCTCGACACGGACGCGGCCGGCGGCTGCATCCGTTCGGTCGAGCACGCCTACTCCGAGGACGGCGGGCTCGCGGTCCTCAAGGGCAACCTGGCCGTCGACGGCTGCGTGGTGAAGACGGCGGGCGTCGACGAGTCGATCTGGACGTTCGAGGGCCCCGCGGTCGTCTGCGAGTCCCAGGAGGAGGCCGTCGACAAGATCCTCCGCAAGGAGATCAAGGACGGCGACGTCGTCGTCATCCGCTACGAGGGCCCCAAGGGCGGCCCCGGCATGCAGGAGATGCTCTACCCGACGTCGTTCCTCAAGGGCCGCGGGCTCGGCAAGACCTGCGCCCTGGTGACCGACGGCCGTTTCTCCGGCGGCACCTCGGGTCTGTCCATCGGCCACGCGTCCCCGGAGGCCGCGTCCGGCGGCACCATCGCTCTGGTGCAGGACGGCGACCGGATCGCGATCGACATCCCGAACCGCACGATCGAGCTCCTGGTGTCCGACGAGGAGCTGGCCCGCCGTGACCAGGCCCTCGGCGGGGTCTACGCCCCCAGGAACCGCGACCGCAAGGTCTCCCAGGCGCTGCGCGCGTACGCGGCGATGGCGACCAGCGCGGACAAGGGCGCGGTCCGCGACGTCTCCAGGCTCGGCTGACCCGCCGCAGCCGCCTCCGGCCCCGTCCCTGGTCTCACCAGCGGGCGGGGTCGTCCGCGTCCACGGCGAAGACGGATCCGTCCGGCGCGGTGCCGATGACGCTTCTGCCCATGACCACGGGGGCGGGCAGCGACGAGGCGTGGCTGAGCTTCCCCTCCCTCAGGCGGGGGCGTGTCTGGCCCAGCAGAGTTCCGTGCTCCGTGTCGACGGCCAGCAGCCGGCCGTCGGCAGCCGAGAAGTACAGCCGTCCGCCGGCCCCCAGGACCGGCGCCGAGGTCATCCCGACAGCCGTCTCCAGCCGCCACCGCTCGGCCTGCCCGGCGCCCGGACGGACGTCGAGCGCCAGCAGCGTCCCGCCGCGCTCCAGCAGCAGGGCGGTGTCCCCGCCCACCACGGTCTCCGGTGCGTCCATCCGGAAGGGCAGCGCGATGCGGGTCGCGCGCCGCAGCGCCGGGTCGTAGCGGACCAGCCCGGTGGTCTGGGCCTGCTCGTTCATGGCGGTGAGCAGGAGCGCCCCGCCCGACGTCCCGGCCGGGGTGAGCATCCCGTCCAGCCTGCGCTGCCAGGCCGTCCCGCCGGTCTTTGCCTCGATGGCCGTGACCAGGGTGGTCGTCCCCCGCACCGAACTCTCGAACGCGTACGCGAGCCCGGTCCTGGCCTCGTACAGCGCGTAACCCGGACTCCCGTGCCCCGGGACGGCGCGCCGCCACCGGGAGGCGCCGGTCGCGGCGGCGAGCCCCTGGAGCGTCCCGTCCCGGCGGACGGTCAGCAGGGTGTCGCCCGCCGGGAGCGGGGCGTCGAGATACGCGGTGAGATCCGTACGCCAGAGTTCCGTCCCGTCGCCGGGGGAGTACGCCCGGAGCTCCTCACCCGCGACGACGGTGCAGGCGACGCTCCCGGACACCGTGCCCCGCGGCCCGGAGCCCCCGGCGCCCTTCGGCGAGGTGCCCCGGTGCGACCAGACCACCCGGCCGTCCGAGGCGTCCAGCCGGGCCGGGCCGAACCCGTCGGTGACGCAGTACAGCGCGGCTCCCGCCCCGGCGGGGCCCCGGGCGCAGGACGGCGTCGAACTGCCCGGGGCGCGCAGCGGTGTCTGCCACGGCACGAAGGCCGC
>NZ_DATMVN010000549.1:0-22713 GCF_035563135.1 Streptomyces sp.
TTCGGCGACGGCGAGACGCCCCCGTCACATGTCCGCGGCCGGCCCAGTGGACGGGACGTGGCAGCCGCATGGGGATGCGGCTGCCCTCATGGAGGATCAGGGGAGCGCTCTCCCGCGTGTTGCCAGTGTTGCGTCGCCGTCGAGAACATGCCAAGAGTTGGCGAACAGCGCTTATCGCACCGGAAGTCGGCCGTCCCACCCCCTGCGGGCGCAGGGCCGGGAGGCACAAGGCCGACGCGCTGCGGGGCCCGCTCTTCAGGGCTCACCGTGATGCGGTCGGGACCGGTCCCCCGAGGACCGGCCGGACCGTAGGCCGGTGGCGGGACCGCCGGCGCTCACAGCGGAGGTCCGCCGCGGCAGGGGGGCACCCCGTTGCCGCAGCGGACCGGTCGTGTTCGCGCCGGGTCAGCAGGTCCCGGCGGTGTCATCCGTCATGCCGTGTGGAGGGTCAGCCCGTAGCGGTTGAGGATCTCGTTGATGGGCTGGTGCCAGGTCTCACCGCCGCCGCTGCAGTTGCCCCAGCCGCCCGACGTGACGCCCTGGGCCTGATCGCCGCTGATGAACGCGCCGCCGGAGTCACCCGGTTCGGCGCATACGCTGGTCTTGGTCATCTGATGGACGGCGCCCTGGCTGTAGTTCACGGTCTCGTTCTTGGCGAGGACACTGCCGCAGTGCCAGTGGGTGGTGGAACCCGAGCGGCAGATCGAGGCGCCGATGGGGGCCTCGTTGGAGCCGCGGACCAGCTGGTCGGACACCGTGCCCCAGCCGAGGACCACCGGGACGGTCCACCAGCCGCTGCCCACGTTCACCCAGGCGTAGTCGTCACCGGGGAAGGACGAACCCTGGAAGTTTCCGATGGCCGAGCCGTCCCAGCCTCTCACCGCTCCGCCCGCACGGCCGCAGTGGCCCGCCGTGACGAAGCCGCCGTGCACCGAGAAGCCTATGGAGCAGCGGACGTTGCCGGTGTAGTAGGGGTCGCCGCCGACCGTTCCCGCGGCGAAGGTCTGCGGGGCCCCGGCGGTCTGCTCCACCGTGACGGGGCCGGCCTTGCGCGCCTTGGCGAGGAACGCGCGGACATCGTTGTCACCCTGTGCGGAGGCGACGACGTCCACCACGACGCTGTTCGCCCGGGGGTCGACGTGCCAGCTGCTGATCCCCTCAGGGGCGGAGAGTGCGTCCAGCTTGTTCTTGACGGCGTCGAGCTCGCGCTCCGTGTGGTCGACCACCCGGGTCTGCGCACCGGTCGCACGGACGGCACCGGCCTTGGCGTCGTCCGTGACGGCCACCGTCAGCTTGCCGCTGCCCGCGTCGAACCAGGAGCCGCCGTACGACGCCCCGGCCGCGCTGCGCGCCTTTCCCTGCAGTGCTGTTGCCCGCTTCTCCGCGGTGAGCCGCGCCTCTGCCTGGCTTTTCGTCAGTCCGAGGTCGCGCTGCATGGCCGTGATGATCCCGGACGAGGCCTGGGGTGCGGCGGAGGAGGGGGAGCCGGCGGCCGAGGCCTGGGTGAGCCCGGCGGTCGCCCAGGCACCGATGATGAGCAGTGCGGAGAGACCGGTCCGCACCATCGTCGTATGTCTCAAGGGATTGCTCCTTCTGTTGTTCCAGCATCGTGGGGGTGGAACAGGAAGCGTCCAAGAGCCGTCTGAGAGCGCTCTCAGAGGTATCACCTACGGACTGTAGTCCAGTTCGACGGTCAGGTCCATGCCAATGACATCCCCCGATCGGTGCGGTGGGTCAGGGCGTGATCAGGGGGAGCCCCGAGGCGCGCCATGGGGCACGGAACGCGTCCCACCGGCCACTGGGCACATCCGAGGAGACGGTGTCCCAGATCCGTACGGGGCTGCCCGCCGCGTCGAGCGGCGGCCAGCCGGGGTCGCCGGTGGCCGCGAACTCCGCCCATGCGCGCGCCATGCGCGACGAGAGCTCGCGGTCCGCGGCACCCGGAGGCCCTCCGATGAGGAAGTGGACGTTCTCGTCGTCCACGGTGCCGAAGGCGAACGGGATGTCCGCGCAGTGCCAGGCCCTGACGGGCCTCCCCCGGCCGTCGTGCCGCCGGACGAAGCGTGAGAGCCGGGTCCGGCCCCCTCCCCCCGCGTGGACCTCGGCCAGCCTGCAGCTGTACTCGGCGAACTGGAGGTCCCCGTACAGGGCCAGATAGGTCTCGTGCACGGATGCCTCCGGTGCGAGCCGACGATAGGCGTCCAGCACCGCGTCCTGGATGTGGAGATCCGCTGCGAAGACGGCGAGTCGGCTCTCTTCGGTGACCTTCGCACAGCTACCCGTCTCGTCCAGCAGCCAGAATTCCTCCGCCGTGTGACAGACCAGCAGGTCGGCCTCCCGGCCGGCTCCGGAGGCGAACGCCGTGAGCGGGTCGAGGGGCAAGGCGGTGCCCCCCGCCACCGGCCCGTAGATCGCCGGATCGTAGTGGCGTGCTCCGGATGCGGGATCGCGCCGGTATCCGTCGGCCACCCGGTCGGAGGCATCGACCAGTGCCTTCGGGGAGGCGGACACCAGCCCGGCGTACGTGGCCGGCACACCGGCCTCCGCGGCCACCTCCGCCGTGGTACGGGCGGCGGAAGCAGGCGAGGCGCAGGCGTTCACGGGGCTGTGGGCGATGGCGCGCCGGAACAGTCCGCGCGCCCCGTCCATCGCCATCAGGCAGGCGACCGAGGTCGCCCCGGAGGACTGTCCGGCCACGGTGACGAGGCCTGGGTCACCGCCGAACGCCGCGATGTTGTCCCGCACCCATGCGAGCGCGGCGATCTGGTCGAGCAGTCCCCGGTTGTCCGGGCAGGGCTCGGTGCCGGCGGCGGGCGGGACATGGCCGAATCCCTCGAAGCCCAGCCGGTAGTTGAGCGTGACGACCACGAGCCCGTGGGCGGCCAGGACGGCACCGTCGAAGTCCGGCTGCGCCGAGGAGCCGAAGGCGTAGGCACCACCATGGATCCAGACGAGCACGGGCAGCGCGTCGCCGTCGTTCCCGGGCGTCCAGATGTTGAGGCTGAGCACGTCCTCGTCACCCGGGGACCAGGCAGGCGCTCCCGGCAGTTGCGCCGACTGCGGGGCCACGGGGCCGAAGGCGGTGCAGTTCCTGGTCCCGCCCCAGGCCGCTGCCGGGCGCGGCGCCCGGAACCGGTCGGCGCCGAACGGCGGCGCGGCGTACGGGATCCCGCGCAGTACGGCCACTCCGGGCGCGTACGTGGACACGGCTCCCGCGACCGCCCCGCTCTTCGTCGTGAACACCGTCATCCGCACTCCCGCTCCCCCGCTGTCCCGCCACCGGCCGGGCGGGCGTGGCGATCAGCTTCGCAGCGGGCGGGCGGCCCGGGCCAACACCGGGATCGCGACGATTGACGCAGTCACGATGTGAATGACCGCAGGTGCTGCTTCCCGTGCCGAGGCGGCTCCGGTCGGTTCCGTACGAGGGCGGTCTCCGGCAGGAGCGCCCGGACACGAGGGCTCCTGCCCTGCGTGTGGGGCCGGCCTGTTCTCCGGGGTCAGTTCCCGGTGAGTTCCCGCACGGTTGCCATGTCGCTGAACGGCAGGAGCGTCTCACCGACGATCTGGTACGGCTCGCTGCCCTTGCCGGCGATCAGGACGATGTCCTCCGGTCCGGCCGCCTCCAGCGCGAAGGCGATGGCACGCCGGCGGTCGGTGAAGCGTTCGTACGGCGTACCCGTTTCCGCGATGCCCGGAGCCACCTGGTCCAGAATCGTCTCCGGGTCCTCGTTGCGCGGGTTGTCCGAGGTCAGGACGCACAGGTCGGAATGTGTTCCGGCGATCGTCCCCATCTCGGCGCGCTTGGTGGTGTCCCGGTCCCCGCCACAGCCGAAAACGGTGATGACCTCGGCGCGGGCGAAACCGCGAATGGTGCTCAGCACCTTGTTCAGCGAGTCCGGGGAGTGGGCGTAGTCCACGATCACCGAGGTGCCGTCGGCAGTCGTGAAGCGTTCGAAGCGGCCTGGGATCTGCGGCATCCGTTCGAGCGCGGCGACCAGTCCCGGCAGGCTGTGCCCCAAGGTGTGGCAGGCCGCCACCGTGGCCAGCGCGTTCGACACGGAGAACCTGCCGGGCGCGGGGATGGCGGCCGGGTACTTGCGGCCGTCGTGGTGCAGCGTGAAGCGGGTGCCCGAGGCGTCGACGACCAGGTCGGTGGCCCGGTAGTCGGCCTCGGTGTCGAGGGCGTACGTGGTCACTGCGCCGGGCATCATCGCCTCGATACGGGCACTCACCGGGTCGTCCGCGTTGACCACGGCGTGCCCGCACAGCCCCTGGAAGAGCCGGAGTTTGGCGTCCCGGTAGCTGTCCATCGTCCCGTGGTCGTCCAGGTGGTCCTGGCTCAGGTTGGTGAAGACCCCGACGTCGACGAAGGTACGGTCGACCCGGTGCGTCAGCAGGCCCATGGACGTTGCCTCCAGCACGACGGTGCCCACCCCGCGGTCGCGCATGCACCCCAGCAGATACTGCAGGTCGGGAGATTCCGGAGTGGTCAGCACCGACCGGGGCATGGGGATCAGCTCGTCGCCGATGCGACTCCCGGCCGTGCCGATGACCCCTGCTCCCGCCCCCTCGGAGATCCGCAGCACGGATTCGACCATGTACGAGACGGAGGTCTTCCCGTTGGTACCGGTGATCGCCACCATGTCCATCCGCCGCCCCGGCTCGCCGTAGTAGCGCGAGGCGACGACGGCGGCCGCGATCCGGGCGTCCGGCACCTGTACGACACAGACGTCACCCACCGTCGCGGGCAGTGTGCGACCGCCCTCCACGAGAACCGCTGCGGCGCCCCGGGCGAGGGCGGGGGCGACCGCGTCCGGGCCTCCCTCGATGTGCCCGGGCACGGCGATGAACAGGGATCCCGGCGCCACGCGGTCCGCGTCGAAAGCCGCCCCGGCGGTGATGTGCGTCTTGTCCGGGTCTCCCTGCAGGATGCGGTGGTTCTGTCCGGCCAGCAGCTCGCTCAGCTTCAAGGTGGTCCCTTCGAGGGTGGCTCGGACCGTGGTGCGGCCGTCGCCGGAACGCCGCGACGGCGGTGCGCCGGGGCAGCGGTGGTGAAGTGGAGCGTGTGCGATGTGGAGGCGGTCCGTGGTGTGGTCACGGGAGGCGCGGGAGCATGACACAGAGGCAGGCCGGCGTCGCCGGACCGGTGACAGAGCGCTGAAGGCCGCTAGCCGTGTCCGTGCAGGACTGCGCGGCAGCTCGCGGGCACACAGGGGGCGGCCCGGTGCGGGCACTTCCCTGTGGCGCCGGTGTCATCCATGCACCGAGTGTACGTCCGTGCGGACGGCCCGGATTCCGCTCAGGGGCGCACCCCGGTCCCCCGCCCCTGTGAGGCACGGACCAGTGAGACCGTGAACGGGTGCCGGGGGGCGGTCAGGATCTGTTCCGCCGGCCCCTCCTCCACCACCTCGCCCCCGTCCAGCACGGCCATACGCGTCGCCGGTGCCGCGGTGTCGAGGTCGTGCGTGATCAGGATGATGCCCGGAGCGTCCGGCCGGCGGACCAGCGCGGCGAGCAGATCGAGCAGGGAGCGCCTGGTGACGGGGTCGAGTCCCGAGGTGATCTCGTCGCAGACCAGTACCCGGGGCCGCGCGAGGAGCGCTCTGGCGAGGGCGGCACGCTGCAGTTCACCGCCGGAGAGCCGCCCGGGAAGCCTGCGCACGAGGCTCTCGTCCAGCCCGAGGTCCGTCAGCACCCTCTGGGCCTCGGCAGCCGCTTCCCTGCGCTCGGTGCCGTGCAGCCGTACCGCTGTGCGGGCCACCTGGTCCAGGACCGGCCGGTGCTCGTCGAAGGCGGCCCGCGCGTCCTGGAAGACGTACTGCACGGCGGCGAGCTGCCCGCGGCTGCGGTCCCGCACGCTGCGCGGCAGTGCTGCGCCGTCGAGCAGGACCTGCCCGGTGTGGTCGCGGTGGAGGCCTGCGAGACAGCGGCCGAGGGTGGTCTTGCCGCTGCCCGAGCGGCCGACGACGGCGAGGCATTCGCCGCTGCGGAGGGCGAGCCCGTCCACGCTCAGCACCGGGACGCGGTCGCCGCCGGCCCGGTGAAGGGCGGTGAGTCCGCTGACCGTCAGCACCTCCGCACCGGTGTGCCCGGGATCCGCGTACGGCAGGGTCCTCGGTTCGGCGAGCAGTTCCTTGGTCCACGGGTGCGTGGGAGCGTCCAGGATGCGGTGGACCGGGCCCTGCTCCACCACACGGCCGCCGCGCATCACCAGTACCTCGTCGGCCAGTTCGCGTACGACGTCGAGGTCGTGACTGAGCAGCAGTACGGCGATGCCCCGGCCGGCCACCGCCGCGAGCTGGTCGACGACGCGACGCCTGGTCAGGGCGTCCTGTCCGGTGGTGGGCTCGTCGGCGACGATGACGCGGGCGCCGAGGAGCAGCGCCTGCGCCAGGACGACACGCTGCTGCTGGCCGCCGGACAGCTGGTGCGGGTAGCGGCCCAGCACTTCGCCGGGATCGGTGAGCTGGGCATCGGCGAGAGCCTCGGCCACGCGCTGCCGTGCTGCGGCCCGGCGTTGCGGCCTGGGCAGGCCACGCACTTGCTGCCGCGCCATGTCCCGCAGCAGGGATCCGGTGCGGCGGGCCGGATTGAGGACGGCCGCGGGGTGCTGGGGGATGTAGCCGATCCGGGTGTCGTGCACGGCCACCTCACCCGTCACCCGCGCTCCCTCGGGGTACTCGCCGAGCAGCGCGAGGCCCGTCGTGGTCTTGCCGCTGCCCGACGCACCGACCAGGGCCGTGACGGTGCCGGGCCGGAGCCGGAGCGAGACCCGGTCGACGAGCGCCCGGCCGTCGGCCTCGACGGTCAGCCCGGAGACGGCGGCGATCACAGGCTGGTCGTTCATGGGCGACGGCCCTTCCGGGACGGGGTGCGGTTCTCCATGGCGGCGTCGACGAGCAGATTGCTGCCCATGGTCAGTGCGACGATGAGCAGCGCCGGCACGACGACCGCCCAGGGCTGGATGAGCAGTCCGGTGCGGTTGCGGTCCACCATCACGGCCCAGTCGGCTGCGTCCGGGGCGACTCCGATGCCCAGGAAGGCCGCGGTGGCCACGAGGTAGAGGACCCCGGTCAGCCGGATTCCGGCGTCGGTGGCGAGGGTGCGCAGGATGGACCGTCCGACGTATCCGACGGCGAGGCGCCACCAGCTCTCCCCCTGCATGCGCAGCGCCTCCACCGCGGGCCTGGACGCCGCCTCCGCCGCGGCCGCGCGCACGATCCGGGCCGCATCCGGGACGGAGACGAAGGCCACCAGCAGCGTGAGTCCCGCGGCTCCGGGCGGAAAGGCTGCGGCGACCAGCAGGATCATGAGCAGCGAGGGGACGGCGAGGAGCACGTCCAGGGGGCGCATCAGCACTTCCTCCAGCCACCTGCGGTGGGTGAGCGCGCTGATCAGCCCGAGCGGCAGGGCGACGAGGTACGCGAGAGCCGTGGCGGCCAGCGCGACGAGGACGACGGGCCGTCCGCCGAGCAGCACCTGCTGCACGACGTCCCGGCCGACGAAGTCCGTGCCCAGCCAGTGGCCGCCGCCGAGGGTGAAGGAGGCACTGCGGGCGGAGGGCTCCCCCACGAGGAACGGCCCTGCCAGGGCGAGGCCGAGCGGGAGCGCGGCGACGGCCGCCCCGGGGCCGTATCTGCGAAGCCGCTTCACGCAGCCACCCCCGAGCGGGGTGCGAGCCGGTGGGTGACGAGGTCGGCGCCGAGGTTGAGCACGACGGTGGCGAGGCCGAAGACCACCGCGAGGCCCTGTACGACGGGGATGTCGCGGTCGGCGACCGCGTTCATGAGGACGGTGCCGAGCCCGGGGATCACGTAGAGGGCCTCCACGACGATGACGCCGCACAGCAGCCAGTCGATGGTGCGGGCGAGTTGCTGGGTGGCGGGAGCGAGGGCGTTGGGCAGGGCGTGTCCGTAGCGGATGCGGGCACCGGAGATTCCGTACCGCTTGGCATGGGCAGTGTAAGGGGCGGCGAGCGCCTCGATCATTGCGGCCCTGACCAGCCGGGCCAGTGAGCAGACGGGCCGGGCGAGCAGGACCAGCACGGGCAGGACCAGCACGGTGGGGTGGGCGAGCAGACCGTTGCCGTAGCCGACGGCGGTGGGCGGGAACCAGCCGAGCCGGAGGGCGAAGACGCTCACCAGCAGCACTCCGAGGGCGAATTCGGGGACGGCGTAGACACCGAGGGTCGCGGAGCTGATCAGCCGGTCGGTGAACCGCCCTTCGTGGCGGGCGGCCAGGACGCCGAGGCCCACCCCCGCCGGGACCAGGAGCAGGACCGTGACCGTGGCGAGGAGCAGGGTCGGGCCGAAGCCGTCCACGAGGAACCCGGACACGGGACGCCCGGAGGTGAGCGAGGTGCCGAAGTCGCCGTGCAGCAGCCCGGTGACCCAGTCGGCCAGGCGCTCGTGGGCGGGCCGGTCGAGTCCCATCGCCTCGCGGACGGCCGCGATGCGCTGCGGGTCCGGCTGGTCCCCGGCGAAGGCCACCGCCGCGTCGCCCGGCAGCGCTTCGGTGAGTGCGAAGACCAGCAGCACCACGGCCGCGGTCTGCAGGGCGCCGAGGAGCAGCCGCCGGGCGATCCAGGAACGCAGGCCGTTCACGCCAGCCAGACCTTGTCGAAGCGCGCCCAGTCCAGGGTGTTGGCGGGTGCTTCACGGGCCACACCCCGCAGGGAGCGTGCGGTGCCGAGGATCCAGTCGCCGAAGCCCCAGACGAGGAAGCCCCCCTCGGCGTGCAGCTGCCGCTGCATCCGTCCGTAGAGCGCGGCCCGTGCCGCCTTGTCCTTGGTGGACTGGGCCTGCCGGTAGAGCGTGTCGAAGGCCTTGTCCTGCCATTTGGTGGCGTTGGTGGTGGAGTCGGTGAGCAGGCGCTGGGAGATGTGGGACTCGATGGGCATGGCTCCGGACCGGTAGCAGCACAGGGTGCCCGAGTCGAGGATGTCCTTCCAGTAGGAGTCCTTGCTGCCCATCCGTACGTCGACGGTGACTCCGGCGCGCGCTGCCTGGTCCCGGAAGATCCCGGCGGCCTCGGTGAATCCGGCGGCGACGGCCGAGGTGTCGAGAGTGACCTTCAGGCCTTGCGCGCCCGCCTGTTCGAGGAGACGGCGGGCACGGCCGATGTCCTGTCGGCGCTGCGGGAGTTCGTCCGCGTAGTACTCGTATCCCTTTCCGAACAGGTCGTTGCCCGTCTCGCCCGCTCCGGACAGGGCACCGTCCACGAGTTCCTGGCGGTCGGCGATGAGGAAGAACGCCTCGCGGACCCGGGGATCGTCGAAGGGCGGACGGTCGGTCTTCATGGCGAAGGCCTGCATCGCGCTGTTGCGCAGTCGGACGATCTCGATGCTGTCCGCCTTCTCGTGGGCGCGTCCGGTGGCGGGGTTGAGCTCGTGCGCGTACTCGACCTGGCCACCGAGGAGGGCGTTGATCCGGGCGGACTCCTCGTTGGCGACGACGAATTCGAGCTCGTCCAGGTGCGGGGCCCCGTCCCAGTGCGCTTCGTTGCGCCGCAGGACGGTGGAGCGGCCCGGTGTGAAGGAGACGAACCGGAAGGGCCCGGAACCGATCGGCTCGCGGTCGAACGCGGTGGCGCCGTCCTGGACGATGTAGGTGCCGAAGGCGGCCAGCACGTTGGGGAATTCGGCGGTCGGCCGCTTGAGCACGAACTCGACGGCCCGCTCCCCCGTCGCCCGGCTCGCCTTCAGATCGATGGGTTCCAGCGATGCGCGGGCGCGGTACGCCTTGTCGGGGTCGGCGATGCGGCGGTAGCTGTACAGGACGTCGGCGGCGGTCACCGGTTTCCCGTCGTGGAATTCCGCCTGTCTCAGCGTGACGGTCCAGCGGTCGAGGCCGGCGTTCGGCTCCCAGGACTCGGCCAGGCGCGGCACCGCGGACAGGTCGGCGCCGTAGTCGGCGAGCTTGTCGAAGAGCGCCTTGCTGCGGGCGGCGTCGGCGAAGAGGTTTCCCAGGTGCGGGTCGAGGGTTTCGCTCGCGCCTCCTCCTGCGAAGGCGGCGCGCAGCCGCCCGCCGCGCCGGGGGGCGCCGTCCCCGTTGCCGGCGGCCGTCTTCGGGCCGGCGGATCCGGAGCATCCGGCGAGCGTGAGCGCGCCGAGGCCGGCCGCTCCTCCGGCCGCGGCGAGGAAACCGCGTCTGTGCAGGCCGGGGAATCGTTCGTGTCTGTCGGCTGATGCGGTCATGGCTGCTCTCCTGTTGCTGGGCCCGCCGGATCGCCGGCGGGCCCAGCCGGTTTCGTGACGGGCTTCGGTTTCGTGGTGGGTTTCCTGTCGGCCCGCTCTACGTGCTGTGTGTCCTCGCGGACTTCCTGGCGACGAGGTGGAGCCGGTCGCCGTCAGCGGCGGCCCCGGGTCCGGCGCCCGGCTGCCAGGCCGGTTCGGTGCGTGGTCCGGGACCGTCGTACAGGGCGAGGACGTCGAAGCCGTGGGCGGTGAGGAAGTGGCGCAGTTCCTGGGGCAGGAGCAGCCGCCACGCGGAGTGCTCCTCGACGGGCGCGCTGCCGTCGTCGGCGGTCCAGCTGCGGGTACGCCGCAGGAGCTGGGCGGCGCGGTCGATGTGCAGTGCGGTGGTCGAGCGGTACGTCGTGCCCTGCCAGGTGAAGCGGGAGACGGCGGGCACGGTGGGGGGTTCGGCCCGGCCGAGGAAGTACGCGCCGTTGCGCATCTCCGCGACCAGCAGGCCGCCGGGCACCAGCGTCCGGCGGCACGACGCCAGGAATCCGTCGAGCTGCTCGTTCGTGTGGCAGTACAGCAGTGAGCTGTCCAGGCACACCACTGCGTCGAAGACTCGCTGACCGAAATCGAACCGGCTGAGATCGGCCTGTACGTACTGCGGACCCGGGTGGTGGGTCCCGGCGTGGGCGAGCATGGTGGCGGAGAGGTCGGCGGCCGTGACATGCCGTCCGGCACCGTGGAGGAAGGCGGCGTCGCGGCCGGTCCCGCAGCCCAGGTCCAGGACGGCCTGGCCGGCGCCGTACCGTCGCAGGAGGTCTTCCGCCCAGCGCCCGGCGAGGCGGTCGGGGTCGGGGAACCTGGCCTCGTACAGGTCCGGGCGGTCGGTCAGCAGGTTCCCCGTGCGGCGCTTCATGCCGTCACCGGCAGGCGGGCGGGCTGCGTACGGGGCAGGGTGCCGCTGCGGTGCAGCCAGGTCACGCCGGCCGCCGAGACGAGTCCGGCCGCCAGGCAGCAGGCCCAGGGGAGCAGTGCGGCAGGGCTGCCGCCGCCTCCCCGGGCGGCGTCCATGGCCCAGCCGACAGCCGCGTTGCCGACGGCCGCGGCGATGCCGGAGACGGCGTAGAAGATCCCGAAGTACGTGCCTGTCAGCGTCTGTCTGCCGAAGCTCGGGATGAGCTCCATGACGAAGGGCTGCGCGGTCATGACCCCCAGGTGCAGCAGGAGGGCTCCGACCAGTACGGGCAGGACGCGCAGGAAGGCGTCCAGAGCTCCGTCCGGGGGCTCACCGGTGCCCGCGACGAGCATCGGCGGTACGAAGGCGAGCCCCATCAGCACCAGTCCGGTGGCGATCCAGCGCCCCCTGGTCCCCCGCCCCTTCAGTGCGCGGGTGATCCGCAGCTGGAACGCGATGCCCGCGATCGTGCCCACGAGGAAGACGAGTCCGGCTGCGCCGTCCCAGCCGGTGGCCTGCCGCGCTCCGGCGGGCAGCAGCAGATAGAGCTGGTTCTCCAGGGTGAACATGCCGACCATGGCCAGTGCGAAGGCGAGGAAGGCGCGGTTGCCGACGGCTTCGCGCCAGTCGGCGGTGACCCTGCCGGTGGCCGGCGGCACGTCCCGGGCGGGAAGCACCAGGGCCTGGGCGACGGTGAGCAGCGCGAAGATCCCGGCGGCGGTGAGCGCGGAGGCCCGGAAGTCGACGAGGAGCAGGGCGCTTCCCAGCAGAGGGCCGATGAGGGCACCGGTCGTCGCGAAGACGTTGAACAGGGCGAACGCCTCGGCCCTGCGCTCCCCTGCTTCCTGGGCGAGATAGGTGCGGACGGCGGGATTGAACAGGGCGCCGGCCAGTCCGCTGAGCACGGAGGCCGCGAGCAGGACGGGCAGTCCGTCGCCGAGCGCGAAGAGGGCGAAGCCCACGGTGCGTATCGCGCATCCGGTGATGATGACGCCCCGGGGGCCGAGCCGGTCGGCGGCGGATCCGCCTATGAGGAAGAGGCCCTGCTGGCTCAGGTTGCGTACGCCGAGGACGATGCCGACGACGGCCGCCGACATGCCCAGGTCGTCGCCGAGGTGGGTGGCGAGGTAGGGGATGAGCAGGTAGAAGCCCGTGTTGACGCCGAGCTGGTTGATGAGCAGCAGGCGGATGGCGAGCGGGAATCCGCGGATCTCGTGCCAGGTCCTCATGAGGCGGCGCTCCGGGTCCCGGCTTCGG
The DNA here is from genome assembly GCF_035563135.1 of Streptomyces sp. Classification (GTDB taxonomy): domain Bacteria; phylum Actinomycetota; class Actinomycetes; order Streptomycetales; family Streptomycetaceae; genus Streptomyces. The sequence goes on from NZ_DATMVN010000549.1 coordinate 12,396, forward strand.
TGCGGGGCCGTACGCCGAGACCCGGCCGGCCGTTGGCGGCGACGAATCCGTCGGTGCCGCCGATGCCTGTCCAGGGGTCGTGGGCGAGCAGGAGGTGGCCGTCGAGGTCGGTCCAGCGGGCGCGGTCGGCGATGTGGACCGCGGGGGCGATGCCGAGGGTGCTGGCGGTCAGGCAGCCGAGCATCAGGTCTGTGCCACTGTCCTCGATCAGGGCCGCGATGCGCAGCGCCGCGTGGACACCGCCGCATTTGGCGAGTTTGACGTTGATCCCGTGGACGCGTCCGGCGAGCCGCCGCGCGTCCTCGTAGGTGACCGCGTCCTCGTCCGCGATGACAGGCACGGGTGAGCGGGCTGCGAGCCGTGCCAGGGCCTCCGGATCACCGGGGGCGAGGGGCTGTTCCACGGCCTCGACGCCGAGTTCGGCGAACCGGGGCAGGAGCGCGCGTGCCTGTCCGGCCGACCAGGCCCCGTTGGGGTCGAGGAGGAGCCGGGCGGCCGGGGCGGCTGCGCGGACGGCCCGTACCCGGTGCAGATCGGCCTCCTGGTCCCGGTCGCCCGCCTTGATCTTGATGACGGAGAATCCGGCTTCGGCCAGGCTGCGGGCCTGTGCGGCTGCCCGCTCCGGGGAGGTGAGGGAGATCGTGCGGGCGGTGGCGGTCCTCGGCGCCTCGAAGGACCCGAGGAGGCGGTGCACGGCGGTGCCGGTGCGTTTGCCGGCCAGGTCGAGGAGCGCCGCCTCGGTGGCGGCGGTCACGGCGGCGGGGGTCCCGGGGCCGGTGAGTTCGCCGGCGCGCAGGGCGTGCAGCGCGCTCTCCGGTCCGGCGAAGCGGGCGAGCTGCTCGCCGGTCCGGGCGGCGAGGCGCTGCAGGGCAGGCGTGTCGAGGCCGTAGAAGGTGCTGGTGACGGCCTCTCCATGACCGCTGAGCCCTTCGTGTTCGACGGTGAGGCGCACGGCGTCGCGGGCGGTCATGGTCGAGCGCGAGATGCGCAGCGGTTCGGCGAGGACGAGCCGCACCGTGTGCTGGGTGAGTTTCACGGCTGCCTCTCCAGTCCTTCGGCCAGCGGATCGGTGACGGTGGTGCACCGGGCCCACCCCTCCGGCTGTGGGGCGCGCGGGTGCGGGACGTCGACGGGGGACGCGGCCGCGAGCCCGGGGTCCAGGTGGTGGGCGGTCATGAAGTCGTCGTCGTAGACGGTGCCGAGATAGCGGTGGGGTCCGTCGGGGAAGACGGTGGCGACGGCCGCCCCGGGGTGGGTGCGGGCTGCCCAGGCGGCGACGCGTGCGACGGCCCCGGTGCTCCAGCCGCCGCTGACGAAGTTGCCCCGGGCGAGGCGCCGGCAGGCGTCGGCGGCCTCGGCCGGGCCGATCCAGTGGACCTCGTCGAAGGCGTCGTAGGCGACGTTGCGCGGATGGATGCTGCTGCCGAGACCGCGCATCAGCCGGGGCGCGGCGGCCTGCCCGAAGATGGTGGACCCGGCGGAGTCGACGGCGATGAGGCGCAGGTCCGGCCAGTGTCTGCGCAGCGGCCCGGCGATCCCGGCGCTGTGGCCTCCGGTGCCGACGCTGCACACGAGGATGTCGAGGTGGTCGAGCTGGGTGGCCAGTTCGGCGGCCAGCGAGGCGTAACCCGCCGTGTTGTCCGGGTTGTTGTACTGATCGGGCCAGTACGCGCCGGGCAGCCGGGCGAGGAGGTCGTGCAGCCTCTCCAGCCGGGCGCCCTGCCAGCCGCCGTGCGCGGCGGGGCGCTCCACGAGCTCCAGGCGTGCCCCGTAGGAGCGGAGCAACTGCCGCATGGAAGGCTCAAGTTCACTGTCGCCGACGAGCACGACGGGGTGTCCGAGGGCCTGTCCGGCGAACGCGAGTCCTATGCCGAGCGTGCCGGAGGTCGATTCCACGACCGGTGCGCCGGGGAGCAGTTCGCCGCGCTCCTCGGCACCCAGGAGCATGGAGACGGCGGCCCGCGCCTTCATACCGCCGACGGCGTGTCCTTCGAGCTTGGCCCAGAAGCCGGGGTGGGTCCGGGGCAGTGCGGTGGTGATCCTGGCCAGCGGGGTGCGGCCGAGGAGGGCGAGGAGTTCCCGGTTGGGGTCGAGGGCGGGCAGGGATGCCGTGGTCATGAGGTGCCTCCGTCGTCCGCGCGGTAGCGGTGGATGATGCCGGGGCCGCCGTCGAGCCAGAAGAAGGGATACGGCTCGGCGCACACGGCGGTCACTCCGGCACCCAGGAAGCGGGGCAGGACCGCGCTTCCCGTCTGGGCGAACATGACCAGGGGTTTCGCGTGCTCCCGGGCGCTCCGGCGCAGCGGGTCGAAGGTGCCGTTGCCGAGCGTCATGCCGGAGGCCAGCACCGCGTCACAGCGCCCGATCTCCTTGAGGGCGTCCGTCGTGATGGGCTCCCCCCACTCGGTGGTGCCGCCCTTCAGGTCGCAGGGGATCGCGGTGATCCCTCGCGTACGCAGCTGCGCCAGCAGGGAGTTGACGACACCGACGACCAGGACCGTGCCGCCGGGCGGGACGTCCAGCAGGTCGGTGACGGCAGCGGCCCGCGCCTGCGAGCGCTCCAGCGAACTGCCGGCCGGAATGGTCACCGGCTGCGCGCCGCGGGACGGGGTGTGCGGGTGTACGTCCATCAGGTAGGCGTCCAGTGCCGCGACCCGGACCGGCAGCAGCGGGTGGGCGAGGAGCCCGGCCACATCCGCGCCGGCGCAGTCCTCGACGGTTCCGGCGGGAAGCGCTCCCGGTTCCACCGCGCACGAGCCGACCGCACCGCCTACGCGGAGGCTGAGGACCTCGTTGCGGTATCCGCCGTGCCGCCCGTCGTGCCGTACGGCCTGGGACGTCGTGAAGGCCACGGCGATACGGCGGGTCCGGGGGTCCGGGCCCAGTTCGCCGTGGAGGGCCTGGCCGAGGAGGGTGTCGAAACACGGCGCGGTGGTGCGCGAGGTCGTCGTCATGAGCGCACCAGCAGCGGGCGCACTCCCGCGAGCAGTGCCTCGACGCGGTCCCGCGCGCCGAGCCCGGTGGCGTCGCCCGCCATGATGTGCCCGAGGTAGGCGTTGTTGCTGTCCGCCGCCTCGACCGTGCGGCCCGCCTCGGCGACCTGTACCTCCAGCACGCCGTCGGCGTCCCGCAAGCCGTCGGCGCCCTCCACGGACGCGAGGGTGCCCGCGGCGTCGGGGACGAGGAATCCGATGGCCGCACTGCGCAGTCCGGTGTCGCGGCGCAGGAGGTCGGGCTCTCTGCCGAGCGCCACGTCGACGCAGGCGGCGGCGAGGTCGATCCCCGTGACATGGCGGACCAGCTCGGTGATGCGGTTGCCCGCGGGGCGGGGATTGACCTCCACGACCCGGGGACCGTCCGCCGTCAGCTTGATCTCGGTGTGCGCCACGACGTCGTCGAGCCCCAGGGCCGCCCCGGCGCGCAGTGCGGTGCCGGTCGCGGCGGCGAGGTCGTCCGGGGCGAGTGCGGCCGGGAACATGTGGCCGGTCTCGACGAAGGCCGGGGCCCCGCCGATGCTCTTGTCCGTCACTCCGACGACGTGGGCGGCGCCGCGGCGGGTCACGGTCTCGACGCTCACCTCGGGACCGTGGAGGAACTCCTCGAGCAGGATGTGCGTCGTGCGTCGCTGTCCTCTGGCGTTGCGCGGGAAGGCCGCCAGCGCCCGGCATGCCTCGGTCAGCTGTTCCGCGTCGTCGACCCGGCGGACGAGCATGCCCGCACAGAGATCGACCGGTTTGACCACCAGTGGATACCCGATGTCACGGGCGGCTGCGGCGGCTTCCGCCTCGTCGGCGCACACCGCGAACCGGGGGCCCGGGACCCCGGCGGCGGCCAGGACACGGCGGGTGGCGTCCTTGCGGCAGGCGCTCTCCATGGCTTCGGCCGAGGGGCCCGGCAGGCCCAGGAGTGCGGCGATCCGGGCAACGGTCGGCAGATAGTAGTCACAGGAGGTGACCACTCCGTCGAAGCGCAGAGCCCGGTGGAACCGCTCGACCTGCGGAAGCAGTACGTCGACGTCGTTGGTGGGCGCCGTGACGATGTTCCGGGCGGTGAGCAGAGGGTGCTGCGTCCCCTCCGGCGCGGATCGCAGGTAGTGGTGCAGGTCGCGGGTGAGGAAGGTGAAGTGGTGTCCCCTCTCCCCCAGGGCCCGTGGCAGCAGCCTGCTCATCGATCCCACCCAGCTCTCGACCACCAGCAGATGAGCCACGGGCTCCCCCTTCTCACAGCACGATTGGGATTGCGGGCAGGCAGATGTCACCCCCGTACAGGGGCTTCCGGCCCGACCGCACACACGCTAGCGATAATCGTTTTCATTGTCATCTAAAACGGCGTCATTCCTGTCGGGAACCGGCTTCCGTTGCGTCCCCCGCCGGACCGGAGTGGAATTGCGTACAGGGGGACCCGGAGAAAGGGATGCGCCATGACCGACAGCGACCGGGGGGACGACGTCTACCAGCCCCAGGAGCCGGAGGCCTCGGACCCCGATGACCTGCTGGATCCGCAGGACACCCTGGACACGTCCGGGATCGCCGACGTCCTGGACGAGGGCCACTCCCCGCCGGACCGGCCCTGGGTGGTCGACGACCAGGGCACGACCGCCACTGAACAGCACGCGGGCGAATCCCTGGACAGCCGCCTGGCCAGGGAGGTTCCGGAGGGCGCCGCTCCTGTCGACGGCGGTCCCGGAGATCTGGCGGACGGCGGCGGGGAGTTCTACGGGACGGAAGCGGGGACGGGGCGCGCAGGCAGGCTCACGCAGGAGGGCGACAGGCACGTGCCCTCCACGCTCACCGCCCAGGACGTCGGCACCGACGGCGCGGCGGCGTCCGCCGAGGAAGCGGCCATGCATCTCATTCCCGAGGAGCAGGATCTGTCCGGGGAGGAACCGGCGCGCTGAGCGAGCCGTCCCCGGAACGCACGTCTCCACCGGCTTTCCTCGCTTCCGGCGCTCATTCGTGTGCTCATGCGCGGGAGTGCGACGTGTACGGCGCCGGCCGGCGGGCTCCGCCCCCGCGTGGGATCGGCGTCAGCAGGCCCCGGCACCGTGCACACATGTGCGCCAGTGGCGCGGGGGGGTGGGCGTACAGGCCGAAACGCTCCCCTGTGCTGCCCGTGCCCCTGAAAACACTTGGACGCCGGCCGCCGGCCACGGAAGACTCTCCCTCCCGGACCGCTTGCCGCGGACGCGCGGCCAGCGCTTCCGCCCGGCACGGTGCTGCGCCTTCGGGGCGCAGACCTACCGCCGACAGCGGCGTCCGGAGCAACTGCCCGCGAAACGACATGAGGTCGGCATGGGATCGCAGCAGTCTCACGGCACCGGAGCGGACAAGGGACCGGTCCGGCTCGCACTCCGCCACTACCTGCAGGAGTTGACCCGCCAGCGCGGACTCTCCGTCCCCGCGCTCGCCCTCCCGGCCCTCGGCAACATAGGGATCACGTACGTCGCGCCACTGGTCGTCGCCAAACTCGTCGGCCGGATCTCCGAGGACGGGACCATGGGCGTCCGGGAGGCGCTCCCGTACGTCGGTGTGTTCGCCGGGGTGCTGCTCCTGGCGGAAGCGATGTGGCGGGTGGGGCTGCACTGCCTCAACCGCGTCGACGCCCGAGGCATCGAGCACCTGTATGTCACCGGCATGGACGAGCTGTTCGCGAAGGACGCCGCTTTCTTCCAGGACAATTTCGCCGGATCCCTGACCAAGAGGGTGCTCAGTTTCGCCGCGCGCTTCGAGGAGTTCGTCGACACCCTCACGTTCAACATCGTCGGAAGCCTGGCGCCGCTCCTGTTCGGCACGGTGATCCTCTGGAGCTACGACCCCCTGCTGGTGGCCGGTCTGCTGACGATGATCACGGTGACCGCCGTATGCGCGGCTCCCCTCATCCGGCGCCGCCAGAAGCTGGTCGACCGGCGCGAGGAGGCGATCGCCCGGGTGTCCGGCCATGTCTCGGACGCACTGATGAACATGGACACCGTGCGCGCGTTCGCGGCCGAGGAACGCGAGGCCGCCGAGCACCGGGCACGGGTCGCGGAGTCCCGGCGGCTGACACTGCGCTCATGGGACTACGGCAATCTGCGCATCGACACCCTCGTCGCACCGCTGTCGGTCCTCACCAACGGGCTGGGCCTGCTCCTCGCCGTCGGCATCGGCGCCGGCGGTGGCAGCGTGGAGGCGATCGTGGTCGCCTTCACGTACTACACCGGTTCGACCCGCATCATGTTCGAGTTCAATCAGATCTACCGCCGTCTCGAGAGCTCGATGACCGAGGCCGCCCAGTTCACCGAGCTGCTCCTGGTCCCGCCCACGGTGCTCGACCCCGCGGCACCGGAGCCGCTGAACACGCAGGACGCCGCCGTCCGCTTCGAGCACGTCACCTTCGCCCACGGCGGAGGCGACCCGATCTTCGAGGGACTCGACCTGGACGTGCCGAGCGGGGCCAGGATCGGCCTCGTCGGGCGCTCCGGCGGCGGCAAGACCACACTCACCCGACTGCTGCTGCGGATGGCCGATGTCCGGTCGGGACGCATCCTGATCGGTGGCCAGGACATCAGCCGGTTACGCCAGTCCGACCTGCGGAGCCTGATCGCGTACGTCCCCCAGGAACCGGCCATGTTCCACCGCACCCTGCGCGAGAACATCCGCTTCGCCCGTCCGGACGCCACCGACGCCGAGATCCGCGCGGCCGCCGACGCGGCCCATGTCACCGAGTTCGCCGACCAGCTCCCGGCGGGCTTCGACACGATGGTCGGGGAACGCGGCGTCAAACTCTCCGGCGGGCAGCGTCAGCGGGTCGCCCTCGCCCGGGCGATCCTGCGCGACGCGCCGGTCCTGCTGCTCGACGAGGCGACGAGCGCACTGGACTCCGAGAGCGAGACCCTCGTCCAGCAGGCCCTCTGGCAGCTGATGGAAGGCCGGACCGCGCTGGTCGTCGCGCACCGTCTGAGTACGGTCGCGGCCATGGACCACCTCATCGTGCTCGACCACGGACGCATCGTCGAGCAGGGCACGCACCACGGGCTGCTGCACACCGACGGCGCCTACGCCAAGCTCTGGCACCACCAGTCCGGCGGCTTCCTCGTCGACACCGCCACCGGTGAGCCCGCCGCCACGGCGGAACAGGCACGGTGAGGCCCCTGGTGACCGCCGGCGCGCACCCGGGGCCCCGGGTACGCCGCTGTCCCGCCGGACCGTACGGGTCAGGGCACCCGGGGGCCCGTCAGCGCGCGTCGCGCAGCCCGAGGACGTACGCCGCGGTCAGCGCGACCGTCCGGTCCTCGTCGTGCGACAGATCGGCGAGGGCGCGTGACGCTGCGGGCCCCGGGATGTCCGCGAGCGCCTCCGCCAGCCGTCGGCGCGCGGACGGTCCGGCGGTGCCCGGGGCGAGGAGTTCGACGAGCCTCGTGGCGATCGTCTCCGCCGTCGCGGGACGACCGGCCAGCGCACTCAACGCATCGGCCGCGTCGACGTCGTCCGTCTCCTCCACGACCATGTCGATGAGCGTCGGGACCGCGGCGGCGACTCCACGCGCCCCGAGCGCCGGCGCGGCGCATCTGCGGACGACGGGGTCGGCGTGCGCGGAGGCGGCCCGCAGCAACGCGGCCGCCTCATCGCCCGGTATCCCGGCGAGGGACTGCACGGCACGTCTCCGCACCTCTGCCCCCGGTGAGCCGAGCCCCTCCGCTGCCCGCCAGGCACTCCGCGCCACCTCGTCGTCGGCGTCGGACAGCAGTGCCCGTGTGATCGCCGGCCACGCTCGGCGATCCCCGATCTTCGACAGCGTGTGCAACGCCTGGCTGCGCGCCTGCGTACCTTCCGAGCGGACCTCCCCGATGAGCTGGGGGACGGTCGTTGCTGCCGGGTGGCGGGTGAGTGCCCACGTGAGCATCTCGCGTACGAAGAACTCGGGTTCGATCGCGCACCGCTCGATGAGCTTGTCGACGAAGCGCGGGTCAGGGGTCGTGCCGGCCGCCGGCGCTGCCCGCAGTCTCACCGACGAGTTGTCGTCCCCCCGCTTCCGGAGCGCTCGCGTCGTATCCGTGTTCTGTTCCGGCATGGTCATCGGGGCCCACCTCCCCGACCACGGTGAAGACCCTCTCACCGTGTCAAGGTCAAGGGCGCCTCCACACATCCGGACGAGGCGGGACGAGCACGGGCACGCGGGCCCGGGACTACTCCGCCTTGGCCTCTTCGGCGTTGCGCCAGATCTGCAGGTCGACGGTGACGTACGAGCCGGGGTCGTCCTCGCCGGACCTGCCGCGGTAGGTGGCTACGGCGACATGGCCGGCGTTGCTGAGCACGCAGAACTCCGACCCGTTGCTGAGCTGGTCGAGGCCGATCCTCTCCGTGTAGCGCGTCTCCGTGCGGCAGGTCTCCAGGGAGCCCTTCTGCGTGTTGTTCAGCAGGACGAACTTCCCGTTGGCGGTGCCGAGGGTCGACTCCTCCAGGAAGCTCACGACTCTGAAATAGAGATCTCCCTCGCCGTAGGCCGCGTCCTCGCTCTCGATCGGGCGCGGCGGGCTGTCGGCGAGCATGATCTCGTAGCCCTCCGTCAGGTCGATGCCCTTGTACGAGACCGGTTTCGGATCCGCCTTCTTCCGGCTTCCGCCCGACGTACCGCTGTCGCTCGAACCGCTGGTGCTGTCACTGCTGCTGGGGGACTTGGCCCCGGTGTCCGTGTTCTTCCCTCCCCCGTCCGGCAGCAGGGAACCGACGACTCCCAGCACGAGGATCGCGCCCACGACCGACGCGGCCACGATCAGCCCGGTCCGCTTCGGCTTCACGCGCCCGGGGGGCGCGAACGGAGCCTGGGTGACGGGAGGCGGCGTGTGGTGGCCCGGCGCGGACACGGAGGGCGTCGGATAGCCGGGCGGCGGGGCAGGGCGGCCCTGCGGGGGGTGCATCGGGTACCCGGGCGGTGGCACAGGCCCCGGAGCTCCCGGTGCGCTCCGCGTCGGCGCGGAAGGCATGGCGGACCCGGTCGGCGCGTACGGGTTCACCGCACCCGGCGTCCCGTTCTGCGGGTCGAGCTGGGTCGGTGTCGGCGCGACGGCGGGCTGCGGCGGCGGGGTCTTCGCCGGTTCGGGCAGTCGCAGCCGTTCGGTGATCGATCCCGCGACCGCCTGCGGCAGCCAGTCCTCACCTTGGCGCAGCGCGTCGGGCGACAGTTCGTGGCACAGCTCGATGATTTCCGTCAGGCGCGGCCGGCCGGCCGGGTCGCGGCTGAGGCAGCGGGTCACCAGAGGCAGCAGTTCCGCGGGCAGCCGGCTGAGGTCGGGGTCCTCGTGGACGATCCGGTAGAGCACCGCGTGCGAGGACCCGTCGCCGTAGGCGGGAGAACCGATCGCCGCGAAGGCCGCGATCTGTCCCAGGGCGAAGATGTCGGTGGCGGGGGTGACCGTACCGGCGGACGCCTGCTCGGGCGCCATGAACGCCGGGGTGCCCACGCTGACGCCGGTGCCGGTCAGCGCGGTGGCGTCGGCCGCACGGGCGATGCCGAAGTCGATCACACGAGGGCCGTCGGAGGCCAGGAGCACATTGGCGGGCTTCAGATCACGGTGCACGATGCCCGCGCCATGGATCACGTGGAGCGCCTCGGCGACCCCCACGGTCAGCAGCAGCACACTGCGCAGCGGCAGCGCGCCGTGCCGGGCCACGGCGTGCGCGAGAGAGGGGCCCGGTACGTAGGCGGTGGCGAGCCAGGGCTGTGGGCCGTCGGTGTCGGAGTCGATGACCGGCGCCGTGTACAGACCCTGCACCCGCTGCGCGGCGTGGACCTCCTGCTTGAACCGCCGCCGGAACTCGGGGTCCTCGCTGAACTCGGGCCGGATCACCTTGAGCGCGATGGGCCGGCCGCCCGGCGTGTAGGAGAGATACACCTTGCCCATGCCGCCCGTGCCGAGTACGGCCGCCAGGCGGTAACCGCCCACGACAGCCGGGTCGCCCTCCTGGAGCGGTTTGAAAAGGTGGGCGGAAGGTGTGCTGCTCATGATGAATCATCCCCTGTTTGCGGCAGTTCGGCCCCTGCCGGAGCCGCGAAGCCAAGGGGGAGCGTACCGACTTTCCTGCGCCGCCTTCGCCGTGCCGCGCAACGGTTCCGCTACGGATCCACCGGTCTTCCCGAACGCCTGAACGGGGCTATGAGGAATCATCGAATGCCCGAACCCGACGGCAAGGCGGCGCTGCCGGGACTCCGCGTCCAGCAGGGCGTGCCGGCCTCCAGGCTTCGCCGCGGTGCTCCCGTACGACGGCGGGCTGCGGGCGGAGCGGCTGCCCGCGGTGCCCCGGCCCTCACGCTCCGGAGCGACGACCGCATCACCGGGCCG
>NZ_DATMVN010000550.1:0-4596 GCF_035563135.1 Streptomyces sp.
CGTCCTCGCGACCGCCCCGTCACCGACGTCGCCGGGAGCGCCCATCGGGCCGGCCGCGCGACCGCCCGCTGAGCCAGGCGCCGGTGGCTCCCGCCGGGTTCGAGCCGGGGATCGCCGTCGTCCGGATCGGGCGGCGGGACACGTTGTGCACCGGTTGACAATCAGTCTTGACGGCGAAGTGTGACCGTAGTTACATGGCGCACCTCGGAGGGGCCGATGGGTGGGCGTGCACCGGTCGGCAAAGGCGACGACTGATGCACAGGAGGCGTTCGGCATGACCGAGAGCCGGGGGAATGCCGGCCAAGGATCGCTCGACTCGGCGCCGAGCAGGTGTGCCGGCAATTCCTGCAGCACCGTCAGGGCGCCGACGCGGAATCAATAGGGCGTCACCGGATGGCCCGCATTCGAATGCGGGCCGGGGCCGCGAAAGGGCACCGCGGCTCACCGGGCACGGAACCACCCGCCAGCCGCTCTCGGCGGCGGCTGCACAGCGTCCGCACTTTCATGTGCACGAACAGGAGAAGAAGATGAATCAGCCATTCGTCCGACGCATGGGTGGCGCGCTGGCTGCCATGACGTTGATGGCGGGCTGCGCAGCCCAGCAGGACGGCGGGGGGAATTCCGACGCTTCGGCCTCGGTCGAGGCCGGCGCCTCGAAGGAGGAGTACATCGAGGCCATGAAGGACCTCGAGCCGATCGAGATCCAGATGCAGAGCCTGAACGCCATGGGTGAGAACAACTCGATCCCGCTCGAGGAGTACGCCGCGGCGCTGGAGGAGTGGTCCGGGGGCAAGATTACGTCGAAGATCGCGTACAGCTCGTCGATCGCGTCGGCGGCCGAGACCGGTGAGGCCCTGGCTGACGGGCGGGTCGACTTCGCGCGTCACACCCCCGTCTACGAGCCCGAGGAGTATCCCAACAACAACCGGTTGGTCGATCTGAGCATCCTCGGAGGGCGGGAGCCGATCACCGACTGGCTGCAGCGGGTCGGCGCCTTCAACGCCACCGGATTGGACGACGAGGGCGTCGCCGGCGAGTTCGAGGAGCACGGCATCAAGCCCGTCTTCCCGGTGTGGAAGCCGACCCCCGCCACCGTGCTGGCGTGCACCGAGAAGCCGGTCGTGACCCTCGACGACATGCAGGGCCTGACGGCACGGGCCACCGGGCCGATCCACGTCGAGCAGCTCGAGGCGCTCGGCATCACCCCGTCCGGTCTCAACATCGCGGAGATCTACGAGGGCCTGCAGCGCGGTGTCATCGACTGCGGGGAGATGGCGCTGTCCACGGCGCAGGTCTCCGGCATCCTCGACGTGGCCAACCAGATCTCCTTCGGCACCGAGGTCGGGTTCGCCGATTCCGGCGCGTCGCAGAGCTTCAGCCAGTCCTTCTGGGACGACCTCCCGTTGGTGGCCCAGCAGCTGCTGTGGGACCGGCTCGACGTCTTCGTCGAGTCCACCCTGCTCTCGACCGTCGAGGTCGAGGTCGACGTGATCGAGACGGTGCACGGCAACGGCGGCGCCTTCGAGAGCTGGGACCCGGCGGTGGAGCAGGTGCTCGCCGACTTCAACGAGAAGAAGCTCGAGGAAATTCGCCAGGAGGACGAGGAGCTCGCGACTGCTCTCGAGGACAGCATGGACACCTGGGCGACCGCGGTGTCCGACCTGGGCATCACCGACAACGGCACCTATGCCGAGCTGCCCCAGTGGTACGAGACCGTCTCGCCCGGCCTCCAGGACTTCGCGAAGCGCTTCGCCGAGGACGTGCTCGAGCCCCACCGGCCCGAGTGATGAGCGCCCAGAGCTCCGGGGCCGCGACGTCCTCTGCCAGGCGGCCCGTGCAGCGCCTGCTCGATGTGCTGATGACCGTGCTGGTGACCATCGCCGGCGTGGGACTTCTCGCCCTGATCGTCCACACCGTGGCCAACGCCGTCTCGCGCTCGCTGTTCGACGACCCGCTGACCGGAGCGCCGGAGTACGCCGCCAACTGGTATCTCCCGGCCGTGGCGTTCCTGGGCTTCATCTTCGCCCAGGCCCGTAGGAAGCACATCAGCGTCGACCTGGTCCTGGGCCGGCTCGGCCCGCCGGGCCGACGGCTGGGACTGCGGATCGCCTGGCTCATCACCGGCGGGACGAGCGCGGCGCTGGCCTGGGGCACCTGGACCCAGGCCGTCCACAACCAGGAGATCGGACTGACCGCCGGGGTCATGGGCGTCGTCGTCTGGCCGGTCACCTTCCTGGCGCCGCTGGCCTTCGCGGTCCTGACCATCCAGCTCGCCATCGAGGCGGTGAAGCCGGTGCCCGTCGACTCGGTGCCGGTCGAGGAAGGGAACTCACGGTGAACGTCGACCATGTCGCTCTGGCTCCCGCGAGGGAGGCCGCGGAGCGCGAGGCCACCCCTGATCCGGGTCGGCGGGGCCAGGGCGTCGTGACGGTGCTCGTCACCTATGCCGTGGCGGCGGTGACGGTCTGGGCGATGTTCAGCGGCTACTTCATCGACGAAGCGGTCGGGGTCATGGCGCTGGCGCTGATGCTCCTGCTGGTGCTGATGCAGGTGCACGTCGGCCTGGCCATGGTCCTGTGCGCATGCCTCGGCATGTGGGCCACCCGCGGCGATCGGGCGGCGGTCAACCTGATCAGGGACCTGCCGTACGACGCGGTGGCCAACTGGAGCCTGACAGTCCTGCCGCTGTTCATCTTCCTGGGGCTGCTGCTGTGGCAGTCGGGACTCACCACGAAGCTCTACGCAGCGGGGCGGGAGTGGCTGCGATGGCTCCCGGGCGGTCTCGCGATCGGTACCAACGTCGCCGGCGCAGGGATGGCCGCGATCAGCGGCTCGACGATCGGGTCGAGCTACGCACTGGGTCGCATCGGCATCCCGGAGATGCTGAAGTCCGGCTACGACAAGCGCCTGGTGGTCTTCTCGGTGATGAGTGCCGGCCTGCCGGGCCAGCTGATCCCGCCGAGCATCATGATGGTCATCTTCGCGGGCATCGCCGAGGTGCCCATCGGCCCGCAGCTGATGGCCGGCGTCGGCCCGGGGTTGTTGGTGCTGGTGATGTACTCCGCAGGGATCCTCGTCCTCGGCCTGGTGCGACCGGCTCTGGTCGGTGGTGATCACGAGCAGGTGCTCCCGGCGGGTACCTGGAGGACCAAGTTCGCCAGTCTGGGTGCCATCTGGCTCGTGCCCGTCATCATGCTCGTCGTCGTGGGGGGCATCTTCACCGGCTTCCTGACCGCCAGCGAGGCGGCTGCAGCGGGCGCCGGCATCGCGCTGGTGGCCTGCCTGGCCTACCGCTGGCGTGACAAGCCGCTCGGTGCCGTCAAGCGCGCGGTGCTGGACACCGTCGAGGGGGCCGGCAGCGTGTTCCTGGTCGTCATCGGCGCCTTCGCCGTCGCGGACATGCTCGCCGTCACGGGTCTCGGCGGGGCTTTCACGGAGTGGGTGACCGGCCTCGGCCTGAGCAGCGTCTCCTTCCTCTTGGTGCTGTTCGTCGGCTACCTCGTGCTGGGCACCTTCATCGAGCCGTTGCCGATGATGCTGATGACTGTCCCGTTGCTCATGCCCGTGCTCGAGGAGATGCAGATCTCCTTGCAGTGGTTCGGCGTCTTCGTGGTGTTCATGGGCGAATTGGCGATCCTCACCCCACCTGTGGGCATCCTGCTCTACGTCCTGGCCAACATGGTCAAGGAGAAAGAGGTCAACGTGGGTGTCGACATCTCGTTGAAGGACTGCACGGTCGCTCAGCTGTGGGTGCTGCCGCTGGCCTTCCTGGTGGTTCTCGTCCTCATCCTGTTCCCGGGTATCGCCACGACCATTCCTGACCTCGCCGGTTAGCCGGACGCGCCTCATTCCGGGCACGTACCGGGCGACTGTCGAGTTCGAGGGCGCGGGGAAGGTTTGGGCGTGCTCGATCGGCGCGTGCCCGGCAATTCCGGGCGGTCGGCGATGGAAACGCCCGAATGGGCGGGATCGGCCGCCCACAAGACGGTGATCACCTCAGAATTCCTCGGCGACGCGCGGGCCGTGCCGTCGCGGGCGGCCGTGGGTGCGCACAGAACTGTCTCGCACACCGGGCGCTCAGAACAGTTGACAGTCAGGGTTGACGGCGAACGCACGCGGCCTTAGGTTGGCCGTGTGAGCTCGCCTCACGCCACTCGTGGACACGCGACTTGCCCCACAGGTGCGGCAAGTGGAAGAAAGAGCGGTAGCTACGTGGACTTCGCCATTCCAGACGAACTGAAAGATTTCGTTCGTTCCGTCGAGCGATTCCGGGAGAAGGAGCTGATGCCCCTCGAGGCCGACTTCCTGCGGGAGGGGAAGCTCGAGAACGCGACGATGGATGCGCTTCAGGCCAAGGCCCGCGAACAAGGCTTCTGGGCGCTGGACGTCCCCGTCGAGTTCGGCGGTCAGGGGATAGGCACCCTTGCCACCTGCCTGGTGGAGGAGGAGCTCGCGAAGTTCCCCGGCATGTTCCGCTTCGGCGGCCTCGTCGAGCCGGTCCTCTACGAGGGCACCGAGGACCAGCGCGCCCGCTTCGTCGATAGTGTGGTCAAGGACGGAAAGGTGAGCTGCTTCGCCTTCACCGAACCGCAGGCC
>NZ_DATMVN010000551.1:0-25685 GCF_035563135.1 Streptomyces sp.
CGCCACCGACATCGCGTTCGCGCTCGCCGTCCTCGCGGTCATCGGCACCTCGCTGCCGTCGGCCCTCCGCGCCTTCCTGCTGACGCTCGCGGTCGTCGACGACCTCTTCGCCATCCTCATCATCGCCGTCTTCTTCACCGAGAACATCGACTTCCTGGCGCTCGGCGGTGCCTTCGCCGGTCTGGCCGTGTTCTATGTGCTGCTTCGCACCGGAGTGCGGGGGTGGTACGTCTACCTGCCGCTCGCCCTGGTCATCTGGGGACTGATGTACAACAGCGGCGTCCACGCGACGATCGCCGGCGTCGCCATGGGGCTCATGCTGCGTTGCACCAGACGCGAAGGAGAGACGCGTTCCCCGGGCGAACACATCGAGCACATGGTGCGGCCCCTGTCGGCCGGCTTCGCGGTTCCGCTGTTCGCCCTCTTCTCGGCCGGTGTCACCCTGAAGGGCGATGCCCTGGCCGGTGTCTTCACCCGGCCCGAAACACTCGGGGTGGTCCTCGGTCTGGTCGTCGGCAAGACCATCGGCATCTTCGGCGGTACCTGGCTCGTCACCCGCTTCACCAAGGCCGAGCTGAACAAGGATCTGGCCTGGGCAGATGTCTTCGCCGTGGCCACGCTGGCCGGTATCGGCTTCACCGTTTCGCTGCTCATCGGGGAGCTCGCGTTCGCGGGCGACGAGGACATGATCAATGACGTGAAGGCGGCGGTCCTCCTCGGCTCTCTCATTGCCGCCGTACTCTCCGGTGTACTGCTCAAACTGCGGGTACGCAGATACAGGGCGCTGTACGAGGCCGAGGAGCTCGACGCGGACGAATCAGGGGTGCCCGACGTGTACGAACAGGGTGACCCCGAGTACCACCTGCGCATGGCCGCGCTCCACGACAGGAAGGCCGCCGAGCACCGCCGCCTTGCCGAACAGGCAGGGGCAGCGAGCAGCAAGCCGGACAGTCCGGCATGATCTGACATCGGATGTACGGAAGAGGAGAGGGAGTCAGGGATGAGCGACCCCGGCAATTACGCGGGCAGCACCGACCGTAGTCTCGGGCAGCTGGTCGCTTCGGCGACCGCTGAGATGTCCGCGCTGGTGCACGACGAGATCGCCCTGGCCAAGGCCGAGGTACGGCAGGACGTCAAGCGTGGCGTGATCGGCAGCGTGGCGTTCATCGTCACGGGTGTACTGATCCTGTTCGCGATTCCCGTGCTGAGCTTCGCCGCGGCCTACGGAATCCACAATCTGGGGCTCGGTCTCGCCTGGTCGTTCCTGATCGTCGGCGGTGCGTTCATCCTGCTGGGAATCCTGATCGCCCTGTTCGGACTCGCCAAGTTCAAGAAGGTCAAGCCTCCGGAGAAGTCCATCGCCTCGGCCAAGCAGACCGCTGCGGTCCTGCAGGGCGTCAAGCCGCACCCCCGCCCCGCCGTCGGCACGCGCTCGATCGAGCAGGCGCAGGGCAGCACCCTCGCGGACAAGGCCATCGAAAGCCGACCGGTCCAGGACAAGGCCCTCTCTGTGACACGCTCGTCCACATGACCGACCCCGATTTCACATCCGGCCCGCCGGGACCGGCTGCCGGTTCCGGCGGCCCCGTCCGCCTCGACGGACCGTGGACCCACCGTGATGTGGCGGCCAACGGCGCACGCTTCCATATCGCCGAGCTCGGCGACGGGCCGCTGGTGCTGTTGCTGCACGGTTTCCCGCAGTTCTGGTGGACCTGGCGCCATCAGCTGACCGCTCTGGCCGGCGCCGGCTATCGCGCGGTCGCGATGGACCTGCGCGGGGTCGGCGGCAGTGACCGTACGCCCCGGGGGTACGACCCCGCGAACCTGGCACTCGACGTGACCGGCGTGATCCGCTCGCTCGGCGAGCCGGACGCGGCCCTCGTGGGACATGACATGGGCGGCTACCTCGCCTGGACGGCGGCCGTGATGCGGCCGAAGCTGGTCCGGCGGCTCGTGGTCTCTTCGATGCCGCATCCGCGCCGCTGGCGCTCCTCGATGCTCTCCGACTTCGCGCAGTCCCGGGCCGGCTCCCACATCTGGAGCTTCCAGCGGCCGTGGGTTCCGGAGCGCCAGCTCGTGGCGGACGACGCGGCTTTGGTGGCACGGCTGATCCGTGACTGGTCGGGGCCGCGCACCCCTGACTTCCCCGACGACGAAACGATGGACGTCTACCGGCGCGCGATGTGCATCCCGTCGACGGCGCACTGCTCGATCGAACCGTACCGCTGGATGGTGCGCTCCCTGGCACGCCCCGACGGCGTCCAGTTCAACCGGCGGATGAAACGCCCGGTCCGTGTACCGACGCTGCATCTCCACGGCTCGCTCGACCCGGCGATCCGGACCCGTAGTTCCGCAGGGTCCGGTGAGTACGTGGAGGCGCCGTACCGGTGGCGGCTTTTCGACGGTCTGGGCCACTTCCCCCACGAGGAGGATCCCGTCGCCTTCTCGACCGAACTCATCAACTGGCTCAAGGACCCTGAGCCCGACCGGTAGCCGACGGGTACAGGTGCCCGACGAACAGCCAATTGCCTGCCGCATAAGCCAATTGGCTGACTCGCACACGATTACCGACCTCTGGTCACGGGCACACGTCGAGGTATGGGCTGGACGCGCGACTTCAATGACGCAGCACGCAACCGCCGCTCGACCGCTCCTGCTGGTCCGAGCATTCATGAGGGGGGCGGCTCCCGGAGCCGGGTGCACGATGTGAGCGATTTCCACGATCTCCGGCTGGGCATTCCGCGCATCCTCCACCGCCGGGCCCGCTGGGTCTCGGCGCGCCTGCGCCATCCCCGTGGATGACGCGGACACCTTCGGACACCACGCCACGCACAGGTCCCTGGGTCAGCTGAGGCCCAGGGCCCCGTACGTGGCATCCGTACCGGTGTGACCGCTGGGGCGGGCCTCCTCAAGAGCTCACCGCCCGAGCCGTACCGTTGCCACGGTTCCCCACCGCTCGGAACCGCCGCGCCGGAGCCAGAACACCACCGGGCCGGAGCCGACGCCACCGGGCCGAGGGCGCCGAGCCCGAGCCGGGCGCAGGGCCTCGCCGCCGGGCCTCAGAGCGCGCAGCCCTGGCTGTCGACCTCCTGGACCGCGGACCTGCCGAGCTCGATGTCCTCGCGGATCTCGTCGGCCGTCAGCGCGTAACCCGTGTCCGGGTCGTCGAGCGACTTGGCGAACACCACTCCGTACACCTTGCCGTCCGGAGTGAGCAGTGGTCCGCCGGAGTTGCCCTGGCGGACGGTCGCGAAGAGCGAGTACACGTCGCGCCGCACGGTGCCCCGGTGGTAGATGTCCGGCCCGTCGGCGTCGATGCGGCCCCGGATGCGGGCGGATCGTACGTCGTAGGCGCCGTTCTCCGGGAAGCCCGCGACGATGGCACTGTCACCGCTTCCCGCATCGGTGTCGGTGTCGGTGAAGCGCAGCGGCTCGGCGTCCAGGTCCGGGACGTCCAGCACGGCGATGTCCCGCTGCCAGTCGTAGAGGACGACCTTGGCGTCGTACAGCCTGCCCTCGCCCCCGATCTGGACGGTCGGTTCGTCGACGCCGCCGACGACGTGGGCGTTGGTCATCACGCGGCGGTCGGAGAAGACGAAACCGGTTCCTTCGAGGACCTTTCCGCAGCCCGGTGCCATGCCGACGACCTTGACGATGGATTTCTTGGCGCGGGCGGCCACAGGGCTTCCGACCAGCGCCGGGTCCGGGGGGGCGACCTCGGTGATGGGTTCGTTGGCGAAGGGACTGAAGACCTGCGGGAAGCCGTTCTGCGCGAGGACGGAGGAGAAGTCCGTGAACCAGTTGGCAGCCTGATCGGGCATCACCCGGGAGACTCCGAGCAGGACCGAGGAACTGCGGACCTCCTTGCCCAGCGTCGGCAGTGACGTACCGGCCAGTGCGGAGCCGATCAGCCAGGCCACCAGGAGCATGGCCACCACGTTGACGAGGGAGCCGCCCGTGGCGTCCAGGGCGCGCGCCGGCGACCATGTGATGTAGCGGCGGAGTCTGTTGCCGAGGTGGGTGGTGAACGCCTGGCCCACGGAGGCGCACACGATCACGATCACGACCGCGACGATGGCAGCGGTGGAGGAGACCTCCGATCCGTCGGTCGCCTGGTCCCAGATGACCGGCAGCAGGTAGACGGCTACGAGGCCGCCGCCCAGGAAACCGATCACGGACAGGATGCCGACGACGAAACCCTGGCGGTACCCGATGACCGCGAACCACACGGCGCCGACGAGCAGCAGGATGTCCAGCACGTTCACCGTCTATAGCCTCGCAGTTTCGTCACCTGGCCCGTCCGGTTCGACGGGGTCCGGGCCAGGCCCGGAACAGCGCAGCACGGAAGTCAGCCTGTCATGCGTGCCAGTCGAGCGGCACCTGCCTGGCCCTGTCCCAGGGGCGTTCCCACCCCGCGTAGTGCACAATCCTGTCGATCACACCGGCTGTGAATCCCCAGACCAGTGCGGATTCCACCAGGAATGCGGGGCCTCGGTGACCGCTCGGGTGGACGGCTGTCACGCGGTTGGCCGGATCCGTGAGATCCGCCACGGGGGCGGTGAAGACCCGGGCGGTCTCGGCCGGATCGACGGCCCCCACCGGGCTGGGCGTCCGCCACCAGCCGAGGACGGGCGTGACGACGAAGCCGCTCACCGGGATGTAGAGGCGGGGCAGCACGCCGAAGAGCTGGACACCGCTCGGATCGAGTCCGGTCTCCTCCTCGGCCTCCCGCAGCGCGGCCCTGAGCGGCCCTGTGGTCGCGTGGTCGCCGTCCTCGGGGTCGAGGGAGCCTCCGGGGAAGGACGGCTGGCCGGCGTGGGAACGCAGTGAGCCGGAACGCTCCATCAGGAGCAGCTCCGGACCACGCTCGCCCTCGCCGAAGAGGATCAGGACCGCGGACTGTCGCCCGGCGCCGCTCTCCGGCGGCAGGAAACGGCTGAGCTGCCGGGCCTGCACCGTCCGCGCCGCCCTCGCCACGGGTTCGAGCCAGGCGGGCAGACCGTCCGAGGAGACGGTGAGCGCGCTGTCACGGGACGCGTCCCTCTCCGTGGTGGCCGCGTCGGCCGCGGGCCGTGTGCTTTGTGCGTGCGTCATGGGCACCCCCGTCTTTCCAACGCCTGTCGTCGGTCATTTCGTTCCGCGCGGGCCTGCCCGGCGGGACGGCTGCTCACCCGCCTCCCAACGGTGGTGCGGGACTGCCCGGGTAGTCCGGGGGCGGGCTGAGGCGCTGGCCCGGATGTCCGCCCATCTCGTACTTCAGGAGCTTCTTCGCCTTCTCGGGATCCGTCTCGCCCTCCCCGTAGGCGGGGCAGAGGGAGGCGATCGGGCAGGCGCCGCACGCGGGCTTGCGGGAGTGGCAGATGCGGCGGCCGTGGAAGATCACACGGTGCGAGAGCATCGTCCACTCACTCTTCGGAAAGATCGCGGCGATCTCCGCCTCGACCTTCTCCGGGTCCTCCTGCACGGTCAGTTTCCAGCGGCGGACCAGCCGGCCGAAGTGGGTGTCCACCGTGATGCCCGGCACACCGAACGCGTTGCCGAGGACGACGTTGGCCGTCTTGCGCCCCACCCCGGGCAGCTTGACGAGATCCTCCAGCCGGCCGGGGACCTCTCCGCCGAAGTCGTCCCTCAGGGCGGCCGACAGCCCCAGGAGGGACCGTGCCTTGGCCCGGAAGAAACCGGTCGGCCGGATGATCTCCTCAAGCTTCTCGGGGACGGCGGCGGCCATGTCCTCGGGCGTCGGGTAGGCGGCGAAGAGCGCAGGGGTGGTCTGGTTGACCCTCAGATCGGTGGTCTGGGCGGAGAGGACCGTGGCCACCAGGAGTTCGAAGGAATTACGGAAATCCAGCTCGGGATGGGCGTACGGATAGACCTCGGCGAGCTCGCGGTCGATCCGGCGGGCACGGCGGACCATCGCGAGATGCGTCTCGGATTTCGCGGGCTTGCCCGGCGCTCCGCCCGTCGAGCCGTCTGCGGTATTTTTCCTACTTCGTACGGCCTGTTCGCCCACAGCGGAATTCCTGTCTCCCGACACCCCATCAGCCCCCTTGGCCTGCACTCCCACCGGCGTTCCGGACACCCGTCCAGCCTAGAGCCAGAGGCTGACATCTGCCCCGGTCACCGCATCTCCACGCCCGATCGGCCCCCTGCCGTAGGGTCCGGCGCGCCCGTGCGTCAAACTGGTTTGTGATCGATCGCACTGTTTTACCGTCCGGCATCATGGAAACCACGCTTCCCTGAACAGGCCGACAAGGAGAGAACTCGTGGACGACGTTCTGCGGCGCGCCCCGCTTTTCGCGGCGCTCGATGACGAGCAGGCCGCGGAGCTCCGCGCCTCGATGAGTGAAGTGACCCTCGCACGCGGTGACGCGCTGTTCCACGAGGGCGACCCGGGCGACCGCCTCTATGTGGTCACCGAGGGCAAGGTGAAGCTCCATCGCACCTCTCCCGACGGGCGGGAGAACATGCTGGCCGTCCTCGGCCCCGGCGAGCTGATCGGCGAGCTGTCGCTCTTCGACCCGGGCCCGCGCACCGCGACCGCGACCGCGCTCACCGAGGTCAAGCTCCTCGGACTCGGTCACGGAGACCTCCAGCCCTGGCTGAACGCCCGCCCCGAGGTGGCCACCGCGCTGCTGCGCGCCGTCGCCCGCCGTCTGCGCAAGACCAACGACCAGATGTCCGACCTGGTCTTCTCCGATGTGCCGGGACGCGTCGCCCGTGCCCTCCTCGACCTGTCGCGCCGCTTCGGTGTGCAGTCGGAGGAGGGCATCCACGTCGTGCACGACCTCACCCAGGAAGAGCTGGCCCAGCTGGTCGGCGCCTCCCGCGAGACGGTCAACAAGGCTCTCGCGGACTTCGCGGGCCGCGGCTGGCTGCGTCTGGAGGCGCGCGCCGTGATTCTCCTGGACGTGGAGCGACTGGCGAAGCGGTCCCGCTGACGCTGTTCCTCGTACGCTCGCCGAAGGGGCCCCACCGTGCGGTGGGGCCCTTTCGCTTACGCGGAGGGGGCGGCGCCGAGGCTGCCCCTCAGATCAGGCCGTGCTCGGTCAGGTACTCCATCTGGGCCCGCACCGACAGCTCCGCCGCAGGCCACAGGGAGCGGTCCACGTCCGCGTACACGGCCGCCACGACCTCGGCAGGCGTCCGGTGCCCGGCCTCCACGGCCGTCTCGACCTGGGCCAGGCGGTGTGCTCGGTGGGCCAGGTAGAACTCGACGGCGCCCTGCGCGTCCTCCAGTACCGGCCCGTGCCCCGGGAGGACCGTGTGCACCCCGTCGTCGACCGTCAGCGAGCGCAGACGGCGCAGGGTGTCCAGGTAGTCGCCGAGCCTGCCGTCCGGGTGGGCGACGACGGTGGTGCCGCGACCCAGGATCGTGTCACCCGTCAGCACGGCCCGGTCCGCGGGCAGATGGAAGGAGAGGGAGTCCGCGGTGTGCCCCGGGGTGGGAACGACCCGGAGTTCGAGACCTCCTGTGGTGATCACGTCCCCCGCCGTGAGCCCTTCGTCGCCCAGCCGCAGCGCCACGTCCAGGGCGCGCACCTTCGTGCGCGTGAACTCGGCGAACCGGGCGGCCCCCTCCGCGTGATCGGGGTGCCCGTGCGTGAGCAGGGTGAGGCCGACGCGTCTGCCCGCCCTCTCCGCGGTCTCGACGACGGCCCGCAGATGTACGTCGTCGAGCGGCCCCGGGTCGATCACGACCGCGAGGTCGGAGTCCGGCTCCGCGACGATCCAGGTGTTCGTGCCGTCCAGGGTCATCGCCGAGGCGTTGGGGGCCAGGACGTTGACCGTACGGGTGGTGGCGGGCCCGGAGAGGACCCCGCCGCGGGGCTGCCCGGGCAGTGCGGCCGCGTCGCTCATGAGGAGGACCCGTCCGCGCCCTCGCCCGCGGGAACAGACGCGGATCCCCCGGATGCCGGGAGGTGTTTGGTGAACTCGTCGTGCCCCGGCCAGCTCAGCACCAGCTCCTCACCCTCCATGCGGGCCTCTGCCAGTACGGGACCGAGGTCCTGGGAATCCGCCGCCTTCAGCACCTCCGCGGCCGTTCTGTACGGCTTCAGCGCCCGCAGGGTGGCCACGGTGGGCGGCATCATCAGCAGGTCACCCCTGTCGTAGCCGTCGGTCGCGTCGCCCGGCCGGATCCACACCGTCCGGTCGGCCTCGGTGGAGACGTTCCGGGTGCGCTGGCCCTCGGGGAGCGCGGCCACGAAGAACCAGGTGTCGTAGCGCCGCGGTTCGAAGGCCGGGGTGATCCAGCGCGCCCACGCGGCCAGCAGGTCGGAGCGCAGCACCAGGCCCCGGCGGTCCAGGAAGCCGGCGAAGGACAGCTCGCGGGCGACGAGGGCCTTCCGGTCCGCCTCCCAGTCGGCGCCCGTGGTGTCACTCACGACGGTGTCGGCGGCCGGCCCGGCCAGCAGGACTCCCGCCTCCTCGAACGTCTCCCGGACCGCGGCGCACACGACGGCCTGTGCCTCGGCGGCCGTGCCGACGCCCAGACGGCCGGCCCAGGTGTCCAGGGACGGTCCGGCCCAGCCCACGAGGTGGTCGTCGTCGCGCGGATCGACCCCGCCACCCGGATAGGCGTACGCCCCGCCGGCAAAGGGCATGGAGGTACGCCGGCGCAGCATGTGGACGGTGGGGCCGGCGGAATCCGGCCCCGCCGTGTCGTCCCGGAGCAGCATCACCGTGGCCGCACGCCTGGGGGTCACGGCCGTCAGCTCGCCGCCGGCGAGGGCCCGGATCCGGGCGGGCCATTCGGGTGGGTACCACTGACCGTTGGACATGGCCGGAGGCTATCCGTAACAGGGCCGATGTTCGAGGGCCCCGGTCCTCGATGTCTGCCCCTTGCACGCATGAGCCGGACATGCGCGATCCCGCCCGGTCGCCTCGGCCGGACGGGATCGTGGAGGTGCGGGATCAGGCCTCGACGAGCTCGACCTGGACCTCGACCTCCACCGGTGCGTCCAGCGGCAGCACCGCGACGCCCACGGCGCTGCGCGCGTGCACGCCCTTGTCGCCCAGGACCGCGCCCAGCAGCTCGCTCGCTCCGTTGACCACTCCCGGCTGCCCGGTGAAGTCGGAGGCCGAGGCGACGAAGCCCACCACCTTCACCACCCGTGCGATCCGGTCCAGGTCACCGGCGACCGACTTCACCGCCGCGAGGGCGTTCAGTGCGCAGGTCTTCGCCAGTTCCTTGGCCTCATCCGGCGTCACCTCGGCGCCGACCTTGCCGGTCACCGCGAGCTTGCCGTCCACCATCGGGAGCTGCCCGGAGGTGTGGACGTACACCCCGGACCGCACGGCCGGCTGGTAGGAGGCCAGCGGCGGTACGACGTCGGGAAGCGTCAGGCCGAGCTCTGCGAGCTTCGCCTCGACGGCGCCCGCCACTACGGCTTCTCCCGCTTCAGGTAGGCCACGAGCTGCTCGGGGTTGTTCGGGCCGGGAACCACCTGGACCAGCTCCCAGCCGTCCTCGCCCCAGGTGTCCAGAATCTGCTTGGTCGCGTGCACGAGAAGGGGCACGGTCGCGTATTCCCACTTGGTCATGAGCCGACTGTAATGCCTGGCACAGGCGGTCTCGTGCGTAGCCTGCCTGCCGACTGGTTAGGCTCGAAGACGTGAGCAGGTTCCAGGTCGTCAGCGGCAAGGGCGGGACCGGTAAGACCACGGTCGCCGCCGCACTCGCGCTCGCCCTCGCGACCGAGGGCAGGCGCACCCTCCTCGTGGAGGTCGAGGGCAGGCAGGGCATCGCCCAGCTCTTCGAATCCGAGGCGCTCCCCTACGAGGAACGCAGGATCGCCGTGGCGCCCGGCGGCGGGGAGGTGCACGCACTGGCGATCGACGCCGAGCGCGCGCTCCTGGACTACCTCCAGATGTTCTACAAGCTGGGCAGTGCGGGCCGGGCGCTGAAGAAGCTCGGCGCGATCGACTTCGCCACCACCATCGCACCGGGTGTCCGGGACGTCCTGCTGACCGGCAAGGCGTGCGAGGCCGTACGCCGCAAGGACAAGCAGGGCAGGTTCGTCTACGACTACGTGATCATGGACGCGCCCCCCACCGGACGCATCACCCGCTTCCTCAATGTGAACGACGAGGTGGCGGGGCTGGCGAGGATCGGTCCGATACACAACCAGGCGCAGGCCGTGATGCGGGTCCTGAAGTCCCCGGAGACCGCGGTCCATCTGGTGACGCTCCTGGAGGAGATGCCGGTCCAGGAGACCGCGGACGGCATCGCCGAGCTGCGGGCCGCCGAACTGCCCGTCGGCCGGGTCGTGGTGAACATGGTGCGGCCCCACCTGCTGGACGAGGACGCACTGCGTACGGCGTCGGGAGGCCGTCGCAAGGAGATCGCGAAGACGCTCACCCGGGCCGGCGTGACCGGTTCCGCCGCCCTGGTGCGACCGCTGGTCGAGCAGGCCGCCGAGCATGCCCAGCGGGTCGGCCTGGAGCGTGAGCAGCGCGCGGCGCTGACCGGACTGGGGCTGCCCATGACCGAGCTGCCGCTCATGGGCGAGGGAGTGACCCTGGCCGCGCTGTACGAGCTGGCGGAGGAGTTCCGTAAACAGGGCGTCGGCGACGAGGCCGCGGACGCGGCGGGGCAGACGCCGGGGGGCGGGAAGCGAAACGGCTCCGGACGAGGGGTGGGGACATGACACCGGGCACGGACATCGCACGGGGACCGGTCGCGGACGACGCACCGGGACCGGGCACGGACATCGCCCCGGGACTGGAGACCGACGCGCTGCTGGACGATCCGGAGATCCGTATCGTCGTGTGCTGCGGCTCCGGCGGCGTGGGCAAGACCACGACCGCGGCGGCACTCGGTGTACGGGCGGCCGAGCGCGGCCGCAAGGTCGTCGTCCTCACCATCGACCCGGCCCGCCGGCTCGCCCAGTCCATGGGCATCGACCGGCTGGACAACATCCCGCGCCGGGTCGAGGACATCGACGGCGAGGGCGAACTGCACGCCATGATGCTCGACATGAAACGCACCTTCGACGAGACCGTCGAGGCGCACACCGATGCCGAGCGGGCCCACGCGATCCTGGAGAACCCCTTCTACCAGTCGCTGTCGGCCGGGTTCGCGGGCACGCAGGAATACATGGCGATGGAGAAGCTCGGGCAGCTGAGGGCGCGCGACGAGTGGGACCTCATCGTCGTCGACACCCCGCCGTCCCGTTCCGCGCTGGACTTCCTGGACGCGCCGAAACGTCTCGGCTCGTTCCTCGACGGGAAGTTCATCCGGCTGCTGATCGCCCCCGCGAAGATCGGCGGGCGGGCCGGGATGAAATTCCTCAACGTCGGGATGTCGATGATGACGGGGACGCTCGGCAAGCTGCTCGGCGGGCAGTTCCTGCGCGACGTACAGACCTTCGTCGCGGCGATGGACTCCATGTTCGGCGGATTCCGCACCCGGGCCGACGCGACGTACAAGCTGCTGCAAGCGCCCGGCACGGCGTTCCTCGTGGTGGCGACGCCGGAGCGGGACGCGCTGCGCGAGGCCGCGTACTTCGTGGAACGGCTGGCCGCGGAGGAGATGCCGCTGGCCGGTCTGGTCCTCAACCGTGTGCACGGAAGCGAGGCCGCACGGCTCTCCGCGGAACAGGCGCTGGCGGCAGCAGAAAATCTTGAAGGCGTCGGCATTGTGGATCAGACGGCCGGGAAAGCTGGCCTTGGTGACCCGGTGAGCCCGGTGCCCGCCGCCTCACCTGAAGCCCCGGAGTCGCCGCTCTCCCCCGAACGCAGTGACGAACTCCCTCCGCACGAGCCGCCACAGCAGGAGCCGCCTCAGCACGACCGGACATCACGCACCCGCGAGCCGCACGGCCGTGGCCGAAAGTCGCCTGACCCGTCCGGGCCATCCACGCACACGGAAACGGAGCACACGGGAACGGACGGACAGGGCACACCACCCGCTACGGACGCCGTATCCGCCGACGTATCCGTCGAGCAGCTGACCGCAGGCCTGTTGCGGCTGCACGCCGAGCGGATGCAGGTCGTCGCGCGCGAGCAGCACACGCGCGACCGCTTCACCACGCTCCACCCCGAAGTTCCGGTGACCGAGGTGGCCGCGCTGCCCGGTGACGTGCACGACCTCTCAGGCCTCAGAGCCATCGGGGAACTGCTCGCGACCGGGTCCGCTTCTGCCCCGGCCGGAGCTGTGTAGGACCGCCGCAGTCTCCTGCGTGGCGGCCTTGCAGCTCACCCCACGGCGGCGAACGTCTCGTGCAGTTCGTCGTCGTGCAGCGCGTCGTCGTCCAGACCCACCCCTGCGGGCAGCATGCCCGTGGACCGCTCGTACTCACTGCGCGCGGTCTCCAGCAAGCGGCGCCAGGACGTGACGGTGGGCCGTCGGCGCAGCAGAGCGCGGCGCTCCCGCTCCGTCATCCCGCCCCACACGCCGAACTCGACGCGATTGTCCAGCGCGTCGGCCAGGCACTCGGTCCGCACCGGGCATCCGGTGCACACCGCCTTGGCCCTGTTCTGCGCTGCCCCTTGCACGAACAATTCATCCGGATCGGTAGTGCGGCAGGCTGCCTGCGCACTCCAGTCGGTTACCCAGCCCATTCCGGCGCCGTCCTCTCCCGAATCGAGGCTCCCCCACGGCGGCAGCGGCATATTCACCGCTGCCAGTTGAGGACGTTACGGAAGGTGGCGACAGCACAACACCCCCTTCGGGCCCAATCTTGGATGGCCCGAACGGACTATGCGTACGCGGCAGATCACCCAGGGGAGTGATGCGGGGACATGCGCGACCAACCCGGCCACATCAGGGCAGAAAGCCCATGTCGCAACGGACATCAACCGACACATGAGGCGAATTCGGGAACGCCTCGGCATGTGGCTGAATTCTGCTGCGGGCTGTGCAGGGGGGTTGATGCAGGACCCGGCTGCTGTGACAGTTGAGACCAGCTTAGGCCAAGGCCTATCCGTATGTCCGGCGAATGAGAACGTAGGCTGCCCTCATGCCAAAGAAGCGCTCAGGCGGGGGTCTGACGACGACCCAGCAGGCCGCCAAGTTCCTCGGTGTCGCCGCGCTCTCCGGAGCTGTGCTGGCAGGCATCGCGCTGCCGGCCGCCGGCGCCCTCGGGCTCGCGGCCAAGGGGACGGTCGAGGGATTCGACGAGATCCCTTCCAACCTCAAGACCCCGCCGCTGAGCCAGCGGATCACGATCCTGGACAACGAGGGCGGGCTCATCGCGACGGACTACTCGCGTGACCGTACCGTCATCCCGCTCAAGGACATCTCCCCGTACATGCAGGACGCGATCATCGCGATCGAGGACTCGCGCTTCTACGAGCACGGGGCCGTCGACCTCAAGGGCATCCTGCGTGCGATGAACCGCAACGTGCAGGCCGGCGGAGCCGCGCAGGGCGCCTCGACACTCACCCAGCAGTACGTGAAGAACGTCTTCGTCGAGGAGGCGGGCGACGACCCGGACAAGGTCGCCGAAGCCACCCAGCAGACGCTGGGCCGCAAGGTCCGGGAGCTGAAGTACGCGATCCAGGTCGAGGAAGAACTCGGCAAGAAGAAGATCCTGGAGAACTACCTCAACATCACCTTCTTCGGTCAGCAGGCCTACGGCATCGAGACCGCGTCGCAGCGCTACTTCTCCAAACACGCCAAGGACCTGAAGCTGGAGGAGGCGGCGATGCTGGCCGGTCTCGTCCAGTCACCGACCCGCTACGACCCGGTCAACGACGCCGAGGAGGCGACCAAGCGCCGCAACATCGTGCTGCAGCGCATGGCCGTTGTCGGCAGCATCTCGCAGGACGAGGCCGACAGGGCCATCGCCTCCCCTCTCGATCTGAAGGTCAGCAGGCCGAACAGCGGCTGCATCACAGCTGACAACGGCGCCGGCTTCTTCTGCGACTACGTGCGCAAGATCGTCCTGACCGATCCGGCCTTCGGGAAGACCCACGAGGAACGCGCCAAACTGTGGAACCTCGGTGGGCTGACCATCAGGACCACGCTTTCGCCGCGCGCGCAGAAGGCCGCCGACGAGGCCGCGACCTCGAAGGTCAACAAGGACGACAAGGTCGCAGCGTCCGTGGTGCAGGTCGAGCCCGGCACCGGCAAGGTCCTCTCGATGAGCCAGTCCAGGCCGTACGGCCTGGACCAGAACAAGCACCAGACGATGCTCAACCTCGGCGTCAGCAACAAGATGGGCGGCAGCACCTACGGCTTCCAGGTCGGCTCGACCTTCAAGCCGATCACCGCCGCCGCCGCTCTGGAGAAGGGCATCAGCCCGGCTCTGAGCTACACCACCGACTGGAAGATGTCGCTTCCGCTGAACTCCTTCCGCACCTGTGCCGGGGCCCCGACGGGCAGCAGCAACTGGGACCTGGTGAACGAGCTGGAGTCCGAGAAGGGCACCTGGGACATGACGAGCGCGCTCGGCAAGTCCATCAACACCTACTTCGCCAAGCTGGAGCAGAAGACCGGGCTCTGCGAGACGGTCGAGATGGCGAAGAAGGTGGGCTACGAGCGGGGCGACGGCAAGGAGATCGAGGAACACGCCTCGATCACCCTCGGCGGTGAGGTCAGCACCCCGCTCTCGATGGCCTCCGTGTACGCCACGTTCGCCAACCGGGGCACGTACTGCTCGCCCGTCGCCATCGAGTCGATCACCGACGCCAACGGCAAGAAGCTCGACGCCCCGAAGACCAAGTGCTCCCGCGCGATGAGCGAGAGGACCGCTGACACCATCAGCGAGATGCTCAAGGGCGTGGTCGAGGACGGCACCGGCACCCTGGCGGGCCTCTCCGACCGCGACAACGCGGGCAAGACGGGCACGACGAACGACCGCCTCGACGCCTGGTTCGTCGGCTACACCCCGAATCTCTCCACCGCGGTCTGGGTCGGCGACGACATCGGTGAGAAGGCCACCAAGATGTACGACATCACCATCGGTGGCCAGTACTACGAGAAGGTCTGCG
Source organism: Streptomyces sp. (assembly GCF_035563135.1). Taxonomy (GTDB): domain Bacteria; phylum Actinomycetota; class Actinomycetes; order Streptomycetales; family Streptomycetaceae; genus Streptomyces. The sequence goes on from NZ_DATMVN010000551.1 coordinate 14,937, forward strand.
GTGGCTGCCTGCCCGGCCCCATCTGGAAGACCGCGATGACCGGGGCGCTGGACGCCTCGGAGACCCCGTCCTTCCAGCCGGTCTCGGTGCCGCGTGGTGCCGAGAAGGTGGCGGACAAGGAGAAGGGCGAGGCCCGCGACGGGGGCGACGAGGGCACCACCGGCGGTAACGGCACCGGCACCGGCGACGACAAGCCCGGAGCCGACCCGATCGGCGGCATCACCCTGCCGCCCGGCTTCATCGGCGGGAACGACGGCGGCGGACGCGGCGGCAACGGTCCCTGACCGTCCGGGCCGCACGGTCCACGCCATGAAATGAAGGAGGGGCGCCCCCGAGCAGGGGGTGCCCCTCCTTCACGTACCGGTCCTTCAGCCCGCGAGCAGCTTCTTCACGGTGGCGGCCACCCGGCCGCCCTCGGCGAGCCCCGCCACCTTCGGGCTGACGATCTTCATGACGGCGCCCATCGCGCGCGGCCCCTCGGCGCCGGAGGCCTTCGCCTCCTCGACGGCCTGCGCGACGATCGCGTTCAGTTCGTCGTCGGAGAGCTGCTTGGGCAGGTACGCGTCGAGCAGCTCGCCCTCGGCCTTCTCCCGCTCGGCCTGCTCCGTCCGGCCGCCCTGGGCGAAGGCCTCGGCCGCCTCGCGGCGCTTCTTCGCCTCCTTGGCGATCACCTTCTGCACCTCGTCGTCGGTGAGCTCACGCGACGTCCTGCCGCTGACCTCTTCCTTGGTGATCGCGGTCAGGGTGAGCCGGAGGGTGGACGAGGTGAGCTCGTCACGCGCCTTCATGGCCGTGGTGAGGTCTTCCTTGAGCTTGGACTTGAGCGTGGTCATGCGGCGATTGTGACAGGTACGGCAGACCTGCCGCCCGCCTGTTTTCGTCCCGCCGCACCGTTTCTGCGACGATGGAGCCATGCGCGCACGCTACGGAGTACCCCTGAAAGCAACGGCAGTCGGCGCAGCGGTCGGTGCCGCCGGCCTCGTGTACGCGGCCGGGTTCGAAGCCCGCTCGTTCCGCCTCCGCCGGGTCACGATTCCCGTACTCCCGCACGGATCCCGTCCGTTGCGCGTACTCCAGGTCTCGGACATCCACATGGTGAGCGGCCAGCGCAAGAAGCGCGCCTGGCTGCAGTCGCTGGCGGGCCTGCGCCCGGACTTCGTGGTCAACACCGGTGACAACCTCTCCGACCCGGAGGCCGTGCCGGAGCTGCTCGACGCGCTCGGTCCGCTGATGGAGTTCCCCGGGGTCTACGTCTTCGGTTCCAACGACTACTACGGCCCGAAGCTCCGCAACCCGGTCCGCTATCTCCTGGAGAAGACGCAGGGCAAGCACGGGCTCAACGGGAACGCACCGGCGACCGGCGTCGTCCACAATCCCTGGGAGCCTATGCGGGACGCCTTCGACGAGGCCGGCTGGCTGAACCTCTCCAACACCCGGGGCCGGATCAAGGCCGACGGGCTCGAGATCGCCTTCACCGGCCTGGACGACCCCCACATCAAGCGGGACCGCTACGCGGAGGTCGCCGGCGGTCCGGAAACGGGCGCGGACCTCTCGATCGGCGTCGTCCACGCCCCCTACCTGCGGTCCCTGGACGCCTTCACGGCGGACGGTTACCCCCTGATCCTGGCCGGCCACACCCACGGCGGCCAGCTCTGCATCCCCTTCTACGGCGCCCTCGTCACCAACTGCGACCTGGACACCGACCGGGTGAAGGGCCTCTCCAGCCACACGGTCGGTGAGCGGCGCTCCTACCTCCACGTCTCGGCGGGCTGCGGCACGAACCGCTACACCCCGGTCCGCTTCGCCTGCCCGCCCGAGGCGACCCTGCTGACGCTGACGCCTCGCGACTGAGTCCCCTGCCGGGAACAAAACCGGATTTCGCCTCCGGGCGCAGGTGGGCTAAAGTAATCGATGTCGCCGGGACAATCGGTGGACATCGGGGTGTAGCGCAGCTTGGTAGCGCGCTTCGTTCGGGACGAAGAGGTCGTGGGTTCAAATCCCGCCACCCCGACAGTGAAATGCCAGGTCAGGGGCCTGATCCACTTAGTGGATCAGGCCCCTGACTCGTTCCCGGAGATCGTTTGGGAGAAAACTGGGAGAAGATCTTGGTCGGCTTCTCCCAGCGGCCGATCGCCCGGCAAGGGAGGCACGCCTCCCACGTGTCCGCTCGCACCTGCGCGGTCGCGAACTTCAGTCGACCACTCGACCTGAGGACAGCCTGTGGACTACGGCCTCAGCAGCACCGACGACGCCGACAACAGCGCCTCTGAACGAGCGGGTCGCCCGTGCTCGGTCTGCGGCACGGTGATGGAATATTGGCGCCCGCGCAGCCAGAAGTACTGCTCCGATCCTTGCCGTACCTCGGCTGCCAAGAGGCAGCGGGTCGAACGCCCGAAGGACGCGCCGAAGGTGTGGCGCCCGATGCAGACGCTCACACCGGGGACGCCTCCGGTGCCCGACCCCGCCAGGACCCGCAAGGTTCCTGGTGATCCTTACTGGAACCCCATCCTCGCGGCTGCGGAACGTGCCACGGGCGGCGAACCTTGCCGGATCTGCGGAGTGCCCGTGTCAAAGAGCGCGCACTGGGAGCACCGCGATCGGCACGTCTGCTCGGGTCGGTGCAACACCACTCTCAAGCGGCGCACGAAGACGCGGATCGCGAAGGGTGAGATCGACTTGGCCGCCATACCTGATCGAGGTGACCGATCCTCCGCCGATGCCGACCAGCGTGTCCGGTTCGCGGCTGCACGGGAACCGCAGGTCTTCGGCACCAGGGCGGCCGACGACGACTTCCCATACGAGTTCTACGGGCTGAGCCCCATCGAAGGCGATGTCATCGAGCGGCACGACTCCGTCACGGCGTACGCCACCGCAACGTCCCTGGGCGCTGACGAGCTCGTCGCGCTGGTCCGGGCAAACTCTGAACCCCACGCGGAGCCGATGGTCGCGATCCACCAGCAGACCGGCGCCCTTCTGGCCTACACGGACCGCATCCTGTGGTGGACCAAGGTGCCCGGCCAAGAACACCCCCTCGTCCAGCAAACTTCGTTCGAGGGAGACGACGGCCGGCAGTGGCACTGGCAGAACGAGATCTTCCGTGACGTGGACGAAGGTGGGAAGACCTACGACTGGGAAGCCTGGGTCTGCGTCGCCGAACCGACACCCACCCTCTGGACTCCGGCATATGCCGCCCGCTCGGAAAAGCAGCGGCGCTCCACCCGGGCCCGCAACAGCTACCAGGCCCGCATGCGCGGCTATGGCACTCTCAACGCAGGCGCTGATCAGGTGGACCCGTTCGGCATCTACGATCGCGATCAATGGGTATGCAAGCTGTGCCACCGCGCCATGAACCCTTCCGCTGAGTGGCCCGACCCGTGGTCCGCCACTCTCGACCACATCCAGCCGGTCGCGGAGAGCGGCGCGCACACAGCCGAGAACCTGCAGGCAGCCCACTGGATCTGCAACATCCGCAAGGGAGACACCTGGGGACCTGGCGAGGCCCAGCCCTCCTAGGACGGGCTGAGCCTGCCTCGTCAGCCGCCACCCTGCAGGAGCCGGTCCAGGGCAGATACCGGGCAACGCGGGTGCAGAGCACGCCTGGCGGCGAGTGCCGCCTCCCACTGCTCGGTCAAGCCGAGCATGAGGCGCCGGCGCATGCCGGGCGTGACGTGGGCATAGCGCGCGGAGACCGAGCCGTCGATGTGGCCCATGCGTTCGTCCATGAGGACCTTCTCGGTGCCGAGGTCCTCCATCATCGTGCGGTGGGTGTGCCGGAGCCCGTGGGGCGTGAGGCCCTTCGCGATCGGTAGCCAGCAGGCGTCAGCCCGAGCAGCTGCCCCTCGGCCTCGGGCTGGGATGCCGGGCCACGGCTCGCCGAGGATCGGCACCGGGCGGGCCTCCTGGGGCGCCTTCTTCGGGTACCAGCCGGAGGCCGCCGGGGTGAAAAGCCAGGTGGCGAAGCCGTTTCGGCGCCAGTGAGCAGCATGGTCCGACGTAGCACCGCCACGTACGAACCCGAGCTCTGCGATGGCGAGCTCGACTCGTATGCGGGTCTCCTCGCGTACACGGTCGGGATGGTTGAGGACGTTCGAGACCGTGCCTGTGGAGACTTCGGCACGGCGGGCGACGTCGACGAGCTTCGCGCCCTGGTGACCGCCGGTACGCGCCACACCCTGGCCCCGGAAGACGTACGTCCTGCCGTGGCAGGAGCAGGGTGTCGGCTTCGTGTGAGCGATGTGGTTGAAGACCAGGGCCGACAGCCAGTCCGCCGAGTCGATGACGCGGTAGCTGTCGTCCTTGGGCGGGCAGCGCACCAGCTCTCCGGTGTCGAGTTCGTACAGCTGCCACTCGACCCGGAAGGCATTGGGCCGCACGAACTCCGTTTCCAGGCCGACGATTTCGCCCCAGCGCTTGCCGGTATAGCCCTTGAGGACGGTGGCGACGAACTCGTCGTCGCGGCCGGACAGTAGGGCGGCCCGCTCTGCGGTGAGCAGGATGCCGAGTGCGTCGGTGACGACCTTCTCCGGCCCGCGGTCACGGGAACGGCCGGCTCGCTTGCCTCGCCCGCGCCGACGGGCCGCCGGGTTGGACGTGAGCAGACCCTCGTCGATCGCGTCCTCGAAGATCAGGTGGAGTGTCGAGCGCCAGGTCTTGACGCTGGAGGCCGCGTACTCGGCCCGCTCCTTCTTCTCCCATGCGTCGACGTCCGTGCGCAGGATGCCCGCGAGCGCCTTCTCCTCGAAGTCGGGGAGCAGGTGCTCCTCGATGTGGCGCTTGTAGTTCTGCATGGTCGAGGCGGCCAGGTCCTGGCCGGCGTACCAGCGGCTGGCGTATGCGCCGAAGGTCTCGTGACCAAGGCCCGGGTCGCGCCACTCACCGCGCCGAACGGTCACCTCTTCCGCGTCTGCAGCCTGCTTGGCCTCGCGCTTGGTGGCGAACTTGACCACGGCGCCCGTGGAATCGGCGACGGTGCCGTACTTGCCGTCCTCGATCTTGTAGCGGCCGCGCCAGTAGCCGCCACGCTTTTCTGCGTAACCCACAGATTTCCCTCCCTTCTGCTGTGTGGGGTGCGTTAAGCCGCGGTCCAGTACTGGGGCTTGGTCGTCCGGCGTGGCGGCCGGACCTTGAGGCGGACAGTGGGCACGGTCGTATCGGGCTGCTGCCGAGCGCGAGGCTTCCGGGGCGGCGCAGGGGTACCAGAACGCTGCGGAGTCTGGACCGGGCGCTCTTCGTGCATGCGGATGATCTCCGCGAGGTGGTCGTCCGAGAAGCGGTACGCGCGGCCGACGCGGGTGAACGGGATGAGTCGCCGACGAGCACGGTCTTTGACCCACCAGGCGGAGCAGCCGAGTACGGCGGCGACCTCCTCGGGGGCATAGAGGCGCGGCAGGGCGGCCTCGGCATGCGAAGTCAGTGCGGAGGCAGGGGCTATCGCGGGTTGGCGCAAGGGATGGGTCCTCTTCTGGCGGGTATGGGGCGCGGCAACGCCGACCCGCCGGTCGATCGCTAGGGATGAGAGTGGACTGCCCGTACTGGGGGTTTGCGGGCCCAGTACGGGAGAGGGAGCAGGGGGCTATACCTCGTCAGCAGGCTCGACGTCGCCGCCAGGCGGAGGGCCGTGCATCTTCAGCATGGTCCTGCTGGCCTCCTCCGCCATGGCGTTGGAGACCATCACGTCGGCTTCCTCGCGGATATCGGGATACTCGGCGAGGTAGGCGTCGAGGGCGTCGCGCGCCTCGGTGAAAGCCAAATTGGCTCTCTGGGTCGCGCGGAACGCGTCAATGATCTCGTCGATGAGCTCCATGGCGCGGGCCTTGGCGGCCAGCTGCGGGGGGCCGACGAGGTTGCGCAGGTCGAGACCGAAGACCTCGGCGAAGCCGATGGTCTCGTCGAGGTTGATGCGACGCTTGCCGTTTTCGATCCGCCAGACCGCGGACGGATTCATCTCGAAGCCGGCCTCGTTCATGCGGTCGGACAGGGCGTTGGTGCTCCACCCGCGCGCCTCACGTTCCAGTTTGATGCGCACCGCGACGTTGCCCTCGCCGCTGAGCAGTACGCCCTGCGGCGGGTCTTCATCCGCCATGGCCACCTCCTTCCGTACGTAGCACTCCCCTGCCATTTGCAAGGACTCCATAAGAGTAGCACGTCTACTGCGAGACGCAGAACACTTCTGCGATCCGCAATTCATGTGGCATAGTGGTGGTCCCACCCGATCAACCCGAGGAGCCCGCACGACCGCACGTGACATGAAAGAAGCCCCCGGCGATGCCGGGGGCTCAAGCGCAAACCTCTCAACCGCCATCCCTAGCGATCAACCTGCGGAGACCGGGATTGCCGTCCCATATGGCCCGCAAGCAGAGGAGCTGATGCCCAGTATGACCGATCCCCAGCCGAATGCGCCATCCCGTCCCAACGGCTCCGGCACCTCATGGCCTCCAGTCGCCGTGCCCGGCCAACCGGCCGGCCCCGTTGCGCCTTCGCCAGAGGAGGACAGCGACGACTGCCCCTCGCCGCCGCCGCTGTCCGAAGGAGCGCAGATCCTGGATGCCCTTCGAGCGCAGGTCAAGCGGTACGTGGCGATGCCGAGCGAGGAGGCCGTCACGTCGGTGGCCTTGTGGGTCGCGGCGACGCATCTGCAGCGCGCGTGGCAGCACGCGCCGCGCCTGGCGATCGTCGCCCCGGAGAAGCGGTGCGGCAAGTCCAGGCTGCTGGACGTGGTGACCGAGACCGTGCACAACCGCCTGATCACGGTCAACGCCAGCGCAGCGGCGATCTTCCGGTCGATCGACGGGGACGACCCGCCGGCCCTCCTGGTAGACGAGGCCGACACCATGTTCAGCACCACCAAGGCCGCAGAGAAGAACGAGGAGGTCCGCGGCCTCATCAACGCGGGGCACCAGCGTGGCCGGCCCACTCTGCGAGTATCCGGGCCCGAGCACCAGGTGCAGGAGTTCCCCACCTTCGCCATGGCCGCTCTCGCCGGGATCGGTGACCTGCCGGACACGATCATGGACCGGGCGGTGGTGATCCGGATGCGCCGCCGCGCGGCAGGGGAGAAGGTGGCGTCCTTCCGCACCAACCGGGACACCCCTGCCCTGAACGCGATCCGCGACCGCCTCCACGCCTGGCTGCAACCCTTGTACGAGCAGGCGATGGCCACGGAGCCCCCCATGCCGGTCGAGGACCGCGCGGCAGACACCTGGGAACCGCTGGTCATCATCGCCGACCTCGCCGGGGGCGACTGGCCCGCGCTCGCCCGCACCGCCTGCCGAACCATGACCGACTACGAGGCCGGCCAGGACGAGGAGGGCGGTCTACGCACCCGCCTCCTGGTCGGGATCCGCCGTGCCTTCGCCGCTGTGGGCGACCCGGCCGTGCTGAGCACGAAGCATCTGCTGGAATCCCTGAACGCGGATCGGGAAGCTCCCTGGGCCGAGTACGGCGCCAACGGGCTGACTCCACGGGGACTGCAGCTGCTCCTGAAGCCGTACGGCATCGGCTCAGCCAACCGCCGCTTCCCCGACGGCGCCCAGGCCAAGGGCTTCGCGCGGAACCAATTCCTCGACACCTGGGCCCGCTACTGCCCCGAGCCCAGGGCTGTGGCCGAGGCCGCCCGGCCGGCGGATGAGCCGCTGCCCGACACCGCAGCCTGACCCGACTCCACTCGCACCACTCGTCCCCGCGCAGGTCAGCGCGGGGACGAGTGGGAGAGCCGCAACGAGTCGAGTCGACATCACCACGCCACCCGTACCTGTTCTGACCAGGCACGCGACGAGTGGTACGAGACATCGCACCTCACGGCGGCCACCCCTGCCCTCCCCTGCGCCAAGGCCGCCGCCCCCGAGCCCACCTGGAGTACCCCGCTTGCCTGCCCGCATCACCGCCCTCCTCGGCCGAGGCGATTCGCATCGGCATCACCCTGCTACTGCTCCACGAGATGCTCGCCGGACAGGCGCACGTACCACCCTGGTCCTCGGGCTGGTAGCCGTGGTCCTCATAGCCTTTCGGGTCTCGTGGAACGCACTGTCCGACGTGGCCCGTACCATCGGCGCGGACACCACCGCCGCCCTGCTCTACCCGATCGTGGTCGACGGCCTGATAGCCCTCGCACTGGTCGCCACGCTCGTGCTCACGGGTACGGACCGGAAGTTCGCGCTCCGGGTCCTTGCGACCTACACGCTCGCCAGCCTCCTGCTGAACTACGTGCACGGCCTCATACCGACCCTGCACACCGAGTCGACGCAGTGGGGCCGACTGGCCGACTGGGACCCCGCGAACTGGGCCCTCGTGCTGCTGGCCACCTCGCTCCCGGTCGGGTCGATCTACTTCGGATCGGACCTCGTGGCAAAGGTGCTGCACCACAACCCCGAGTCGGCCGACTCTGCCGAAATGGCCTCTGCCCAGTCGGCCGGCCGTCCAGCCATCGAGTCGGACGGCGAACGAGCCGACGTGCACGCCACTGACCAGGCCAAATCCGGCCCGGCGCAGGTACCTGAGCCGACTCCCACGAAGGTCGTGGAGGGGCTCGTGACAGGGCCGACTGAGGCCGACATGTCGGCCACCTCTAGCCGATCACGGCAGTCGGCCGCCGTGCCGGCGTCGACCGGGGCTTCGCCGCGTCGGGCGGCCGGTCGGGGTCGAGCCACCGCCAAGTCGACCGCCGACCGTCCCCGCACCGACGCCGAGGTCCTAGACGAGGCACGGCTCCTGACCGCCGACTGGAGTGACGACCGACTGACAGCCATGCGTCTGCGTAGCGCACTGGAGATCGGCCAGAAGCGAGCCCGCATCGTGCGTGACCAGCTGAGGGCCGAGCGCACCACCAACGCCGAGCCCGTCACGTACGGCGGCGTCGAGGGCGAGCCTCTCGGCGGACTCGACGATGCCGACCAACAGCAGGAACAGAACCCAGCTACAGCCCTTTCCGGCGCCGCCTGATCTCTGCGCTTGCCCCGTGCCCTCCTGTGCCGACGAGCACGAGGACACGGGGCCCAGCGATCACTCCGCTCCTAGCCACCCTCGGAGAACCAGCCCGTGCACGACCAGCATCACGAACTCCCACCCCAACAGCAGGAGATGACCACCGACCCCGACAGCGCAGCAAGTTGTCGGGTAAGGAGTCCTTACCCGGCCTCCGCCCCACGGGAGGCGGAGGCGTCCGGCGCCGAGGCGGCACCGGAGTCGGCCGGCCTGGGGAGGCCGACCGTGATCGGGACCAGCAAGCAGTCGTCGACCCCGCCATCTAAGCCCACGCATCGCCGCCGCCTGCGCGACAAGCAGCTGCGCGAGCGCCGCGTCCACCCGCGCTACAACGACGACGAGTTCACCCTCGTGAAGAACGCCGCCGCTCTGAGCCACATGGCGCTCGGCGGCTACGTGGCTGAGTGCTCGCTCGCCGCCGCCCGCGCCGAGGATCCCACCGCTTCAGTAGCCGACTACCGCACCATGATCAAGGCACTCATGGCCGCCAACGGCCAGCTCGGGAAGATCGGCAACAACCTCAATCAGCTCACCTGGCACCTCCACAAGGACGGCTCCTGGCCCCACCCCGCCGCCGTCCAACGTCTCCTCGACCGCATCGACGCGTCCGTCGCCGCACTGGGCACCGCCATTGCCCAGGTAACCGAGGGGCGGTGAGCGGGTGATACCAAAGATCATCCTCAGCTCTGGCCCGAAGGCCACCCGCCGTACGATCGGCTACCTCTTCGGCAAGGGCCGCGCCAACGAACACGTCGACCCGCACCTCGTGGCCTCCTGGAACGGCTTTGCCCCTGACCCCGGCCGCAGCCCCCACCGCGATCCGAAGGACGCGATGGCCCAGCTCGTCGCGCAGCTCGACCAGCCCGTGCGGATGCTCGGCGACAAAGCGCCCAGGGACACCGTGTGGCACTGTCCCGTCCGCGCCGCTCCCGAGGACCCGATCCTCACCGACGCCCAGTGGGCCGACATCGCCCGCCGCATCGTGGCCGCCGCGGGCATCGCACCCGCCGGGGACGACGAAGCCTGCCGATGGGTGGCCGTCCGCCACGCCGACGACCACATCCACATCGCCGCGACCCTCGTACGCCAGGACGGCCGGCGTCCCGAGCGCGGCTACGACCAGCGTGCCGTCCAGCGCGAGGCCCGCAAGATCGAGGTCGACTACGGTCTCAGGCGGTTGAAGCAGGGCGACGGCACCGGCGCCAAACGCCACAGCAGCAAGGAGCACTTCAAGGCCAAGCGTCTGGGCCAGGACGCCACCTCCCGAGATCTTCTACGCCTACGGGTTCGCCGGGCCGTCGCGGCGGCATCCGACGAGGCCGAGTTCTTCGCCCTGCTGGAGGCGACGGGCGTGACCGTGCGCCTCAAGCTCGGTCCCTCCGGCGACGCGCTCGGCTGCAACTTCGCCCTGCCCGAGGACACCAACGACAAGGCCGAGCCAGTGTTCTACGCCGGCTCCACCCTCGCCCCCGACCTGTCCCTGCCCAAGATCCGCAAGAGCTTCGCCGTCACCAGCTCTGCGCCGGTCGCTGCCCGACCGGGTGACCCGTGGCATCAGGCGACAGCCGCCGCCGAACGCATCCCCCACCACCTCATACGCGGCGACGATCCGACCGCCCAGGGGCAGCTGGGGACTGCTGCACGGAGAGGTGACACCTGACCTGGCTTGCTGAGAGGCGGCCTGGAAGGATGTTGCAGTGCCCAAGCCGTATCCGAAGGAGTTCCGCGAGGACGTTGTGCGGGTCGCGCGTAATCGCGAGCCCGGCGTCA
>NZ_DATMVN010000552.1:0-5311 GCF_035563135.1 Streptomyces sp.
CGGCACCCCGACGAGTTCGTGCTCCCCCGGAGGGAACTCCTCCGGCCGTCCGAACGGGTCGCGACCGCCCTGTACCACCAGGGTGGGGACGCCCGCGCCGAGCAGCTCCCGCGCGCGGGACCTCTCCGGTTTCCCCGGCACGTGCAGCGGGAAGCTCAGGGCGAGCACCGCGCGGGCCCCGAGTTCCGTCGCCGTACGGCAGACCACCCGGGCGCCGGCGCTGCGCCCCCCGGCGACGACGGGAAGTCCCGGTGCGGTCAGCGCGGGCCACAGCCCCCGCCAGCCGGTGTCCAGGGTCCGGGGCGCCGGCGCCAGCTTCTTCCCGGCCACCCGCCACGGCTGCTCCACCAGCGCCACGGTCACCCGGCGGCCCGGCAGCACCGCGGCCAGGGCCTGGAGGTCACGGGCCTCGATGCCGCCGCCGGCTCCGTGGCCGACGGCGAGCACGAGACGGGCGTCCTTCGCGGGGAGCCAGGTGATCCTGGCCTCTCCGGCGTCCGTGCCGACGCTCTCCGTCTTCTGCGCTGTCCCTGTCGTACGGCTCACGCGCCCATCCTGCCCGATCAGAAGAGCGTGCCCTCCTCCGGCCCGGCCAGCTCCTCCAGGAGTTCCGGACCGTTGTTACGGACGTTGCTGACGGCGGTGCCCACCGGGTAGGCCCGCATGAGCCCGCCCGGCGGCGGCTCCAGCAGCGCCCTCAGCTCCTCGACACCGGTGTGCGAGGGGTCGAGCCAGTCGTCCCAGCGGTCCGGGGTCAGCATCAGCGGCATCCGGGGGTGGATCTCGGAGAGCGAGGCGGGCCCGTCCGCGGGCGCCACGGCGAGCGGGGCCGTCTCCGCCTCGGTGGTGATGACCGAGCAGGTCGCCCACCAGGCCCGCGGATGGTCGTCGGGCAGTGTCCGGTCGCGCCAGAACTCGTACAGGCCGGCCATGGCGAAGACCGAGCCGTCCGCGGGCGTCACGAAATACGGCTGCTTGCGCGGCCGCTTCTTCTTCCCCTTCTCCTCCAGCTGCCGCTCGTCGGCCCCGGTGACCCACTCGTAGTAGCCGTCGGCGGGCAGGATGCAGCGCCTCGACACGAAGGGGCGGCGGAAGGACGGCTTCTCGTGGACGGTCTCCGCACGGGCGTTGATCATGCGGGCGCCGCCCTCCGGAGACTTCGCCCAGGACGGCACGAGACCCCACTTCAGGGCGCGCAGCTGGCGAACCGGACGCTGGTCGTCCGCGTCCTTCACAGGACGCTCCAGAACCGCGTGGACCTCCTTGGTCGGCGCCACGTTCCAGTCGGGCTCCAGGGTTTCCGTCGGTTCCCACTTCTCCACACCGAAGAGTCCGGTCAGGTCTTCCGGCCGCCGACTCGCTGCATACCGTCCGCACATAAGTGCCAGACTGCCACGACCCGCCGGCCGAGTGGGTACCTCCGCCCCTCAAGCATCAAGGAGCCGCCCGCACCATGGACAGCACCGACCTGGGCGATCTGTGGGATCGCGTCTTCGGGACCCAGCCCGCTCCCGAGCAGTGGCTGGTGGTCGTCACGGCCACGGCGGCGCTCGTCGCGGTGGTGCCGAACCTCATATGGCGGCTCTCGCGCAACGCGATCACCATCGCGCACGAGGGAGGGCACGGACTGATCGCCCTGCTCACCGGGCGGCAGCTCTCCGGCATCCGGCTGCACTCGGACACGAGCGGCCTCACCGTCAGCCGCGGCAGGCCCACCGGTATCGGCATGATCCTCACGGCCGCGGCCGGCTACACGGCGCCACCGCTGCTGGGGCTGGGCGGCGCCTGGCTGCTGGCCGACGGCCGGATCACGCTGCTCCTGTGGCTGGCGACCGCGCTCCTGGCGGTGATGCTGGTGATGATCCGCAATCTGTACGGAGCGCTGACGGTCATCCTCACGGGTACGGCCTTCCTGCTGGTGTCCTGGCTGACCCCGGCCGACGTCCGGTCGGCGTTCGCGTACACCGTGGTCTGGTTCCTGCTGCTCGGCGGCGTGCGCCCGGCGTTCGAGCTGCAGTCCAAGCGCCGGTACGGCGGCGCCCCCGACTCCGACGCCGACCAGCTCGCCCGGCTGACGCACGCACCGGCCGCGCTCTGGCTCTTCCTCTTCCACGCGGTGTCGCTCTGCTCGCTGATCGGCGGCGGACGCTGGCTCCTCGGACTGTGAAGGCGCGTGATCGAAGGGCCTGCCCTTACCACCCTTGCGTTACATCCCGGTTTCATCCTTTTTGTTCAGGATCTGGGCTTGCGACGAGCCACTAAAGTGAGGGGCATGACCGAAAGTTCCGTGCACCCCGCCCTCTGGCCCGCCCCCCGAGCGACCGGGGCCGTCGATGCGACCGTCACCGTGCCCGGATCGAAGTCGGTCACCAATCGCGCCCTCGTCCTCGCCTCCCTGTCCTCGGAGCCGGGATGGCTGCGCCGCCCCCTGCGCTCCCGCGACACCCTGCTGATGGCCCAGGCGCTCCGCGCGATGGGCGTCGGCATCGAGGAGGGCGTGGGCCCGGACGGCTCGGGCGAGGCCTGGCGGGTCATCCCCGCCGGTCTGCACGGCCCGGCCCGGGTGGACGTCGGCAACGCGGGCACGGTGATGCGTTTCCTGCCGCCCGTGGCCTGCCTCGCGGACGGTCCCGTCCACTTCGACGGGGACCCCCGGTCCTACGAGCGGCCCCTGCACGGCGTGATCGGCGCGCTGAAGTCCCTGGGTGCCCGCATCGACGACGACGGCCGGGGAACACTGCCGCTGACCGTGCACGGCGCGGGAGCGCTGGACGGGGGACCGGTGTCCATCGACGCCTCCTCGTCCTCCCAGTTCGTCTCCGCCCTGCTGCTGTCCGGGCCCCGGTTCAACCAGGGCGTGGAGGTGCGTCACACGGGCTCGGCCCTTCCGTCCATGCCCCACATCCGGATGACCGTCGACATGCTGCGCTCTGTGGGCGCCCAGGTCGACGAGCCGGAGACGGGCGGCGAGCCCGACGTCTGGCGGGTCTCCCCCTCCGCCTTGCTGGGCCGCGACCTGACCGTCGAGCCCGACCTGTCCAACGCCCAGCCGTTCCTGGCCGCCGCGCTGGTGACCGGCGGCCGCGTGACGGTCCCCGACTGGCCGCTGCGGACCACCCAGCCGGGTGACGCGCTGCGCGAGATCTTCACCGCAATGGGTGGCGTGTGCGAGCTGACCGAGCGCGGCCTCACCTTCACCGGATCGGGCACGGTCCACGGCATCGACGTCGACCTCGGTGAGGTCGGTGAGCTGACGCCGGGCATCGCGGCCCTCGCCGCCCTCGCGGACTCCCCGTCCACCCTGAGCGGTGTCGCCCATCTGCGGCTGCACGAGACGGACCGGCTGGCGGCGCTCACCAAGGAGATCAACGGTCTCGGCGGTGACGTCACGGAGACCGCCGACGGCCTGCGGATCAGGCCGCGCCCGCTGCACGGCGGCACCTTCCACACGTACGACGACCACCGGATGGCGACCGCGGGTGCGATCATCGGCCTCGCCGTGGCGGGGGTGGAGATCGAGAACGTCGGTACGACGGCCAAGACCCTGCCGGACTTCCCGGAGATGTGGGCCGGCATGCTCGGGGAGCCCTCGGGGGCCGTCGGTGTCTCGCCCGGTGCGACCGCCGCCTCACCGGCCAGGCGCGGGGTCTGAGGCATGCGTCGCTACGGGAAGAATCCCGACGAGGACGACATCCGCGTCCGCCCCAACCCCAAGGGCAACCGGCCCCGCACCCACACGCGCCCCAAACACGAGGACGCCCAGGACGGCATGGTCCTCACCGTCGACCGGGGCAGGCTCACCTGTCTCGTCGACGGCCGCGCGGTGACGGCCATGAAAGCGCGCGAGCTGGGCCGCAAGGCCGCCGTGGTGGGCGACCGGGTCTCCCTGGTGGGCGACCTCTCCGGCGACAAGGACACCCTCGCGCGCATCGTGCGGATCGGCGCGCGTACGTCGGTGCTCCGCCGCACGGCGGACGACGACGATCCGTTCGAACGAGTGGTCGTCGCCAACGCCGACCAGCTGGCCGTCGTCACCGCGCTCGCCGACCCCGAACCCCGCCCGCGCATGATCGACCGCTGTCTCGTGGCGGCGTACGACGGCGGGCTCACCCCGCTCCTGGTGCTGACCAAGTCCGACCTGGCCTCGGCGGACAAGCTCCTGGAGGCGTACACCCCGCTGGGTGTCCCTTACATCGTGACCAGCCGCGAGGAGCTGGAGAACGGCGACGCGGCCGACCGGGTGCGGGAGCTGCTGAACGACCGGGTGACCGCCTTCGTGGGGCACTCCGGGGTCGGCAAGACGACGCTGGTCAACGCCCTGGTGCCGAAGGACCGGCGGCGGACGACCGGTGTGGTCAACGCCGTGACGGGGCGCGGCAGGCACACCACCACGTCGGCGCTCGCGCTGCCGCTGCCGGACGGCCGCGGCTGGGTGGTGGACACCCCGGGCGTACGGTCGTTCGGGCTGCACCATGTCGACCCCTCGCGGGTCATCAACGCCTTCCCCGATCTCCAGCCGGGCACGGAGAACTGCCCGCGCGGCTGCACCCATGACGGCCAGGAGCCGGAGTGCGCCCTGGACGCGTGGGTGGCACAGGGGCACGCCGATCCGGCGCGGCTCGACTCGCTGCGGAGGCTGCTCTCGACCCGGGAGCGGCGCGAGGGCGACTGAGCGACGGCGGCCGAGGCCCGACGCCGACGCGCGCACGTTCGCGGGCACTCACGGTCGGTAAGGGCATAATCGCGCAAGCAGGACGAAGCGTCACCTACGTGGGAGGCACCTGACGATGGCGTGGTTGCTGGTCGTGGTCGCCGGACTGCTGGAGACCGGCTTCGCCGTGTGTCTGAAGCTTTCCCACGGATTCACCCGGATCTGGCCGACGATCGCGTTCTGTGCGTTCGCCCTCGGCAGTTTCGGTCTGCTCACGATGGCGCTCAAGAAGCTCGATGTGGGCCCGGCCTACGCGGTGTGGACGGGCATCGGAGCGGCGGGGACCGCGATCTACGGGATGGTCTTCCTCGGCGACGTGGTCTCCACGCTCAAGCTGGTGTCGATCTCATTGGTGATCATCGGCGTGATCGGTCTGCAGCTCTCCGGTTCGGCGCACTGAGCCCGCCCGGAGGAGCCTGAGCGTTCCGCCGGCGCCGAGGGGGACGGGAGGACGGGCCGGAGCGCGATCCCGCAGTCCTCGCCGGCTCCGCGGGACCGCACGGTGTGGGGCCGTCCTTCGGCGCGGTCACGCCCCGGTCCCGGACGAGCGCGAGCAGCTCGGCGGGCGTGGGCGGTGCCGGTCCGGGAGCCGGCCGGACC
>NZ_DATMVN010000553.1:0-9186 GCF_035563135.1 Streptomyces sp.
GCGGCCCGCCCCGCCGGAGGGCGTGCGGGGCGGGGCGGCACCCAACCGCCGTGTGCGGCGGGCCACCAGAGGCGGAAAGCGGCGCATACTGCGCTGGGTGGCGACCGTCCTCGCGCTGCTCATACTCGGCACCGGCGGCGCCGGTTACGTGTACTACAAGCACCTCAACGGCAACCTCAGGAAAGAGGATCTGACGCTCGGCGACGAGGAGATGGCCGACCACAAGGCCAACGCCGCCGGTCAGACGCCTCTGAACATCCTGCTCATAGGCTCCGACGCCCGGGACTCCGCGGCCAACCAGAAGCTGGGCGGCGCGAAGGAGACCTTCGGGGGCACACCGCTCGCCGACGTGCAGATGCTGCTCCACCTCTCCGCGGACCGCAGCAACATCTCGGTCATCAGCATGCCGCGCGACACCATGCTGAAGATGCCCAAGTGCACCGACCCCGACACCGGCAAGGTGTACCCGGCCAGCACGGTCGACGTCCAGACCAACGAGAGCCTGGGCCGCGGCGGCCCCGGGTGCACGGTGGCCGCCTGGTACGAACTCACCGGCATCACCATCGACCACTTCATGATGATCGACTTCGCGGGTGTGGTCTCCATGGCCGACGCGATCGGGGGCGTCCCCGTCTGCGTCGACGCCAACGTCCACTCGCACACCAGCGACGGCAAGGGATCCGGGCTGAAGCTGGAGGAGGGCACCACCTCCGTCAAGGGCGAGCAGGCCCTCCAGTGGCTGCGCACCCGGTACGGCTTCGAGGACAACACCGACCTCGGCCGGACCAAGGCCCAGCACCAGTACCTGAACTCGATGGTCCGCGAACTGCGCAAGGGCACCAAGCTCACCGATCCCGGAAAGCTGATGGACCTCGCCGAGGCGGCCACCACCGCGCTGACGGTCGACAAGGGCCTCGACACCGTCAAGAAGCTGTACGACCTGGCCGAGGAGCTCAAGAAGGCACCGACCGACCGCATCACCATGACGACCATGCCGAACGTCTACGGCACGGGGCAGTTCAGCGGCCGGGTGTACCCGAAGGCCGAGGAGGCCGAGCAGGTCTTCCGGATGGTCCGTGAGGACATCCCGCTGGACGGCAAGGCGTCCAAGCGCAAGACGCCCGTCGCCAAGGACCAGGCCGCCCCCGCCGCCGAGATCCCGGTCAGCGTGCGCAACGCCACCTCCACGGACACGCTCGGCCCGGCCCGGGGCCGTGCGACCACGGTCAAGGAGCTGCTCACGGAAGCGGGCTTCACCAGGACCACGATCGATTCGCAGGACGTCGAGGCGGCCGCCAGGACCGGCGTCCTGTATCCCAGCGCGGACATGGAGGGCGACGCGCAGGCCGTCGCCAAGGCGCTCGGGATCCCGGCGTCCCAGGTGAAGAAGTCGACCGGCGTCTCGGGCATCGTCCTGGCCGTGGGAGCCGACTGGCGCGAGGGCGGGGCCTATCCCGCCGAGGCCGCCGAGGAGAAGACGCCGGACTCGGCGAACCCGCTCAACGGCGCGGACGAGAAGGCGTGCATGCACGTCAACCCGAGTTTCACCTGGTGACGTCGTACAGCGGAGAAGGGCCCCGCCGTCGCCGGCGGGGCCCTTCTTCCTGCGGTTACGACGACCGGATGGTCACGACGGTCGGACCGTCTGCTCCCGCACGGCCGGGCGGCGGCTGGCGACGACCTTCCTGGCCAGCGAGCGGGGACTGGTCAGGAAGCCGTGCCCCCACGACATGTGCATGGTGGCCAGCGCCACGGGGATCTGCGCGCGCGCCTTCAGCGACAGGCCCTTCCCGGCGGGCAGCGACCCGGCGACGATCGCCGCCACGTATCCGGCCGGCACGACGAACGCCCACGGGGTGACGGCCGCGCCCACGACGGTCCCGGCCGCTATCGCGCAGACGGCGGCGGGCGGGGCCAGATAGCGCAGGTTGATCGAGCCGGAGTGGTAACGGGCCACGACGTGACGCCAGCGGCCGTACTCCTTGTACTGCTTGGAGAGGGCACGGATACTGGGCCGCGGGCGGTACTGCACCTTCAGCTCCGGCGAGAACCAGATCAGGCCGCCCGCCTCACGGATACGGAAGTTCAGCTCCCAGTCCTGGGCGCGGATGAACTCCACGTTGTAACCGTCGGCACGCTCCAGCGCCTCGCGACGGAAGACGCCCAGATACACGGTCTCGGCGGGGCCCGCCTTCCCTCCGGTGTGGAAGGCCGCGTTGCCGACGCCGATCTTCGACGTCATCGCGGCGGCCACGGCGTCCTCCCAGGCGTTCTCGCCCTCGGCGTGCATGATGCCGCCGACGTTCTGCGCGCCGGTCTCCTCCAGGAGCCGCACCGCCGTCGCGATGTAGTTCGGCGACAGCATGCCGTGGCCGTCCACCCGCACCACGATCGGGTGCCGGGACGCCTTGATCGCGGCGTTGAGCGCGGCGGGGGTGCGGCCGGTCGGATTGGGGACGGTGTGGACCCGGGCGTCCTCCCGGACCAGCTCGGCGGCGATCTCGTCCGTACGGTCGTCCGAGGGGCCGAGGGCGATCACCACCTCCATCTCACCGGCGTACTCCTGCTCCAGGATGTGCCGGACCGAGTTCCTGAGATGGCGTTCCTCGTTGAGCACCGGCATGATCACGGAGACGGCGGGGTACTGCGCGGCAGACATGTGGTCCTCGGGGGGTCCTCGGGGGTGCCAGGGTTCCGGGGGATTTCGCACCCCAGGAGGCGGCGTGATTCGGCCGCCACGTTACCGCGAACGGGGGACAGCGGCGCGCGCCGCCGGGCGGCCTCCCGGTCTGCAGATCGTATGGGCCTACCGTGTGAAAGTCCCACTCGCTCGCGCGGAGGTGTCCCTCGTGCCCACGCCGCACCGATCGCCCCGTCCACCGCACCCCCGTACCGCTCCCGCGCAGCGCAGGCCCGTGCGGCGCAGACCCGAGCAGCAGCCCGGGGCCGGTGACCGGGCCGGTGGGCGGAACCGGGCCGGTGGGCAAAAGCCGCGGGGCCGGTGGGGCATGCGGGCCGTCACCGGGCTGTCCGTGCTGGTGCTCGGCGCCGGCGGGATCGGCCACGCCCTGGTGAGCGGCCTGGAGACGGGGATCGACCGGGTCGACCCGTTCAAGGACATGAAGAACCGCCCCCAGGGCGGCCACGGCCTGAATTTCCTGCTCGTCGGCACCGACGGCCGGGAGGAGATCACCCCGGCGGAGAAGGAGAAGTACAAGCTGGGCGGCGCCCCCTGCCACTGCACCGACACCCTCATGCTCGTGCACCTCTCGGCCGACAGGCAGCGGGCCAGCGTGATCAGTCTGCCGCGCGACAGCTACGCCGAGCTCCCCGCCCACACGGACGCCACCACCGGCAAGGAGCACACCCCTCATCCGGTGAAGCTGAACGCCGCCTATGCCGAGGGCGGGCCCCAGCTCACGGTGCGGACCGTCGAGCAGATGACGGGGGTCAAGATCGACCACTACCTCGAGGTCGACTTCACCGGCTTCATGAAGACGGTCGACACCCTGGGCGGGGTGGAGATCTGCACCGCCAAGCCCCTCAAGGACTCCCACACCGGCCTGGACCTGGCCCCCGGCACCCATGAACTGGACGGGGGCGAGGCCCTCCGGTACGTACGCTCCCGGCACCTCGACGGGGCGGCGGACCTGGGCAGGATGCAGCGCCAGCAGAGGTTCATGGCCGCGCTGGTCAAACAGGCGACCAGCAGCGGTGTGCTGAGGAACCCGGTGAAATTCCAGCAGGTCGCCGCGTCGGTGCTCGAATCGGTCCGCGCCGACAAGGGCTTCGGGACGGAGGAGATGCTGGCGCTCGGCAAGGCCATGCGCGGCTTCACCCCGGCCTCGTCCGAATTCGCCTCCGTCCCCCTCGACGGGAAGGGCCACCAGGTCAAGGGCATCGGCTCCACCGTGAAGTGGGACGCCGAGAAGTCGAAGAAGATGTTCCAGGCCCTGCGCGAGGACCGGCGCCTCGCCCCGCACCTGCCGAAGCAGCCCAAGGCGAAGCCCGTCGAGGTGGCGCCGGAGCAGATCCGGGTGCAGGTCTACAACGGGACGCCCAAGGACGGGCTCGGCCAGGACGTCGACGCGGCACTGCGGAGCACCGGATTCGACACCACCCGCTCGCCGCTGAACGACGGACCGCACGATCTGCGGCGGACGGTGGTCACGTACGACCCGCGCTGGGACCGGTCGGCGAAGACCCTGGCTGCCGCGCTGCCCGGATGCGAGCTCAGGGCGGTGAAGGGGCAGGGCGGGACCATGAAGGTCACGGCGGGCTCGGACTTCACCAAGGTGCGGCAGGTGAAGGCCGAGGACTCGCAGCGCGGGGAGTTCGGCACGGTGACGGGCGACCAGGTGGTCTGCCCTTGACCCCGGCCCCCGGAGGCCGCCCCTCACGGCGCCGGGGCGGCGGCCCTGCTAGTCGTCGATGCCTTCCGCGGCCCGCTGCTCCCGCAGCTCCTTGATCGCGCGGCGCCGGGCGAGGCGGTGCGTACGGCGGATCTGCGCCTCCTGGTAGCGCCGCTTGTCGCGTTCCGTCTCCGGGGCCACCTGCGGCACACGGCGCGGCTTGCCGTCCTCGTCGACCGCCGCGAACACCAGATAGGCGCTGCCGACCTGCTGGGCCGGCGTCGACTCGTTCCACCGCTCGGCCATGACCCGGACGCCGACCTCCATCGAGGAACGGCCGGTCCAGTTCACCTGGGCGCGGACGTGGACGAGGTCACCCACGCGGACCGGCTCCAGGAAGACCATCTCGTCCATCGAGGCCGTCACGGCCGGCCCACCGGAGTGCCGCCCCGCGACCGCCCCCGCCGCGTCATCGACCAGTTTCATGATCACGCCACCGTGCACCGTGCCCAGGAGATTGGTGTCGTTGCCGGTCATGATGTGGCTGAGGGTGGTCCGGGACGCCGAGGTCGGCTTGGCCGGAATATCACCCTCCGGTGACTGGGGCTGTTCTGTCATACCGTCCACCTTATGCGGGGGCTTGCACCCGCTTATGCGGGGGCTTGCACCCGGCCGCATTGCATCAGCTTCGCAACAGCCGTGACCCGATCTCCGGTACACCCTGTAAGACGCACAGGCCGAGACGGCACACTGGTGCGCATGAGCGATTGGCCCGAAGGACGTAACGGCGGACCCGGCGAGCGCTACGGACGGGGCAGCGCCAGCCCTCAGCCCGAGAGCGCCCGCTCCATGCCGCACGTCCGGCGGCGCCCCGCGCCGCCGCAGTCCCCGCCCCGGATCCCGCCGCAGCAGGGCCAGGGTCACGGTCACGGCGGTTACGACGACGCCCCCGGCTACGACAGCGGCTACAACACGGACCAGGTCTACGGCGCCGGCCAGCGCGGCGGCGGCCGCGGCGGTGACAGCGGCTACGTCCAGCCCCGGGCCGCCCCCGACTGGGGCCGGCGGATCAAGGCCGGCGCACTGACCCTGGTCGTCGTGGTGCTCGCGGTCTCCATCGGCACGTACTTCTGGGCCGACGGCAAGCTCAAGCGCGAGGTGGACCTCGCCAAGGTCATCGACCGCCCCTCCGAGGGCGACGGCACGAACTACCTGATCGTCGGCTCCGACAGCCGCGAGGGCATGACGGCCGAGGACAAGAAGAAGCTGCACACCGGCTCCGCCGAGGGCAAGCGGACCGACTCGATGATGATCCTGCACGACGGTTCCAACGGCCCGACGATGATCTCCCTGCCCCGCGACTCCGACGTCGAGATCCCCAGCTTCGTCGGCTCGGAGTCCGGCAAGAAGTTCGAGGGCACGGGCCGCCACGTGAAGCTGAACGCCGCCTACGCGGAGGACGGTCCGGAACTGCTGGTGCGCACCGTCGAGTTCAACACCGGACTGCGCATCGACCACTACGTCGAGATCGGGTTCGGCGGCTTCGCCAACATCGTGGACGCCATCGGCGGCGTCGAGATGGACATCCCCAAGGCGTTCAAGGACAAGAAGTCCGGCGCCGACTTCCAGGCCGGCAAGCAGACGCTGAACGGCGAGCAGTCCCTCGCCTTCGTCCGCACCCGCTACGCGTTCGCGGGCAGCGACCTGGACCGCACGAAGAACCAGCAGAAGTTCCTCGCGGCCCTGGCCTCCCAGACGGCCACCCCGTCGACGGTCCTCAACCCGTTCAAGCTCTACCCGACGATGAGCGCGGGCCTGGACACCCTGATCGTGGACAAGGACATGTCACTCTGGTCGCTCGGCAACATGTTCTTCGCGATGAAGGGCGTCACGGGCGGGGAGGGCACGTCGATGAACATCCCGCTCTCCGGGCAGAGCGTGAACGGCAACCTGGTCTGGGACAAGGACAAGGTGAAACAGCTCGTGGAGCAGCTGAAGAACGACGAGAAGGTCACGGTCAAGGGCAGCTGACCGCCCCCGGCCCACGGAGGCCCCTCACCCGCCGGCGGGTGAGGGGCCTCCGGTCTCCACCGGCCCGCCCAGGCTGGCTCCCGGCCGCGTACCGGGACCGTCCCACCGGGTCGCGGAGACCCACGACCCGGTGGACCGCGTCCCGGTCTCCCACGACGCATAAAGCTTTGAAGGACGTGGAGAAATCACTTTCCCCACCCCACCCGACCCCACTCGGGCCTCAGTCACTCGCGCGGGTGACTTATGGCAACTGGGCTGGATTTGGGACGGGTTACCAGGCATATGCTCGCCCCGACCACCACAGACATGAGACGGCCCCCGGCGAGACGACCAATCTCGACCGAGGGCCTGACCACCGAGGAAGTTAGGCCCTTCCCGATGGGTATCCAGCAGATTACCGCGCCCCCATGCGCCCGACCCGCCTCATCCGGGGGTTTCACACCGCCGTCCGGCGTCATCCATGTCAACTTCCGGCACACCGCAGGCTTCACCGTCGTCGGCAACCACCTCAGCCAGCACCGCGAACTGTCGCTGGTCGCCATCGGGCTCGCCCTGCACATCCAGTCGCTGCCCGCCGGAGCGAAGATCGGCATCAAGCGCCTCGCCGAGCGCTTCCCCGAGAGCGAGACCCGGATCGCCGCCGCCCTGCGCGAGTTGGAGGCCACGGGCTACCTGCACCGCAGCCGCCTGCGTCTCGCCGATGGCCGCATCGTCACCCGTACCGTCTTGTACAACCAGCCGGGGGCCGGGCGGGCCGCCCCTTCGGCCCCCCGGTCCAGGACCCGGCCCGGCGAACCGGCTGCCCCGCGGCCCGCGCCGTCGCCGCCGCGCGAAGCCACACGCGCACCTGAGGCACCGCAGCCACAGGCCGCCCCGGTCTGCGTACCCACCCCCACCGCACGTACGACGCCGCCCCCGCCGCTCCCCCGGCCGGCGGCTCCGACACCGGAGCTCCAGCGGACGGCCGCCGCGCTCCTCGCCGACCTGCGTCGGCTCTCACCCCGACTCGTGCTCTCGGAACAGGAAGTCGGCGTCCTCACGCCCGGCGTCGTCACCTGGCTCGAACGCGCCGCCCACCCCGACTCCGTACGCCACGCGCTGACCGCCGACCTGCCCGTACCGCTGAAGCACCCGGCCAAACTCCTGCGGCACCGGATCACCGCGCTCCTGCCGCCACCGCTGCCCGGCGCCCACGACCTCGCGCCCCCGCCACGCCCCGGTGCGATCGTCATCCCGCTCCAGAACTGCGACCGCTGTGACCGCGCCTTCCGCTCCCGGCACCCCGGCCACTGCCGCGACTGCCGGGCGGAGGCACACGCAGCGGCCTGACCCGAATACCGCCCACGACCCGAACGGGACCTTCATGGTCAGCGCACCCCACGAGGCGATGCACCGCGTCTTCCAGGAGTACCCGGAGCTCTTCTCCCGAGTCTCCGAAGTGCTCGGAGTCGCCTTTCCACCGGTCACCTCCGCAGGTGTCCTGCCCACCGACCTCACGGAGGCCCGGCCTCTCGAACGCCGGGTGGACACCCTGCTGCGCATCGAGACGGAGTACGACGGGCCCTTCCTCCTCACGGTCGAAGCCCAGGGCAGGAAGGACCCCGACAAGCCGACGAGCTGGGCGTACTACGTCTCCTACCTGCTCGAGAAGTACCGGCTGCCCACCACACTGCTGGTCGTCTGCCAGGACCGGGCCACCGCCGCCTGGGCGGCCCGCCCGGTACCGCTCGGCGCGCCCCAGTGGCCGGTGCTCACCCTCCAGCCGCTCGTCGCGGGCCCGCACAACATCCCCGCCGTCACCGATGTGGCCGAGGCCCGCAAGGACCTGGCACTCGCCACGCTGTCCGCCATCACACACGCGGGCGAACCGGACGTCGGTGCCATACTGAGAACGCTGTCCGCAGCCCTTCGGGACGCCCCGGACGCAATCGCCGCTCCCCTCGTCGAACTCACCGCACAAGGCCTGGGCAACCGCCCCGCCGCACAACAGTGGAGGAACCTGGTGGCCGTGGATCTCTCCTTCTACACCTCCCCCCTTTCGGAAGAAATCCGGGACGAAGGCCGCGCCGAGGGCCGCGCCGAAGGCCTTCTGCTGATTCTCGAAGCACGCGACATCGCCGTGACGGATGAGGCGCGCGAGAGGATCACGAGCTGCGACGACCCTCAGGTCCTGCGCGAGTGGCTCCTGCGTGCCGCCACCGCGACCTCAGCCGACGACATCTTCCAGAACATGTGACCCGTCACCCGACAAAAGCTGTCCGGTCCCTCGTACGGGGGCGCTCGCGCGCCGGCGCCTATGGCGCACTGTGGCCCCGGCATCGTCCGGGGCCACAGCACGCTGCCGCGAGAGGTCGTCACGGCAGGTTGCGGGCCATGACGATCCGATGACCCTGGCCTGCGCATATACGGCCGAAAACGAAACCTTGATCATCCTTGAGTCCAGGATGGTTCCGCTCCTCAAGGAGGCCATTCGTGTCGCAGAGTCTGACTGACTTCTCCGGCCTCATCAGGTCGGTTCAGAAGTCGGCCGTACATCTGGAGATGCGAGACGGGTACGGCGTCGACAACGAGATCAAGGGCTTCGCTGAGTGGAAGCAGGGGCACCGACTGAACTCGGACGACCGGGCCTCCTGGTGGCGCCCCTGGCTCGACCTCGTGCAGGAGGTCACTGCCAAGGGTGTGCTGATCCGCAGGGCTCGGGTGATCTCGGAGCCCGTAAGCGACTACATCGCGTTTGAGCACTCCTTCACCTTCACCAACGTGGCAGCAGGGGAACAAGTCCATTGGCTCCCCCGCAGGCAAG
>NZ_DATMVN010000554.1:0-21549 GCF_035563135.1 Streptomyces sp.
CGGAAGACAGCCGGTGACAGCAATCGAGGTGGCGGAGAAGACCACTCGGCCCGCCGCCGCATCAGGAGCGGCGATGCCTGGCTGAAATGGGATGCACGAAGTGTGGACACTGCGCCCTGACGATGCGCTTTCCCCCCGACGGAACTGCTGTCCCGGCCGCCCAGTTGATGTACGCAAAAACGGAGCAGTCAGTATCCGGTCCAGCGCGGCGTCATCCTAGAAAGACATGTGCGCAGGTGAACAGAGGGCGATGCTCCTGCAGAACAAGTTGACGGAAAGTACCCCCGTCTGCGGCCGGGCGGTGGGCGCCCTCATCCTCCGGGTCGTCCCGTCCTTTCCAGGAAAATCCTGTGTGCAAGATGTGTTCAAGCAGTGAGAGTGGGGCCTGAGGTGCGTATCTGGCTGGCTGGAACTCGCCGGTGAGCTTCTGCGGTGATCCGATCGCTCCGCGGCAGCCCCGCACGGAAGAGGTGGCCCACGGGCGTCCGGTCAGCCAGCACGTGGCGGTGATGCCCGGTGCGCGTTCGACGTCGGCAAAGGCGCCGTCCGCGATCGGGGCAGCGGTCCGCTCCGGTCCGCGCGCATCCACGCACCCACGCCTCGGAACGGGCGGCGAGGGCCAGACCGCAGACCTTCCGCACACACCCGAGCGTGTGCGCCAGCCCGGACGCCTGCGGATCGGCCGGAGGGAAACGGACCTTGGAAGCCCGCTCCACGTGCCTCGTGGTCGCGTGCACCAACCAGCACGAACAAACACAGTGGCTACATCTGCGGGCCAGAGGGCCGTGCCCCCCTGGCGGCGAACTGCGGTTCCTTCTCCCACTGCTCCGCAGCATCCGTTTCCTCCCTGCCATGAACTGCCGGGCATCCACGAGGGGCATGTGGCACCGAGCTCGTCGACGCATGTGCAAAGCGGTCTGCCGAGTGTGTGCCAGCACACAGTCGACCAGGGCTGGCGCGCTCGTTACCCCCCGGTTAATCTCAAGTGAGCGGGACACACACCCGCCAACTCCGGTGGCCTGGTGACGCAGCCACCCGGAGTGCTTGTCGGTTCGGCAGTTCGACGGACGCGGCTCGGGACAGAGCCCGTCACCCTCCCCCGTGCGCCGTGCGCTCCGGGGGCGTGCACCACGACTCGCCATTCACGCACCCCGAGCGCCGGCCGGTCCCGGCCACGCGCGCCGTCGTGCTCCTCCCAGTCGTCACTCACCCTGGAGTCCCGTGATGGACACCCCGCTCACCACCATTGCCGTCGTCGGCCTCGGCACCATGGGCACCGGCATCGCCGAGGTCCTGGCCCGTGCGGGCCGTGAGGTCATCGGCATCGACGTCAGCGAAGCCGCCGCCCGCCAGGCCGTCGCCTCCCTGGAGGCCTCCACCGCACGTTCCGTGGCCCGTGACCGGATCACGGAGCAGGAGCGGCACGACATCCTCGCCCGCTTCCGCACGTTCTCCGATCTGCAGGCCGCCGCGGACGCCGAGCTGGTCATCGAGGTCGTGCCGGAGACGTACGAGATCAAGCAGCAGGTCTTCCGGGAGCTCGACGCGGTGGTCTCCCCCACCGCGATCCTCGCGACGGGCACGAACGCCCTGTCCGTGACACGGCTGGCCGCCGAGTCGCAGCGCCCCGAGCGTGTCCTCGGTCTGCACTTCTTCAATCCGGCGCCCGTGA
The DNA here is from genome assembly GCF_035563135.1 of Streptomyces sp. Classification (GTDB taxonomy): domain Bacteria; phylum Actinomycetota; class Actinomycetes; order Streptomycetales; family Streptomycetaceae; genus Streptomyces. The sequence continues at coordinate 1,673 of NZ_DATMVN010000554.1, forward strand.
TGAAGCTCATCGAGGTCGTCTCCTCGGTGCTCACCGCCCCGCCCGCCGTGGAGAGCGTCACCCGGCTCGCCCGCGAGCTGGGCAAGGAGCCCGTCGCGGTCGGCGACCGGCCCGGTTTCGTCGCGGACGGCCTGCTGTTCGGCTATCTCAACCAGGCCGCGGCGATGTACGAGGCGAACTACGCCTCCCGCGAGGACATCGACGCCGCGATGAAGCTGGGCTGCGGGCTGCCGATGGGCCCCCTGGCGCTGCTCGACCTGATCGGCATCGACACGGCCCGGACGGTCCTGGAGGCCATGTACTCCGCGTCCCACGACCGGCTGCACGCCCCGGCCCCGGTGCTCGGGCAGCTCAGCGAGGCCGGCCTGACCGGCCGCAAGGCGGGCCGCGGCTTCTACACGTACGACGCCCCGGGCGGCCAGAGCGTGGTGCCGGACGCCCTGACGCCGACGGGGAGCGCGGGCACGGTCACCGGGCGCGAGGTGTCCTCGGTGGGGGTGGCGGGGTCGGGGACGATGGCCTCGGGCATCGCGGAGGTCTTCGCGAAGGCCGGGTACACGGTGGTCCTCGCCGCGCGCAGCCAGGAGAAGGCGGACACGGCCAAGGCCAGGATCGCCAAGTCCCTGGACCGCTCCGTCTCCAAGGGAAGGATGACTCAGGAGGTGCGGGACGGGACGCTCGCCCGGATCACGCCGGCGGGCTCGCTGGACTCCTTCGCCGACGTCGGTCTCGCGGTCGAGGCGGTCGCCGAGGACCTGGAGATCAAGCGGCAGCTCTTCCGGACGCTGGACAAGGTCTGCAAGCCGGGGGCGGTGCTCGCGACGACCACCTCGTCGCTGCCTGTCGTGGCGGTCGCCCGGGCGACCTCGCGTCCCGAGGACGTCGTCGGGATGCACTTCTTCAACCCCGCGCCCGCGATGAAGCTCGTCGAGGTGGTCCGCACCGTGCTCACCGCCGACGATGTGCACGCCACGGTCCGTGAGGTCTGCGTGAAGGTGCGCAAGCACCCGGTCGACTGCGGCGACCGGGCCGGCTTCATCGTGAACGCGCTGCTGTTCCCCTACCTCAACAACGCGATCAAGATGGTCGAGGAGCACTACGCGACGCTCGACGACATCGACGCGGCGATGAAGCTGGGCGGCGGCTACCCCATGGGGCCCTTCGAGCTCCTGGACGTCGTCGGGCTGGACGTCTCCCTCGCCATCGAGAGGGTGCTGCACGGCGAGTTCCGCGACCCGGGTCTCGCCCCGGCGCCGCTGCTGGAGCATCTGGTGGCCGCGGGCTGCCTCGGCCGCAAGACGGGGCGCGGCTTCCGCGAATATGCCCGCCGCTGAGCGCGGGGCCGGGTGGGGCGGGTTGCTGGGACCCTCGGGCGACCCGCCCCCGCAGGCGCGCTCCCCTGCAACGATGGGTTACGTTCACCTCATGTCCCAACCCGTCAGGTCCTCCCGTTCCTCCGCCGCGACGGACGCCCCTGAGAGTGCCGCAAGCACCCGGGCCGCCGCCCAGCGCCTCAAGATGCGCCGCGAACTGGCCGCCGCGGCAATGGAGCTGTTCGCCACGAAGGGGTACGAGGCGACCACGGTCGACGAGATCGCGGGGGCCGCCGGCGTCGCCCGGCGCACGTTCTTCCGCCACTTCCGCTCCAAGGAGGAGGCCATCTTCCCGGACCACGACGACACCCTCGTCAGGGCCGAGGCCGTCCTCAATGCCGCCCCCGCGCACGAGCACCCGCTCGACACCGTGTGCCGCGGCATCAAGGAGGTCATGAAGATGTACGCGGCGAAGCCGGCGGTCTCCGTCGCGCGCTACAAGCTGACCCGTGAGGTGCCGACGCTCCGCGAGGCGGAGATCGCGTCGGTGGCCCGCTACGAGCGTCTGTTCACGCGCTATCTGCTGGGCCATTTCGATGAGCGCGACCACCATGTGGGCAATGACGACCCCCTGCTCGCCGAGGTCGCCGCGTCCGCCGTGGTGACCGCGCACAACCATGTGCTGCGGCGCTGGCTGCGCGCGGACGGCCAGGGCGACGTCGAGTCTCAGCTCGACCATGCCTTCGGGATCGTGCGGGAGACCTTCGGCACGGGCATCGGGGCCGGGCGGGCCGTGGGGGGCGAGTCCGGGAGGGCCCCCGCCGCCTCGGTGTCCAGGCAGGGGGAGGTGCTGGTCGCCGTGGCCCGTACGGACGCACCGCTCGACGAGGTCATGCGCACGATCCAGCAGGCGCTGAAGGAGCACTGACCCCGGCCCCGGCGGGGATCAGTGCTCGGCGGGCTGCACGGCTGCTCCCGCGTGCCAGGGCGGTGCCGCGGCGCCCTCGCTCCACGCGTCGAGCTCATCGAGCCCGACACAGACGATGTCGCACTGTCCGGCGTACTCGAGAGCCGGTTCGGTGAATTCCCCGGTGGTGACGACGACGGCCACCTCGGCCTCGTGCACCGCGTAGCAGGTGCCGCCGAAGCGCTGGAGGTCCTGCGAGCCGACCTTGTTGTCGCTCGTGTACCTCTTGCACTGCACCACCAGACGGCGGCCGTCCGGCGTGGTGGCGATCACGTCCGCGCCCAGGTCGCCGGCGCCTCCGACCACTTCGACGTCCAGGCAGCCGTCCCGTCGGCAGAGACCGGCCACGGCCTCCTCGAAGGCGTAGGGGTCCATGGCCGTGTAGTCGACCCGTCGCTCCGGCTCGGGGGCTGTGACGGCGCCGGCTGTCCGCGGCTCCCCCGGGGCGGGGACGGCGTCCGTCGCCTGCGGCTCCTCCAGGGCGGCGTCCACCACCTCGTACGCGGTCTCGACGGCTGCCGCCGCCGCCCTGGCCGCCGCCCTGCGGCTGCGGCGCATGCGCAGGAGAGCCACGACGCCGGCCACCAGCAGGACGGAGAAAACCGCAGCGGCCACCGGATGCTGTCCGGCCGCCTCCAGGGCCGTGCGCAACGCCAGTCCGGCGCCGCAGACCAGGAGAGCGAGGAAGACGAAGCCGAACGCCGTCCTCCGGACGTCGAACTCGGCCCTGCGGCCCTCCCGGACGCTTCGGCGCACCTGTATGCCCATCGCGTTCCCACCCCTGCCCGTTGCGCCGACATCAAGATCACTTCCGTATGCCCCATGGCCGGCGCTTGACGCACCGCTACGGAAATCCGATGGCCGGGCCGGGGCCCGCGTGCTCGGATGCGCGGATGGAACCTGACGAGATGCTGGCCCTCTTCGACCACGAGATGCGCGAACACGCCCGCCCCGACGGCCCCGGGACACACGTCGAGCGGGTGGGGGACGTCGTACGGCGGACCGGGGGCCCCGACGACTGGAACGGCGTCGTGTGGTCGGCCCCGGACCTCTCCCCCGGCCGCGCGGAGGCGGAGATCGCCGCCCAGATCGAGCACTACACCGCCCGGGGGGCCGACGAGTTCGAGTGGAAGCTGTACGCACACGACGGCCCGGGGAATCTGGGCCGCCTCCTGGCCGCGGCCGGGTTCGAGCCGGAGCCGCCCGAGACCCTGCTGGTGGCACCGGTCGCGGACCAGTCCGTGCCGGTCGTGCTCCCCGAGGGTGTCCGGTTGCGGGACGTCACCGACGCGGAGGGGGTGGACCTGATGGTGCGGGCCCATGAGCTGGCCTTCGGCACCGATGGTTCGCGGCTGCGGCATCGGACCCTGGCCCGCCTCACCGAAGCCCCGGGCACATTCGTCGCGGTGGTCGCCATGGCGGGCGGCGAGCCGGTGAGCTCGGCCCGTATGGAGATGTACCCCGGCACCGGCTTCGCCGGGCTGTGGGGAGGAGGCACCGCGGCACCCTGGCGGGGCAGGGGCATCTACCGGGCGCTGATCGCCCACCGGTCCCGTACGGCCGCCGGACACGGCTACCGCTTCCTCCAGGTCGACGCGACGGATCGGTCCGCCCCGGTTCTGCGGCGGCTCGGCTTCACGACCCTGAGCACGACGACGCCGTACGTGCACCGCATCACGCTGTAGCGCGGACAAACAGGGATCAACGCAACATGCCACGCATGATGGTGCTCATGCGTGCCGACGAGATGACAAGTGAGAGAAATTGTTGGCACTGGGTGCCTTGTCACCTGTCACGCAGTGCCATACGTTGAAGGGGTCCGGGCGGCCGGCGTACAGAGATCTCCCGTACGCCGGCTGTCCCCGCAGACCACGTGTCCGCGCGCCCGGGCGCCTGCGTCACAGGCAAACCCTTCTGCTCCACCGAGCAGGCCACAAGCACCGCCCGCCGAACCGACGGCACACCTCCACACCGCACCGCTCCCCTGACCACAGGGGTCCTCCGAGCGTTCCCCCGACGCCGGAGACCCGATCTGCCGGAGGCATCACCGTGAAGGAAATCCTGGACGCGATCCAGTCGCAGACCGATTCGAAGAGCGGCTCCGCCGCGGCCACGGCCGCGGACTTCGCGGCGCTGCCCCTCCCCGAGTCGTACCGCGCGGTGACCGTGCACAAGGACGAGGCCGAGATGTTCGCCGGCGTCGCCAGCCGCGACAAGGACCCCCGCAAGTCCCTCCACGTCGAGGACGTGCCGGTGCCCGAACTCGGTCCGGGCGAGGCCCTGGTGGCGGTCATGGCCAGCTCGGTCAACTACAACTCCGTGTGGACGTCGATCTTCGAGCCCGTCTCGACCTTCGGCTTCCTGGAGCGGTACGGCAAGCTCAGCGACCTCAGCAAGCGCCACGACCTCCCGTACCACGTCATCGGCTCCGACCTCGCGGGCGTCGTGCTGCGCACCGGACCCGGCGTCAACGCCTGGAACCCGGGTGACGAGGTCGTCGCACACTGCCTGTCCGTCGAGCTCGAATCGAGCGACGGCCACAACGACACGATGCTCGACCCCGAGCAGCGCATCTGGGGCTTCGAGACCAACTTCGGCGGACTGGCGGAGATCGCACTGGTCAAGTCGAACCAGCTGATGCCGAAGCCGAAGCACCTCAGCTGGGAGGAAGCCGCCGCCCCGGGCCTGGTCAACTCCACCGCCTACCGCCAGCTCGTCTCACGCAACGGCGCCGGCATGAAGCAGGGCGACAACGTGCTGATCTGGGGCGCGAGCGGCGGACTGGGCTCCTACGCCACACAGTTCGCGCTGGCCGGCGGTGCCAACCCGATCTGTGTCGTCTCCAGTGACCAGAAGGCGGACATCTGCCGGAGCATGGGCGCGAGCGCGATCATCGACCGCAACGCCGAGGACTTCCGGTTCTGGAAGGACGAGCACCACCAGGACCCGCGCGAGTGGAAGCGGTTCGGCAAGCGCATCCGTGAGCTGACCGGCGGTGAGGACGTGGACATCGTCTTCGAGCACCCGGGCCGTGAGACCTTCGGCGCGAGCGTCTACGTCACCCGCAAGGGCGGCACGATCGTCACCTGCGCCTCGACCTCGGGCTACAACCACGAGTACGACAACCGCTACCTGTGGATGTCCCTCAAGCGGATCATCGGCTCGCACTTCGCCAACTACCGCGAGGCGTGGGAGGCGAACCGTCTGATCGCCAAGGGCAAGATCCACCCGACGCTCTCCAAGGTCTACTCCCTGGAGGACACCGGCCAGGCCGCGTACGACGTGCACCGCAACCTCCACCAGGGCAAGGTCGGCGTCCTCGCACTGGCCCCGCGTGAGGGCATGGGAGTGCGCGACCCGGAGCTGCGCGAGCAGCACATCGATGCCATCAACCGCTTCCGCGACGTCTGAGGCCGACGATGACCGATCGCCGGAAGGACCGGCCGTGGCTCATGCGGACGTACGCCGGGCATTCGACCGCCGAGGCGTCCAACGAGCTCTACCGGCGCAACCTCGCCAAGGGCCAGACGGGCCTCTCGGTCGCCTTCGACCTGCCCACGCAGACCGGCTACGACCCCGACCACGTCCTCGCCCGCGGAGAGGTGGGCAGGGTCGGGGTGCCCGTCTCGCACCTCGGTGACATGCGGCGGCTGTTCCAGGACATCCCCCTGGAACAGATGAACACCTCGATGACGATCAACGCCACCGCGATGTGGATGCTGGCGCTCTACCAGGTGGTCGCGGAGGAGCAGGGCCTGGACGGCGACGCCCTCGGCAGGCTCCAGGGCACGACGCAGAACGACATCGTCAAGGAGTACCTGTCACGGGGGACACACGTCTTCCCGCCGGGCCCGTCGCTGCGGCTGACGACCGACATGATCACGTACACCGTCGACCGCATCCCGAAGTGGAACCCGATCAACATCTGCAGCTACCACCTGCAGGAGGCGGGAGCCACTCCCGTCCAGGAGATCGCGTACGCCATGTCGACGGCCATAGCGGTACTCGACGCCGTGCGCGACTCCGGCCAGGTGCCCGAGGAGAGGTTCGGCGATGTCGTCGCCCGCATCTCCTTCTTCGTGAACGCGGGAGTCCGCTTCATCGAGGAGATGTGCAAGATGCGCGCCTTCGGCCGCATCTGGGACCAGATCACGCGCGAGCGGTACGGCATCGCGGACCCGAAGCAGCGCCGTTTCCGCTACGGCGTACAGGTCAACTCCCTGGGGCTGACCGAGGCACAGCCGGAGAACAACGTCCAGCGCATCGTGCTGGAGATGCTGGCCGTCACCCTCTCCAAGGACGCGCGCGCCCGCGCCGTGCAGTTGCCCGCCTGGAACGAGGCGCTGGGGCTGCCGCGCCCCTGGGACCAGCAGTGGTCGCTCCGTATCCAGCAGGTGCTGGCGCACGAGAGCGATCTGCTGGAGTACGAGGACATCTTCGCCGGTTCGCACGTCGTCGAGGCCAAGGTCGACGAGCTGGTCACCGAGTCGCTGGCGGAGATCGACCGCATCCAGCAGATGGGCGGCGCGATGGCCGCCGTGGAGTCGGGCTACCTCAAGTCGGAGCTCGTCTCCTCGCACGCCGCACGGCGGGCCCGGATCGAGAGCGGCGAGGAGAAGATCGTCGGCGTCAACATCCACGGGACGACCGAGCCCAGCCCGCTGACCGCCGACCTCGATGCCGCGATCATGACGGTGGACCCCGAGAACGAGGCGCGGGTCGTCGCCGCTCTGCACGCGTGGCGCGACAACCGCGACGAGGCGCGGGCGACGGAGTCACTGACAGCCCTGAAGAAGGCCGCGGCGGGCACCGCGAACCTGATGGAGGCGACCGTCGAGTGCGCGCGGGCGGGCGTGACCACGGGTGAGTGGGCCTGGGCCCTGCGCGACGTGTTCGGTGAGTTCCGGGCGCCGACAGGCGTCTCCTCCGCGCCCGTGGCCGTCGCCGCGGAGGCCGGGACGCCCCTGGCACTGGTCCGCGAGAAGGTGGCGCGCACCGCCGGCGACCTGGGCGTCGGACGCCTGCGCCTGCTGGTCGGCAAACCCGGTCTCGACGGCCACTCCAACGGCGCCGAGCAGATCGCCGTACGCGCGAGGGACGCCGGCTTCGAGGTGGTCTACCAGGGGATCAGGCTGACGCCCGAGCAGATCACCGACGCCGCGCTGGCCGAGGACGTGCACTGCGTCGGCCTGTCCATCCTGTCCGGCTCGCACGCCGAGCTGGTGCCGGACGTGCTGAACCGGCTGCGCGAGGCCGGGGCGCCGGACATCCCGGTGATCGCGGGCGGCATCATCCCACCGGCCGACGCGAACGCCCTCGTCGCGGCCGGCGTCGCCGCCGTCTTCACGCCGAAGGACTTCGGCATCACGGAGATCATCGGCCGTATCGTCGATGAGATCCGGAAAGCGAACAAGCTCGACCCTCTGGAGGTCTCCGCATGACCACGCCCAGCCCGTCGCCCGCCACCACCCCGGTTCCGGGCGGCTCCGCCGCGCACCACCCGGCCCCCGTGAACCGCCCTCAGGCGGCGTCCCTGCAGGACGGCGCCTCCCGCCTGCGCCCGCGCCGTTCCTGTCTGGCTGTCCCCGGCTCCAACCCGCGCTTCCTGGAGAAGGCCCAGGGCCTCCCCGCCGACCAGGTCTTCCTCGACCTGGAGGACGCCTGCGCGCCGCTCGCCAAGGAGGGCGCCCGCCACCACATCGTCGACGCGCTGAACAACGGCGACTGGTCGGGCAAGACCCGGGTCGTGCGGGTGAACGACTGGACGACGCACTGGACGTACCGCGACGTCATCACGGTCGTCGAGGGCGCGGGCCCGAACCTCGACTGCATCATGCTGCCGAAGGTCCAGGACGCCCAGCAGGTCGTCGCCCTGGACCTGCTGCTGACCCAGATCGAGAAGACCATGGGCTTCGAGGTGGGCCGGATCGGCATCGAGGCACAGATCGAGAACGCCAAGGGCCTGGTGAACATCGACGACATCGCCGCCGCCTCGCCGCGCCTGGAGACCCTGATCTTCGGCCCGGCCGACTTCATGGCCTCGATCAACATGAAGACCCTGGTCGTCGGTCAGCAGCCGCCCGGCTACCCGGCGGACGCGTACCACTACATCCTGATGCGCATCCTCATGGCGGCCCGCACGCACGACCTCCAGGCCATCGACGGCCCGTTCCTCCAGATCCGCGACGTGGACGCGTACCGCGAGGTCGCGGGCCGTGCCGCCGCGCTGGGCTTCGACGGCAAGTGGGTGCTGCACCCCGGCCAGGTCGACGCGGCGAACGAGGTGTTCTCGCCCTCGCAGGAGGACTACGACCACGCCGAGCTCATCCTCGACGCGTACGACTGGTGCACCTCGGAGGAGGGCGGCAAGAAGGGTTCGGCGATGCTCGGCGACGAGATGATCGACGAGGCCAGCCGCAAGATGGCCCTGGTCATCGCGGGCAAGGGCCGCGCGGCCGGCATGCAGCGCACCTCCAAGTTCGAAGCCCCGGAGGCCTGATCATGCAGTTCGGACGCACCTATGAGGAGTTCGAGGTCGGTGCTGTCTACAAGCACTGGCCCGGAAAGACGGTCACGGAATACGACGACCACCTCTTCTGCCTGCTGACCATGAATCATCACCCACTGCACATGGACAGCAACTACGCCGAGAGCACGACCGATTTCGGAAAGAACGTCGTCGTCGGCAACTACATCTATTCACTGCTGCTCGGCATGTCGGTGCCGGACGTCTCCGGAAAGGCGATCGCCAATCTGGAGGTGGAGTCACTGAAGCACGTGGCGCCGACCTTCCACGGCGACACGATCTACGGCGAGACGACCGTGCTCGACAAGACGCCGTCGAGGTCGAAGAACGACCGCGGCATCGTTCACGTGGAGACGAGGGGCTACAAGCAGGACGGCACGCTGGTCTGCGTGTTCCGCCGCAAGGTGATGGTCCCCACCGAGACGTACATCAAGGAGCGCGGCGGAGAGCAGCCCGGCCGCCCGGAGCTGAACCAGCCGTCGAGCAAGAACGGGGAGAAGTAGCCATGAGCCGACTCGCGCAGACCGCCGGCCTGACCGATATCCAGCGGGAAATCCTCTCGACGGTCCGGGATTTCGTCGACAAGGAGATCATTCCCGTCGCGACCCAGCTGGAGCACCGCGACGAGTACCCGACGGACATCGTCGAAGGACTCAAGGAACTCGGCCTGTTCGGGCTGATGATTCCCGAGGAGTACGGCGGTCTGGGCGAGTCGCTCCTCACCTACGCGCTGTGCGTCGAGGAGATCGCCCGGGGCTGGATGAGCGTGTCCGGCATCATCAACACGCACTTCATCGTGGCCTACATGCTCAAGCAGCACGGCACCCAGGAGCAGAAGGACACGTTCCTGCCGAGAATGGCCCTGGGCGAGGTGCGGGGCGCCTTCTCCATGTCCGAGCCGGCCCTGGGCTCCGATGTCTCCGCGATCAGCTCCAAGGGCGTGAAGGACGGTGACGAGTACGTCCTGAACGGCCAGAAGATGTGGCTGACGAACGGCGGCTCGTCCACCCTGGTGGCCGTGCTGTGCCGGAGTGACGAAGGACACCCCGAGGGAACGGCGCCCCACAAGTCGATGACCACCTTCCTCGTGGAGAAGGAGGCCGGCTTCGGCGAGGTCCGCCCCGGTCTCACGATCCCGGGGAAGATCGACAAGATGGGCTACAAGGGCGTCGACACGACCGAGCTCATCATGGACGGACTACGCATTCCGGCCAATCGCGTGCTGGGCGGCACCACCGGCCGAGGTTTTTACCAAATGATGGACGGCGTCGAGGTCGGACGGGTGAATGTCGCCGCGCGTGGCTGCGGCGTCGCACAGCGTGCGTTCGAGCTGGGCGTGTCGTACGCCCAGCAGCGCCAGACCTTCGGAAAGCCGATCGCCCAGCACCAGGCGATCCAGTTCAAATTGGCCGAAATGGCCACCAAGGTCGAAGCCGCCCATGCGATGATGGTGAACGCAGCGCGCAAGAAGGACTCCGGGGAGCGGAACGACCTGGAGGCAGGGATGGCGAAGTACCTCGCCTCCGAGTACTGCAAGGAAGTCGTCGAGGACGCCTTCCGCATCCACGGCGGCTACGGCTTCTCCAAGGAGTACGAGATCGAGCGCCTCTACCGCGAGGCCCCGATGCTGCTGATCGGTGAAGGTACCGCCGAGATCCAGAAAATGATCATCGGTCGCCGGCTGCTCGAAGAGTACCGGTTCCAGGGCTGAAATGTCCCTTTCTAGGTGATTTGGTGGCGAAGAACATCACACCCGGTCAACCTCGTCCGGAGCCTTTCAGCTGTCCGACTCGGCTGCTGGCTTGCCCAGTTGCCGCTCGCACCCGATAGCATCGCCGGAAAGCCGCCGTCCCCCCGTTGCCAGCGCGGCATCATCCGCTACGAAGGTCATCCATGCCCGACAGTCAGAACTCTGCACCACGCGGCGGGGTCCGCCTTGCGCGCGGAGCTTCGCCGTGGCTCCTCCCGACCGTCGCCACCGCGGCACTCAGCATCGCCCGGGCCCGCCGGTCCGGACGCTGGGCCGCTGTGGCCGTGCCCACCACCGCGCTCGCGGCGGGCATGCTGTGGTTCTTCCGCGACCCCGAGCGCGAGATCACCCAGGGCCGCGTCATCTCGCCGGCCGACGGCGTGGTGCAGAGCATCATGCCGTGGAAGGACGGGCGCACCCGCGTCGCGATCTTCATGAGCCCGCTGAATGTGCACGTCAACCGGGCCCCCCTGTCCGGTACCGTGACCTCGGTCGAGCACATCCCGGGCGGGTTCGTCCCGGCGTTCAACAAGGAGAGCGAGAACAACGAACGCGTTGTCTGGCACTTCGACACCGAGCTCGGCGACATCGAGATGGTGCAGATCGCGGGAGCGGTCGCCCGTCGCATCGTCCCCTACATCCCGCAGGGTACGAAGGTGGAGCAGGGCGAACGCATCGGTCTGATCCGCTTCGGCTCGCGCGTGGACATCTACCTTCCGGAAGGTGTCGAAGTCGCGGTCGAGGTCGGCCAGGCCACGACCGCGGGGGTGACTCGCATTGACCGTGATTGATCCCGATACTCAGGCGAGCTGGGTGCCGGAGGCCGAGGAGCAGGACGACGCCGAGGACATGCCGCTCTCCATGCGGCTGTCGATAGCGGACACGCTCACCCTCGGTAACGCCACGTGCGGTTTCATGGCGGTGTACTTCACCACCACGGGCATCCTCATCCCCCACCTGACCGGCAGCGACGAGTCGGGCATGGCCAGGCACTCCGCGGCGACCGCGGTGATCCTCATGCTCATGGCCGCCGTGTTCGACCTGTTCGACGGGCTCGTGGCACGCAAGCTGCGCTCCTCCCCGATGGGTGCGGAGCTGGACAACCTCTCCGACCTGATCAGCTTCGGCCTCGCACCGGCCTACTTCGTGCTGGTGTACGGAATGGTCGCGGACGACGCGCACCAGCGGGTGTCGGCGCTCGCGGCGATCGTGGTGCTGCTGGCGGTGGTGCTCAGGCTTGCGCGGTTCTCGTGCGTGACCTTGAAGGACGGCATGTTCCAGGGCATGCCGAGCCCCTTCGGAGCGCTCACGGTCGTCTCGATCGTGCTTCTGGAGCTGCCCTTCGTGCCGACGCTGCTCGCGATCGTCGGAGTGGCGTGGCTGATGGTCAGCCGGGTCGAGTACCCGAAGCCGCGGGGTGTCCTCGCGGTGGCGATGCTGAGCTGGATCGTGGCCGCGATGGGGCTCCTCGCCGCCTGGGCGTTCGACGCCCCCGGCGGCCAGCTGCTCCTGCAGACCGGCTGCGCGCTGCAGGTCGTCCTGGGGGCGGTGATCCCGCTCTTCGCCACGGCGCGGCGGGTGAACACCTTCCGTGACAACCGGCGCGAGGCGCGGGCGGCACAGCTCCCGTAACGGCGGCACACGACTCCACGAGGGCCCGGATGCTCGACGGCATCCGGGCCCTCGCGCGTGCGGCGGACCGGTCCGGCGCACCGCGCACCGGTGGGGCCGGGGCCGTCAGCGGGTGCGCGGCCGCTTGTCACAGGGGACGCTGGAAGGTGTGCAGGACCATGCCGCCGCTGTCGCCGCCACAGGTTCGGGCACGGAGCTGCTGGACAGCGCCGTGGCCCGCGTCGTACGCGAGAGCGGCGCTTCCGTGGCGATGCTGTACCTCCTGCCGAGGAACGACACCACGCTGCACCTGGCCGTGCTCGCCGGTGTGCCCGGCCAGCTGGCCTCCCCGTGGGCCCGGGTCCCGCTGTCCGCGCCGATGCCGGTGGCGGACGCCGTACGTCTGCGGTGCCTGATCTGGCTCGGCAGTCAGGAGGAGCTGGCGCGCCGCTACCCGCGCGCCGCGCTCGTGCTGCCGTACCAGTTCGCGCTGGCCGCCGCTCCCGTCCGTACCGGCGCCGCCGAGCGAGGCGGACTGGTGCTGCTGTGGCCAGGATCACATCCGCCGCAGGCGACGCCCGACGAGCGGGAGGCCGTCGTCAGGGGCTGTCACGGCATCGGCCTGCTCCTGGAGCAGGCCGAGAGCAGCGGCTACCCGGTCCTGGCGGGGAACCAGCCGCGGGTGCTGCCTCAGCCCGAGCCGCCCGAGCCGGACCGGGACGAGGCCGTGGCGGCCGCGGAGTTCATCGAGAGGCTGCCCGGCGGAAGCTGCGCGCTGGCGCTCGACGGGACCGTCACCTACCTCAACGACGCCGCCGCGGCGCTGCTGGGGAGCGAAGCCGGCGACGTGTGCGGCACCCTGCCCTGGATATCGCTTCCCTGGCTGGACGACCCCGCCGTGGAGGACCACTACCGGGCCGCCGTCATCAGCCGCCAGCAGACCTCCTTCACCGTGCTGCGGCCGCCGGGGCAGTGGCTGTCCTTCCACCTGTTCCCGACCGACACCGGCATCAGCGTGCGGATCCTGCCCACCTCGGAACCCGGCCCCACACCGGTCCCGGCACCGGCTCTGCCCCCTTCCTCGGGCGTGCCGAGCCGGGCCACCGCCCTGTACCACCTGATGCATCTGGCGGCGACGCTCACCGAGGCCGTCGGCACCCAGGACGTGATCGAGCTGGCCGGCGACCAGGTGATGCCCGCCTTCCGGATCCAGACCCTCGTGGTGATGACATCGGTGGAGGGGCGGCTGCGGGTGGAGGGCCGGCGGGGCAGCCACCCCGCGCTCATGGACCGCTTCGACGGTGCCCCGCTGGCCTCACCCACGCCCGCCGCGCACGTGCTGACGACAGGCATACCGGACTTCTACCCCACCTTCGCCGAGCTGGAGCAGGCCTATCCCTCGGCCGGCCTCCGCAACGCCGTGGCCGCCTGCGCCTTCCTGCCGCTGACCGTCTCCGGGCGTCCGATCGGCTCCCTGGTCCTCGCCTACGACCGGCCGCACCCCTTCGAGCCCGAGGAACGCGCCCTGCTGACCTCGATCGCGGGACTGCTCGCCCAGGCGCTGGACCGCGCCCGCCTCTACGACACCAAGGACCGGCTCGCGCACAGTCTGCAGGCCCACCTCCTGCCCCAGAGGCTGCCCCGGATCGCCGGGCTGGACGTGGCGGCCCGCTACCTCCCGTCGACCCGGGGCATGGGCATCGGCGGGGATTTCTACGACCTGATCCGGCTCGACGACACCACGGCCGCCGCGGCCATCGGCGACGTACAGGGCCACAACGAGAACGCCGCCGCACTCATGGGACAGGTCCGTACCGCTGTGCACGCCTCCGCGGGCGCGCCGCCCGACGAGGTCCTGACCCGCACCAACCGTCTGCTCACCGACCTCGACCCCGGCCTGTTCACCAGCTGCCTCTACGTGCACCTCGACCTGGCCGGGCACAGCGCCTGCCTGGCCACCGCGGGCCATCCCGCGCCGCTCGTGCGGCAGCCCGACGGACAGACCGAGGTCCTCGACCTGCCGCCCGGCCTCCTGCTCGGCATCGACCCCGCGGCCCGCTACCCGACCACGCGGATCCGGCTGCTTCCCGGCGCGGCGCTCGCCCTGTACACCGACGGGCTCGTGGAGGCGCCGGGCGTGGACTTCGATGACGCCACCGCCGAACTGGCCGCTCACTTCGCCCTGGCCCTGGAGCAGGACATGGAGGCCGTCGCCGACACACTCGTGCGCTACGCGAAGCGGTACACGCCCGGCAAGGACGACATCGCATTGCTGCTCATCAACGCACTGCTCCGGCCGGAGGACTGACGGCCGCACCGGCGAGCGGGGTGGTGGAGAGTCCTGGGGTGCCGAGGCGGTGGGGTGTCATCGGCACCCCAGGACGTCAGGGGGTGAGGCGAGCACATGGATGGGAGCGCTCCCATTGCTTGATTCATATGAAGCCAGCACGCCCGATCAGCTGTCAATGGACATGACAATGTTCACTTCTTGAAGACCCCTGTTCGCCGGCCCCGGCCGGCATGATGGCGGGCCCGGCCTCCGTGGCCGGGCCCGCCACCGTGCGGGGAGATCAGGGCTCGGGCGTGAAGGACTCGGCCGCCGGGGCCACCTCGGCCGGGCGGACCACCTTCAGACCGCCGGGGATCCCGGCGTCCGGCTTCATGACGACGGTCTGCCGGGTGGAGGGCGCCGACGGGTCGGTGAAGTCGTGCGAGATCCCGAAGTCACCGCCGAAGTCCTTGATGGTGAGCAGGGCCTTGCCGACACCCTCACGCGTGAGGTCCTTCGACTCGCAGGCCTTCTTCAGAGCCTCGCCGAAGACGGTCGCCGCGTTGTATCCGGCGATGACGCCGTTGTCGAGGCCGTCCTTCGGGTACTTGGCCGCGTACGCCTTGGAGAGCTTCGCCGGGCCCGCCGCCGCGTCACCGATGGGCAGGGTCGAGGAGCCGATGTAGTAGTCCTTCTGCAGGGCCGCGCCCGCCTGGGTCGCCAGGAGCTGCGGGGCGTACGCCGAGTTGTTGCCGACGACCGGGACGGTGAAGCCGGTGGCCGCGGCGACACCGACCAGGGAGGCCGCCTGGCGCGGGCCCGCGCTGACGATGACCGCCTTCACACCGGCCTGCTTGAGCGCGGAGACCTGGGCCGTCATGTCGTTGTCGGTCGGCTTGATCTTCTGCTCGACGACGGTGAGGCCCGCCTCCTTCGCCGCGTGCTTCGAGCCGGCCAGGGCGTTCTCGCCGTAGTCGCCCTCGAAGTAGACGTGACCGATCTTGTCGCCCTTGGCGATGCGCTTCTCGTCGAGCAGGAAGTCGACCAGGTTGATCGTCTCGACGTCGTAGGTGGCGCCGATGACCCGGACGTACTTCGATCCGACCAGGTTCGCCGACCAGGCCTGGGGCAGGACGATGCCCTTGTCCTGGCCGTCGATGCGCGACTCGACGGCGGAGACGAACGGGGAGCCGATGAACTGGGTGAAGCCCAGCACGTCCGGTTCGAGCTCGGTGTAGGCGCCGATCGCCTTCTGCGGGTCGTATCCGTGGTCACGGACGGTCAGTTCGATCTGCCGGTCGCAGATGCCGCCGGCCTTGTTGGTCTCCTCCACCCAGAGCTGCTGGGCCTGGGTGACGCTCTTGCCCAGGGAGGCGTACACCCCGGTCATGTCGGTCAGGGCACCGAGGGTGATCTTCGAGCCGGTGACCCCCTCCCCGGCCTTCACCCCGTTCTTGTCCGCGGCGCCGTCACCGGACGACTTCGCCTTCTCGCTGCATCCCGCGAGGGTGAGGCTGAGAGCCGCGACGACGGCTCCGACAACACGTAGCTTCATTTCTTCTTCTCCCCTGGATTCTTCAGACGCGCAATGCCGCCGGGCAGGAACAGGACGACCGCGACGACCGCGGCGCCGTACAGATAGCGGGACGCCTCGCCCGGTGCGATTCCGCCCGTACCGGGGGCGGACACCAGGGGGAGGGAGTCGCTGTAGTGGGTGAGCACCTGCGGGAGCAGCGACACGAAGGCGGCGCCGATGACGGCTCCCGCGACGCTGCCCAGCCCGCCGATGACGATCATGGCGAGGTATTCGAGGGACAGGATCATGCCGAAGTACTCGGGCACGGTCCGCTGGAAGACCAGCGCGAGCAGGACGCCCGCGAGGCCCGCGTACATCGAGGACAGGACGAAGACACCGGCCCTGTACCTGGCCACCGGCACCCCCATCACACCGGCGGCGATCCGGTGGTCACGGATGGCGTTGAGCGCCCGGCCCGGCCTGCCCCGCAGCACCCCGCGGGCGAAGAGCCCGCTGGCCAGCAGAGCTGCCAGCCCCAGGTACCAGAGCTTCTCGGACGACTGGAAGGGCACTGCGGCCACGACCACCTCGGCGTCGTCGAAGGTGAACCCGAAGAGGGACAGGGGCGGTACCGGGCGGCCGTTGAAGCCGCCGGTGAGCGAGCCGGCGTTGAACAGGACGTGCTGGCCGATGAAGATCAGCGCGAGGGTGGCGATCCCGAGGTAGGCGCCGCTCAGCCGTCCCGCGATGGGACTGAAGAGTCCGCCCGCGGCACCCGCCAGGAGCACGGCCAGGACGGCCGCGAGCCAGGTGGGCAGGCCGAGACCGGTGAGGGCGTGCCCGTTCTCCGTGCTGCTCCCGCCACCCAGGACGCAGTAGCCGTACGCGCCCACGGCGAGGAAGAAGGCGTGCCCCATGGAGAGCTGGCCGGTGGAGCCGGTGAGCAGGTTGAGCCCGATCGCCCCGATCGCGGCGGCCATCGCGAAGAGTCCGGCCTGGAGCCAGAAACGGTCCAGGTAGAACGGGAAGAGGAGGAGCAGGACCGAGCCGGCGAGCCAGAGGTACGGGGCGGGGCGGCGCAGCCGGCCGGTGAGCGACGGTCCGGCGAAGGCCCCGGCAGGGGCCGGCGCGGCGGTGTCCTTGGTGGTTTCAGACACGGGACAGCTCCTTCGTACCGAAGAGTCCCGCCGGCCGGATGAGCAGGACGGCCACCATCACCAGGTAGGGCGCGAGGTCGCCGATGCCGCGTCCGAGGAAGGAGAGGTCGCCCTGGTAGCCCGTGGCGAGTGACTCGGTGACGCCGACGACGAGCCCTCCGACGAGTGCCCCGGTCGTCGAGTCGAGACCGCCGAGGATCGCGGCGGGGAACGCCTTGAGCGCGGCGAGCGAGGTGGCCCGTTCCAGGCCGGGGGTCGGGAACACGGTGAGGAAGAGCGCGGCGACGGCGGCGAGTGCTCCGGCGACCGCCCAGGCGGAGAGGGAGACCCGGCCGAGCCGGATGCCCATGAGCGCGGCGGTCTGCGGATTCTCGGCCGCGGCCCGCATGGAGACGCCCCACGAGGTGAAGCGGAAGGCGAGCAGGAACACCGTGATGAGCAGTCCCGCGACGAGGAAGGCGGCGATGCGGGTCTCGGCCAGGGTGACGCCCCCGACGGTGACGACGTCGTCGCCCCACGGGTCCCCCAGCGACATGACGTCCGTGCCCATGCGCCGGACGAGTTCGGTGGTGAGGAGGATGTCGACGCCGATGGTGACGATGGCCAGGACGCTCTGGTCGCTCCCCCGGTAGCGGCGCATCACGAGGAACTCGACGGCCGAGCCGACGACCGCCGCGCCCGCGATCCCGACGCCGAGCGCCGGCCAGAAGCCGATGTCGTCGTGGAGCACGGCGGTGACGTAGCCGCCCGCCAGGAGCAGCGAGGCGTGGGCGAAGTTGACGACCTCGGTCGCTTTGAAGATGACGACGAAGCCCAGGGCGATCAGCGCGTAGACCGAGCCGATCGACAGGCCGCCGAGGAGTAGTTCGATGAAGGTGGTCATTCCTGTGCCCCCAGGTAGGCCTGCACGACGGCCGGGTCGTTCTGCACCTCGGCGGGCGTGCCACCCGCGATCCTGCGTCCGAAGTCGAGTACGGTCACGGCGTCCGCGAGCCGCATCACCACCCCCATGTCGTGTTCGACCATGACGATCGAGATGCCGAGGCTGTCGCGCACGCCGGCGACGACGGCCGCGGTGCGGCGGCGTTCGTCGGCGGTCATGCCCGCGATGGGTTCGTCCAGCAGCAGGACCTCGGGCTCCATGCACAGGGCGCGGCCGAGCTCGACGAGCTTCTGCTTCCCGTACGGGAGGGCGGCGGCCGGAAAGCCGAGTTCCTTGTCCAGGCCGATGAAAGCGGCGATCTCACGCACCCGTTCGAGGTGCCGGCGGGCCTCCCGGGTCGCGGAGGGCAGCCTCAGTCCGGAGGCCACGAACCCGGCGCGGGTGAGCCGGTGCCGGCCGAGCATGAGGCTTTCCGCGACGGTGGCGTGCGGGGGCAGGGCCAGGTTCTGGAAGGTGCGGGCCACGCCGAGGCCGGCGATCCGGTGCGGGGCGAGGCCGGTGAGTTCGGTGTCGCCCAGGTGCACGCTGCCCGAGGTGGCGCGGTAGACGCCGGAGAGCACGTTGAAGGTGGTGGACTTGCCCGCGCCGTTGGGGCCGATGACGGCGTGCACGCTGCCCGGCTCGACGGTGAAGGACACCGCGTCGAGGGCGGTGAGCCCGGCGAAGCGTACGGTCACGTCGCGCACGGTGAGGGGGGCCGGGGCGGTCGTCACGCGGACCACCTGCTCAGACCGCGGGGGGTGTCCTGCGCCCGGGCCGCGTCCTCGGCGGCCGTCTCGTCGACGACTCCGAGATAGCGGCGGCGTACCTCGTCGGACGCGGCGAGTTCATCGGCCGGCCCGTCGAGGGCGACCTCGCCGACGTCCAGGACGTACGCCGTGGAGGCGAGCCGCAGCGCGATGGCCGCGTTCTGCTCGACGAGCATGACGGAGGTGCCGCCCGCGTTGATCTCCTGGACCGTCTCGGCGATCTTCGCCGCCATGAGCGGGGCGAGGCCGAGGGACGGCTCGTCCAGCAGCAGCAGGCGGGGCGCGGCCATCAGGGCGCGGCCCATCGCCAGCATCTGCTGCTCGCCGCCGGAGAGCAGGCCGGCCCGCTGGTGCGCGCGATCGGCGAGCACCGGGAACAGTTCGTGTACGCGGTGGAGGGCGGCGGCAGCCGCTCTGCGTCCGCCGCGTGCCCCGAGAGCGCCCGCCCGCAGATTGTCCGCCACCGTCATCCGGGCGAACACCTGCCGCCCTTCCGGCACCTGGATCACTCCCGCCGCCACCACCTGGGCGGGGCGGAGTCCGTCCAGGGGGCGGCCGTCGAAGCGGATGGTGCCCGTGCCCGTCCCGCGGTGGAAGCCGAGGGTCCGCGATACGGCCCGCAGCAGCGTGGTCTTGCCGGCGCCGTTGCCACCGAGTACAGCGGTGATCGCGCCGGCCGGCACGTCGACGGAGACGTCGCGCAGTGCCCGTACCGGGCCGTAGCCCACGGACAGTTCGCGGATCTCGAGCGTTGCCATGCGTCCTCCTCCTTCCGACTGGTCGTCGTGGTGCCACAGACCAGCAGCGGGCCCGGCGCGCGTCCACGGTCCCGGGCGCAATCGCTGCGGGTGACCAGTCTTCGAACGGCGCGGTTGTGCGGGTGCACAGAGGGAGGTGATGCGCCGTGGACCCCGGCGCGGCCGGTGGCATCGTCACCAGCCATGAGCGGCTCGGCTGCGGGACGGAGCGAAGAGATGCGGCGGCGCAGTGACGAGCGGGGCGGGGCGCTGCTCGATGCCCTGCTGGAGGGCCGGGTGGCCCCGGGCCTCGCGGCGCGCGCGGCGAGCGGTCTGGAC
>NZ_DATMVN010000555.1:0-9664 GCF_035563135.1 Streptomyces sp.
GGAGGCGGACCGGCTGCTGGACGAGGCGCGCGAGGCCGCGGCGAAGCGCCGCACCGACGCCGCCGAGCAGGCCGACCAGCTCATCGACAAGGCTCAGGAGGAGGCGCTGCGGGCCGCCACCGAGGCCGAGGAGCAGGCCGACAGGATGGTCGGGGCCGCCCGTAACGAGGCCGTCCGGATCACCTCGGAGGCGACGGTCGAGGGCAACACCCTGGTGGAGCGGGCCCGTACGGATGCGGACGAACTGCTCGTCGGCGCCCGCCGGGACGCCACCGCCACCCGGGAGCGGGCGGAGGAGCTCAGGGCCCGGATCGAGAGCGAGATCGAGGAACTGCACGAGCGCGCCCGGCGCGAGACCTCCGAGCAGATGAAGACGGCGGGCGAGCGTGTCGACAAGCTGATGAAGGCGGCGACGGAACAGCGGGCCGAGGCCGAGGCCAAGGCCAAGGAGCTCCTCGCGGAGGCGAACTCGGAGGCGAGCAAGGTCCGTATCGCCGCCGTGAAGCGCGCCGAGTCGCTCCTCAAGGAGGCCGAGACCAAGAAGGCCGAGCTGACCCGGGTGGCCGAGAAGCTGCGCGCCGACGCCGAGGCCGAGGCGAAGCAGATGGTCGACGAAGGCCGCCGGGAACTGGACCTGCTGGTCCGCAGGCGCGAGGACATCAACACGGAGATCTCCCGTGTCCAGGACGTCCTGGAGGCGTTGGAGTCCTTCGAGGCCCCGGGCGGGGCGGGCAAGGCGGCGAGCGGCGCGGGAGGCGTCAAGGCCGGGGCGGCGGCGGGCAACCGGCCGGGGAACAAGGCGTCGGACGGGTAGCCGCTCATGGAATTCGCCATGAACATTCAACCCTGCGGGTAGCAAGCTCACCTGGGGTCAGCCACTCAAAAGGGGGGTCATTCTCCATACCAAAGCGGCATCTTCACGTTGACACGCCGCTTCGGCCCCTAGGATTCCCTCTAACACCTCACCGGTCTCATTCGACAGGAACCCCATGAGCGACCCTTCCTCCCCCTTCGGCTTCGAGCTCGTGCGACGTGGATACGACCGCGGTCAGGTGGACGACCGCATCACCAAGCTCGTCGCCGACCGTGACAGTGCCCTCGCCCGTATCACCTCTCTGGAAAAGCGCATCGAGGAGCTCCACCTCGAAACGCAGAACGCCCAGGCCCAGGTCAACGACGCCGAGCCGTCGTACGCCGGCCTCGGCGCCCGTGTGGAGAAGATCCTCCGCCTCGCCGAGGAGGAGGCGAAGGACCTGCGTGAGGAGGCCCGCCGCGCGGCCGAGCAGCACCGCGAGCTGGCCGAGTCGGCCGCCCAGCAGGTGCGCAACGACGCGGAGACGTTCTCCGCGGAACGCAAGGCGAAGGCCGAGGACGAGGGCGTTCGTATCGTCGAGAAGGCCAAGGGCGAGGCGAGCACGCTGCGCACCGACGCCCAGAAGGACGCCCAGCAGAAGCGCGAGGAGGCCGACGCCCTCTTCGAGGAGACCCGCGCCAAGGCCGCCCAGGCCGCCGCGGACTTCGAGACGAACCTCGCCAAGCGCCGTGATCAGTCGGAGCGCGACCTCGCGTCCCGTCAGGCGAAGGCCGAGAAGCGCCTCGCCGAGATCGAGCACCGCGCCGAGCAGCTCCGCCTGGAGGCGGAGAAGCTCCGTACGGACGCCGAGCGCCGGGCCCGTCAGACGGTGGAGACGGCTCAGCGCCAGGCCGAGGACATCGTGGCGGACGCGAACGCCAAGGCCGACCGGATCCGCAGCGAATCGGAGCGCGAGCTGGCGGCGCTCACCAACCGCCGCGACTCGATCAACGCCCAGCTGACCAACGTCCGCGAGATGCTGGCGACGCTGACGGGCGCCGCGGTCGCCGCCGCCGGCTCCCCCTCGGAGGACGACTCCGCCACCCGCGGGGTCCCCGCCCAGCAGACCCGCTGAGCCACCGGCCCGGGGCACGTACATCAGCTGTACCCCTTGCGCGCCCGGTTCCGCCCTTGTGGTGGCGCCGGGCGCGCGGCCGTTCTAGCGTGGCCGCATGATCGAGCTCGACGGCCTCACCAAACGCTTCGGCAACAAGGTTGCCGTCGACCATTTGTCATGCCAGGTCAGGCCGGGGATGGTGACGGGCTTCCTCGGGCCGAACGGGGCGGGCAAGTCCACGACCATGCGGATGATGCTCGACCTCGACAACCCCACCAGCGGCACGGTGCGGATCGACGGCCGGCACTACCGCGACCTCCAGGAGCCGCTCAAGCACATCGGGGCGCTCCTAGACGCCAAGTCGATGCACGGCGGGCGCAGCGCGTACAACAACCTCCTGTGCCTGGCCCAGAGCAACCGCATCCCGGTGAGCCGGGTCTCCCACGTGCTGGACACGGTCGGGCTGAGCGCGGTGGCGAAGAAGAAGTCCAAGGGTTTCTCCCTCGGTATGGGCCAGCGGCTGGGCATCGCCGCCGCCCTGCTCGGCGACCCCGAGATCCTGATGTTCGACGAGCCCGTCAACGGCCTGGACCCGGAGGGGATCCACTGGATCAGGAATCTGATGAAGGCCCTCGCGGCGGAAGGCCGGACGATCTTCGTCTCGTCCCACCTCATGAGCGAGATGGCCCTCACCGCTGACCATCTGATCGTCATCGGTCAGGGCAAGCTGCTCGCGGACACCTCGATGGCCGACTTCATCCGGGAGAACTCCCGCAGCTTCGTGCGGATGCGCTCCCCCGAGCAGGAGCGCCTGCGCGACCTGCTGCACGCGGAGGGCGTCGTCGCGGCCGAGTCGGACAACGGCGCGCTGGAGATCGACGGCGAGACCCCGGAGCGGCTCGGTGAACTCGCCGGCCGGAACGGGATCGTGCTGCACGAGCTCAGCGCCCAGCGGGCCTCCCTGGAGGAGGCGTTCATGCAGATGACCGCGGGATCCGTGGAATACCACGCCCACTCCGAACGCGACGGCGACCGGCCGCCGCCGGTGGGCCCGCACTGGGGCGACCAGTGGAACCAGCAGGCCGACGGCACGGCCGGCGTCCGTACGAAGGAGGTGTGACGGCGGTGGCATCGGTACCCGCGGTCCTGAATTCCGAGTGGACCAAGATCCGTACGGTCTCCTCGACCACCTGGACGCTGATCTCCGCGTTCGCCGTCACCGTCGTCGTGGGCGCCGCCCTGAGCGCGCTGCTGAACAGCCAGTTCGACGAGCTCCCCGCCGCCGAGCGGGCCACGTTCGACCCGACGTTCGTGAGCTTCTCCGGGATGGTCCTGGGGCAGCTGGCGATGGTCGTCTTCGGTGTCCTGGTGGTGGGCACGGAGTACAGCTCCGGCATGATCCGCACCTCGCTCGCGGCCGTGCCGCAGCGCGGCTCGTTCCTCTTCAGCAAGATCGCGGTGGCGGGCGTCCTGGCCCTGCTGGTCGGCCTCGCCACCAGCTTCGTGACGTTCTTCCTCAGCCAGGCCGTGCTCGGCGACCGGGGCACCGGCATCGGCGCGGAGAACGTGCTGCGGGCGGTCTTCGGCGGCGGCGTCTACATGGGCCTGATCGCCGTCCTCTCGATGGGCGTGGCCACGATGCTGCGCAGCTCGATGCTCTCGCTGGGCATCCTGATGCCGTTCTTCTTCCTCGTCTCGCAGATCCTCTCGGCGGTCCCGGGCGCCAAGAGCGTGGCCCGCTACTTCCCCGACCAGGCCGGCTCCAAGATCATGCAGGTGGTCCCGGACGCGATGAACACCGACCCCGCTCCGTACGGGCCGTGGGCCGGGCTCGGGATCATGGCGCTGTGGGTGGTGGCGGCGCTGATCGGCGGCTACCTCGTACTGAAGAAACGGGACGCCTGAGCGGCCCCCGGGCGCCGGCCCTCCGCCCGACGGCTTGGCCGGAACCACCCGCGGCTGGTTATCCTCCTAACTCTTACGGGGGGCGTGCGGCCTGAGGCCTGGGCCCCGACGACAGATAAGTCGATGGGGCTGGAGAATGATCGAGGCAGTCGGCCTGACCAAGCGCTACGGCGCGAAGACGGCCGTGCACAACCTTTCCTTCCAGGTGCGGCCCGGGGCCGTGACGGGGTTCCTCGGTCCCAACGGGTCGGGCAAGTCCACCACCATGCGCATGATGCTCGGCCTGGACCGGCCGACGTCCGGACACGTGACGATCGGCGGCCATGCCTTCCGGAGCCTGCCCAACGCGCCGCGGCAGGTGGGGGCGCTGCTCGACGCCAAGGCCGTGCACGGCGGGCGCAGCGCCCGTAACCACCTGCTGTGCCTGGCCCAGCTGGCGGGCATCCCGGCGGCCCGGGTGGACGAGGTCCTCGGTGTCGTCGGACTGCGGGACGTCGCGAAGAAGCGGTCCAAGGGCTTCTCCCTCGGCATGGGCCAGCGGCTCGGGATCGCGGCGGCGCTGCTCGGTGACCCGCAGGTGCTGCTCTTCGACGAGCCGGTCAACGGACTGGATCCCGAGGGCATCCTCTGGGTCCGCAACCTGATGAAGCAGCTGGCGTCCGAGGGCCGCACGGTCTTCGTCTCCAGCCACCTGATGAGCGAGATGGCCCTCACCGCCGACCATCTGATCGTCATCGGCCGCGGGCAGCTCCTCTCCGACATGAGCGTCACCGACTTCATCTCGGCCAATTCCGCGGACTTCGCCCGGGTACGCCTCCCGGCGGACCGGCCCGAGGACCGGGAGAAGCTGACCGCCTCACTCACGGAGGCGGGCGGCCGGGTCATGCCCGAGCCGGACGGCGCCCTGCGGGTCACCGGGCTCGAACTGCCCCGGATCAGCGAGCTGGCGCACGCCTCGGACGTACGGCTGTGGGAACTCTCGCCGCACCGGGCGTCGCTCGAGGAGGCGTACATGCGGATGACGCAGGGCGCCGTGGACTACCGCTCGACGGCGGACGCCAAGGCGGGGCTCCAGCTGCCGCCGCCCGGTTACGGACAGCCCGGTCATGAGGGGTACGCACAGCCCGGCCCGGTGCCCCAGCCTCCGCCGGAGGTCCCGCAGCAGGGCTGGTACGCCCCGCCGCCCCCGGGACAGAACCCGTACGCCGGCACACCGGCACCCGCACCCGCACCCGCACCCGCACCCGCACCGACCCCAGCAGCCACGGCGGACATGACCGAGCGCAGGACCAGCGAGGATTCCCGATGACGATGCCGGCGACTCCGCCGCCCCCGCAGACGCACAAGGCGCCCAGGAGCCCGCAGGGCTGGGCCGGCCCGTCCAGCCTGTACGCCTCACCGATCCCCGTGCGCACCCCCGGTCTCGGTGACGCGATCGCCTCCGAGTGGACGAAGATCCGCTCCGTGCGCTCCACGATGTGGACCCTCGGTGTGATGATCGTGCTGCTGGTCGGCATCGGGCTGCTCACCGCCTTCGTCGTGAGCCTCTCGGACGCCCCCATGGGCGAGACCCCCGTGCTCAGCCTCGGATTCTTCGGGGTGCTGCTCGGGTCGATCTGCGTGATCACTCTCGGCGTGCTGACCATCGCATCCGAGTACAGCACCGGGATGATGCGTACGACGCTGACCGCGTGCCCGAGCCGGGCACGGATGCTGATCGCGAAGTCGGTGGTCTTCTTCCTGCTCGCCTTCACGATCACCACGGTGACCACCGGGATCGTCGGCGTCCTGCAGACCGCCATGCTCGACGGCGCCACCCCCGACACCGGCTTCTGGGTGCGCTCCACGGTCGGGGTCGGCCTCTACGTGGCCGTGCTCGGGCTGCTCTCGCTGGCGCTCGGCGCGATCATCCGGCATTCGGCGGGAGCCATCACGATCATGATCGCGGTGGTGCTGCTCCCGCTCGTGCTGGCGATGTTCATGTTCTCGCCGTCGCTGTCCGGCGTGCAGGAGGCCCTCTTCCAGTACTCGATCCCCGCCCAGCTCGGAGCGATGTACGAGGCGTCGATGACCATGTCGGGGCCGTCGGGCTGGGAGTCGCTGTGGATCATCCTCGGCGTGACCGCCGTGGCCATGGCCGGGGCTTTCGTGTCGCTGGACCGGCGGGACGTCTGACGGCTCAGTAGCGCGGAGCGTTCCTGGACCGCTGCACCCGTGTGGTGCGGCGGTCCTTCGCGTTCCAGCAGGCCTTGTGCCAGTGCCTGCGGTCGTCGATCCCCCCGAATTCGGGCCAGGCGACGAGGTGCGGGACCCCGGACGGGATCTCCTGGTCGCAGCCGGGGCAGCGGTAGCGCTTGCCCGCCGCGCTCGCGCCGCTCACCGGGCGCACCGACCACTCCTCGCCCTGCCAGCTCTCCGTGGCGCCTCCCCCGCCGTACCGCTCCGTCCACTCCCGTGCGTTGCCGAGGGAGCTCTCTCCGCCTCGGGGGCGGTTGCGGCGCGGGGACACGGGACACCTCACGGGGTGGCGGTACGGGCAGATCGTCCCGTCCAGCCTAGAGGCATCGGTTGCGGGCAGATGCCGGGTGTGACACATGAGCGGGAGCGGGGCGAGTGGGTTACCGGAAAATCGCAACAACTTCGCCGTGGACCGTGCCCTTGGCACGTGTCAGACGTTGTTGCCGGTGGAGGGGGACAGCCGCGTCGGCCGCAAGGAGGCAATAGGCGATGCGCGTAGGAACGTTCGTACTGGCAGCCCAGTTCCCGGGCCAGGGGCAGGGCGAGGCCCTGCACCGGGCCGTCAGATCCGCGGAGGTCGCGGAGGAGTCGGGACTCGACTCCGTCTGGCTGGCAGAACACCACTTCGTGCCGTACGGGGTGTGCCCGTCCGCCACGACGCTGGCCGCCCTGCTGCTCGGCCGCACCCGCAGGATCCGCGTGGGCACGGCGGTGAGCGTACTGCCGAACCAGCATCCGGTCATGCTCGGCGAGCAGGCCGCGCTGCTGCATCTCACGAGTGGCGGGCGCTTCTCCCTCGGCGTGGGACGCGGTGGGCCGTGGGTCGATCTGGAGGTGTTCGGCGGAGGGCTCGCGGCGTACGAGAAGGGCTTCCCCGAGGCGCTGGAGCTGCTGCTCGACTGGCTCGGCAAGCCCCGGGTGGCGGGCCGCGGGGAGCGTTTCGGCTTCCGTGAGGTGGCCGTCGTGCCCCGGGCCGACGAGCTCCTCGGGGACGGCCCGCCGGGGCCCGAGGTGATCGTCGCATGCACGTCGCCGAAAAGCGTGAAACTCGCCGCTGAAAAGGGTTTGCCGATGCTCCTCGGGATGCATTGCGGCGACGAGGAGAAGGCCGGCATGGTCGCTCTGTGGCGTTCGGCCGCCCGGGAGGCCGGTCAGCCGGCGGAGGTGGTGGAGCGAGTAGCACATGTGTCCGCAGGGGTGGCTCAGATCGCCGACCGCCCCGCGGACGCCGTGGAGACACTCGTGAAGGCGATGCCCGGCTGGCTGCGGCAGGGGCTCGACGCCCATGTGACGATCGACGGCCGCCACCGGGTAATGCGCGATCCCGTGGCGTACACGGAGTTCCTCTGCGGCCTGCATCCGGTCGGCCCGCCCCGCCTCGCTGCGGACCGGCTGGCGGCCACGGCGGAGCGCACGGGCATCACCCGCTTCGCCCTCATGACCGAGGGGACGGGCGACCTCGCGGCGACGGAGACGAATGTGCAGCGGCTGGGCACGGAAGTGCTGCCGTTGCTGGAGTGATCCGCTCACGCCGGCGGTCCTGGTGATGCGGTGGTGCAGGAGCTGCCGCCCCGGAGCCAGTTGCACCTCCTGCGGCCCGAAGCGGCAGCAGAAGCGTTCAGCAGTCCCGCAGTTCGGGTGACTGGTTGAGCAACTGGCCTCTCACCGAGGTGAACCGGGCCAGCCTCTCGTCGACCGAGGTGTCC
Organism: Streptomyces sp.; assembly: GCF_035563135.1. Lineage (GTDB taxonomy): Bacteria > Actinomycetota > Actinomycetes > Streptomycetales > Streptomycetaceae > Streptomyces. Next base: position 7,760 of record NZ_DATMVN010000555.1, read on the forward strand.
AGCGGGAACACCGCGACACGGTGGCAGTTCTGGAATGCCAGGCGCACGCCGAAGTGGCGCTGCAGCGCGCCGCGTATCGCATCGCTCGCGAGCGCACGCAGCAGCTGACCACGTGCCTGCTCGTCCGGCGGGGGCGTCTGGTTGTCGGCGAATTCTCCGCCGTCCACCTTCAGCTGGGCCACCAGGGAGCTGATCATCTCCCATGCATAGGGCAGGGAGGTCCGGACGCAGTCGACGAAGTCGGCTTCGTCGACCTCGCCTCGCTCGGCCTGTTCCAACAGCGCCGGTGAGACGTCGAGCGACATGGGTTCTCCTCTCGCGACCCCGGCAGGTGGCCGGGGCCTTACGGGCAAGGCAGGGTGGCGACGCTGCGTACACAGGCGGCGACCTCCTGCTTCCACCGTAAGGGCGCAGTCCGGGCCGCACCAGGAGATTGGGAACACAACCGGCCAGTATCGAACAGTCGCAAAGAGGGGCAAGCCAGATCGGCGTCCGTGGAGTGGTGCGCGGGAGACGTACGGGAATCGCGTGGACCCCTGGTTGTCGAGTAGCGTGGCCGACCATGCGTCTCGTCATCGCCCGTTGCTCCGTCGACTACGCGGGCCGGCTCACCGCCCACCTGCCCTCCGCCCCCCGTCTGATCCTGGTGAAGGCGGACGGCAGCGTCTCGATCCACGCCGACGACCGGGCGTACAAACCTCTCAACTGGATGTCCCCGCCGTGCACCCTGAAGGAGGGTGCCGACGACAACGAGGGCATCTGGACCGTGGTGAACAAAGCGGGCGAGAAACTGATCATCACGATGGAGGAAATCCTTCATGACTCGTCCCATGAGCTGGGTGTCGACCCGGGGCTCATCAAGGACGGTGTGGAGGCGCACCTCCAGGAGCTGCTCGCCGACCGCATCGAGACGATCGGGGAGGGCTACACCCTGATCCGCCGTGAGTACCCGACCGCGATCGGCCCGGTCGACATCCTGTGCCGGGACGCGGACGGCGCGACGGTGGCCGTGGAGCTGAAGCGCCGGGGCGACATCGACGGCGTGGAGCAGCTGACCCGCTATCTGGAGCTGCTGAACCGTGACCCGCATCTGGCGCCGGTGCGGGGCGTGTTCGCGGCGCAGGAGATCAAGCCGCAGGCGCGGGTGCTGGCGACGGACCGTGGGATCGGGTGCCTGGTCCTCGACTACGACGCGATGCGCGGCATCGAGGACGACAAGCTGCGGCTGTTCTGAGACCGTCGTCCCTGTGACGCCGTACGGACCCGGACTACGGGCCCGTACGGCGTTCGTGTGCTCAGGCCGTGGCCGGCGAAACGGGACCGTCCTCCGTCGCCGTCGCCGTCGCGGTGACGGTCTGGACAGGACCGCCGGCGGAGTCGGACATGCTCGGTTCCGTGGTCGTTTCCGATTCGGACGGGGTGGGTTCCGGGGACTCGGAGTCGCTCGGGGTCCCGGTCGGGGTCTCGGACCCGGACTCGGACTCGTCGGGGGTCGGGGCCGTCGTCTGCGTCCTCGTCGGCGAAGGGCCGCCCTGCGTCGGGGAGCCGCTGGGGCTGCTGCTCGACGGGGTGCCCGTGCCCGGGCTCGTCGCGGGTCCCGAGGTGCCCGGGGACGGGGTGGCGCTCGTGGACGGGGTGGCGGTGCCGGACGGGCCGGGGGTCCCGGAGCCGCCGCCGGCCGGGCCCTCGCCCGTGGCCGGTTCGTCGGCCGGCTCGTCCGCGGAGAAGCCGTTCCCGCTGCCGCCCTCGTCCGCCGACTGCTCCGTCGTGACGTTCTGCCCCTCCGGGTCCTCGCTCCCCGAGGTGGCGCCCAGTGTCACCACCGTGCCGAGCACGGCCGCCAGCAGCGCGCCCGCGCCCACCGCGACGAGGTTGCGCCGGGCACCCTTGAGCACCCCCGTGCGC
>NZ_DATMVN010000556.1:0-3810 GCF_035563135.1 Streptomyces sp.
GCCGACGCCATCGACGTCTCCACCGGCCAGGTCGTCCCCGAGGAACGCCCCGAGTACGGCCGCTCCTACCAGACCCCGTACGCCGACCGGATCCGCAACACCCTGGACGTGCCCGTCATCGCCGTCGGCGCCATCTCCTCCTGGGACGACGTCAACTCACTGCTGCTGGCCGGCCGCGCCGACCTCTGCGCGCTGGCCCGCCCTCATCTGTACGACCCGCACTGGACACTGCACGCGGCGGCCGAACAGGGCTACACGGGGCCGGGTGCCTCCTGGCCGCTCCCGTACCGGGCGGGCAGCCGCCCCCCGCCGACGGGCCGTACCGACGGCCCGAAACCCCGGCTCACACTCGACTGAGCGTCAGGCACTCGTGGCAGCGGCACGGTACGGGATGCGGGGCGGCCCGGCGCGTGGTGCGGTACTCGACGGCCGGCGGTCCGAGGCGGCCCGCTCCGCGCCACCAGCCCGGCACCGGCGGCTTCGCGCCGTAGGCGTGCGGTCCGCCGTCCCGCAGGGCGGCGGTGACGGTCAGCAGCAGCGTGTTCTCGGCGGGCCGGGCGGACAGAGCGGCTCCGGCTGCCTCCAGGAAGGCTTCGACGTCGTCGGTGAAGGTCCAGGTCATGCTTCATCCTGTCGCCCGCACGGCATCGGGTCACCCCGGTTCCGGCGGGGGATCAGGGGCCTTCCCGGGTGAACACGGCTCCTGCGTCCCGCAGCCGGCCGTGCAGCAGCCCGAACACCTCCGCCGAGCGGCCCCCCGGCCAGTCCTTCGGAAGCAGTTCCCCGGGCAGCCCCGGGTCCGCGTACGGAAGCCGCCGCCAGGAGTCCAGCGCGCGGAGGTAGTCCCGGTAGGCCTCCTCCGGATCCGCCGCGTCCTCGCCCGCCCGTGCCTCCCAGGACCGCAGCACCGGTTCCTGCTGTTCCAGGAAATCGAGATGGAGCCGGGCGATCGCGTCCAGGTCCCACCAGCGCGCCACGGCCTCCCGCGTCACGGCGAAACCGAGGTGCTCGCCGCGGAACAGATCGACGTACGGGGCGAGTCCGAGGCGCTCCAGCGTGTGCCGCGTCTCCTCGTACAGTCCGGCCGGCGCGATCCACACCCCGGGCGCCGCCGTGCCGAAGCCGAGCCGGCCGAGACGGGAGCGCAGCAGGTGGCGCTTGTGGCGTTCGGCCTCCGGCACGGAGAAGACGGCGAGCACCCAGCCGTCCCCGGGCCGGGATGCCGGGCGCCGGTAGATCCGCCGGTCGCCGTCGTCCAGCAGCTGCCGGGCGCCGGACGACAGCGCGTACCCCGCGGCCCCGCCCGCCGTACGTGCGGGGACGAGCAGCCCGCGGCGCTTGAGACGCGAGACGGACGAGCGCACCGACGGGGCGTCGACGCCCACCGCGTGCAGCAGCCGGATCAGCTCGGACACCGCCAGCGGGGCGTTGCCCGGGTGGCGGCCGTAGGCGCCGTAGAGGCTGACGATCAGGGAACGGGGAGTGTGCTCGGCCACGTGGTCACTCTAGAGCGGCGGTGCCGCGCAGCAGGAAGCGCTGGAGCTTTCCCGTGGCGGTCCTCGGGAGCGAGGGCAGGAACTCGACGGCGCGCGGGCATTTGTACGGCGACAGCTCGGCCTTCATGTGCGTACGCAGCTCGTCGGCCGACAGCAGTACGCCCTCGCGCGGCACGACGTACGCCGCCACGATCTGCCCGCGCAGCTCGTCGGCCCTGCCCACCACCGCCGCCTCGGCCACGCCGGGGTGACGCAGCAGCGCCTCCTCGACCTCGGGGCCGGCGATGTTGTACCCGGCGGAGATGATCATGTCGTCGGCGCGGGCGACGTAACGGAAGTAGCCGTCGGGTTCGCGGACGTAGGTGTCGCCGGTGATGTTCCAGCCGTGGCGCACGTACACCCGCTGGCGTTCGTCGGCGAGGTACCGGCAGCCGACCGGGCCGCGGACGGCCAGCAGGCCGGGTGTGCCGTCGGGCACGTCCTCCCCGTCCTCGTCCACCACGCGCGCCTGCCAGCCGGGCACGGGGACGCCGGTGGTGCCGGGCCGGATCGCCCCGTCGGCGGCGGAGATGAAGATGTGCAGCAGCTCGGTGGCCCCGATGCCGTTGATGATGCGCAGACCCGTCCGCTCGTACCACGCCCGCCAGGTCGCTGCCGGGAGGTTCTCCCCGGCCGAGACACAGCGGCGCAGTGCGGACAGGTCATGGCCGTCGACGGCGTCGAGCATCACGCGGTACGCGGTCGGCGCGGTGAACAGGACGGAGACCCGGTGCTCGGCGAGCGCGGGCAGCAGCTGCCCGGGGCCGGCCTGTTCCAGCAGCAGGGACGAGGCGCCGGCCCGCAGCGGGAAGATCACCAGCCCTCCGAGCCCGAAGGTGAAGCCCAGCGGCGGGCTGCCCGTGAACACGTCGTCGGGGCCCGGCCGCAGCACGTGACGGGCGAAGGTGTCGGCGACGGCCAGCACATCGCGGTGGGCGTGCATACAGCCCTTGGGCCGCCCGGTGGTGCCCGAGGTGAACGCGATGAGCGCGATGTCGTCGGCGGCGGTGTCCACCGCCCGGCAGGGCCCCGGCCGGGCCGCCGCGAGTTCCGCCAGATCCCCGGGGGAGCCGCCCCCGTACGTCGTGATGCGCAGACCGGGCACCTCGGCCCCGGCCAGGTCGTCGACCGACCTGATGTCGCACAGGGCGTGGCCGACACGGGCGATGGAGCAGATCGTGGCGAGTTCCGGCGCCCGTTGCCGGTCCGGCACCGTCACGGCGATCGCGCCGGCCTTCATCACGGCGAGCCAGCAGGCCGCGAGCCAGGGTGTGGTGGGCCCGCGCAGCAGCACCCGGTTGCCGGGCACGATGCCCAGATCGTGCCTCAGTACCAGGGCGATGCGGTCCACCCGGTCCCGCAGCTCCCCGTAGCTCCACACGCAGCCGTCGGCGCTGCGGAAGGCGGGACGGCCGGGGCCGAAGCGGTCGGCGGTGCGGTCGAGCAGCTCGTACCCGCAGTTCAGCCGGTCCGGATAGGCCAGTTCAGGGAGGTCGAAGACCAACTCGGGCCGGTCCTCGGCGGAGGGGAGGTGGTCGCGCGCGAAGGTGTCGGTGTGTGCGCTCGTGGTACCTGACGGCTTCAAGAAGCATCGCCCCCTTGTCGCCCTTGGAGCGTATCGTTCGGGTGACGGTAGTCAACGGTCCGCGACAAGTCGTGACAAGAGAGGCGCCGGTATGACGGCATTCTCCCTCGATCCCGATCGAGCCGCCTGGTGCGACGAGCTGTACACCCTCGCCCGTGACGAACTGCGGCCCCTCGCCGGGAAGGGCGAGCCGGGCCGCGTCAACCGTCCGCTCGTCGCCGCGCTCGGCGGACTCGGGCTCCTCGACCGCCTCCTCGGTTCCGGTGCGCTCGATCTCTGTCTCCTGCGCGAATCGCTGGCGCGCGGCTGCACCGAGGCGGAGACCGCGCTGGCGCTCCAGGGGCTCGGCTCCGGCCCGCTCCGCCAGGTGGGCACCAGGGACCAGCGCGCACGGTGGCTCCCCGAGGTGCGCGCGGGCCGCGCCGTCGCCGCGTTCGCGCTCAGCGAGCCGGACGCCGGATCCGACGCGGCGGCCCTCGCGCTCGCCGCACGGCCCGCACCCGACGGGAAGGGCTGGCGGCTCACCGGTGAGAAGTGCTGGATCTCCAACGCCCCGGAGGCCGACTTCTACACCGTCTTCGCGCGGACGGGCGAGGGCGCCGGAGCCCGTGGGATCACCGCCTTCCTGGTCCCCGCCGACCGGCCGGGCCTCACCGGAACGGCCCTCGACATGCTCTCCCCGCACCCCGT
>NZ_DATMVN010000557.1:0-7171 GCF_035563135.1 Streptomyces sp.
ATCCCGAACAAGACCGACCAGCTGGCCCACCGCCGCGCGAAGGGCTCGGCCGGCGGCCGGCCACCGGCGTTCGACCCCGACCGCTACAAGCAGCGGCACGCCGTCGAATGCGGCATCAACCGGCACAAGCAGAACCGCGCCTTCGCCACCCGGTACGACAAGCTCGCCGTCCGCTACGACGCCACCGTCGAGATCACCAACATCAACATCTATCTCCGCGACTTATCAAACAGGGCCTAGGGCTGACGGTCGACCCTCCGCTGGCGCCTGGCCGTGAGCTGCAGTTATGCCGCTCCTGGTACCAGTGAGGTGTTCTCAACGGATTGGCGGCTGACGCCGTCCTGCGGCACTGAAGTGGCAGCTCGCCGGCGAGGAACCGCCCGCGCCGAGACACGACCGCGATGACCCTTGCACCGTCTGCGCTTGGCTATATGCGACTTGGGATCACTACTGGCGTCTAGTCGACGCCCAAGATGAGCCGAATGACCCATATGTGACCATGCGCCCCACGAACTAGGTTGGCGGAAACAACTAAACAGAGAAAGGAGCTGGTGCTGCAATATGACCTGGTTCGGATGGGTGCTCGTCGCCTTCACCATCGCTGGTCTGCTGATGTCCGCTTTCACGATTGGCGAGCCGCGGCAGCCCATTACAGCGGAAGCATTCGCCCTTTAGCTAGCGATAAGTCTCGCGCCCCTGGCGGGAATTCTGCTTATCGGTACGGGAAAGCTCCGATGAGCCGCCGTGCAGAACTCCGTCGCCTCTGGCTAGCCCACTGCAAGGCCTTCGGCTTCATCCCATGGAAGCAGTGGAAGGCACCAAAGGTGGGTGCCAAGTGAGCGTCGCAAGTGATGGGGTCGTAGACGAGCTCGCGATCGAGCAGGCTCTGGAGGGCAACACCGACATACCGCTGACGGCCAAGGAGATGAAGGTCGCCTGGCGTCGTCTGGAGGGCCAGAACATCGAAGCGTCGGAGATCGCCGAGACCTTGGGCGTCACCCCGCGCACCGTGTTCCGCTGGCGTCAGGGCATGGCACCAACGGCCCGTCCCGGATCGCCCTCGCGGCAACCGCTCACCAGGCCGGCCGTGGCACCCACACCGAAGCCGGAGCCCGTCACCGTGGCCACCCTGGAAGCTCGCATCGCTGAGGGCATGAAGTCACCGGTCAAGTCCGTACAGCGGGCGGCCGAGCGAGCTCGTGACGCTGTCCAGCGCTTCGTCGAGATCGAGCGTGAGGAACGCGGCAAGGCCGCACTGCACGCCGAGGCCGCCGAGCTGGAGCGCCAGCGCCAGCTACGGGAGGTCAAGGCCAAGCTCCGCGGCAAGCCGACTGAGGCCGCCCCAGCCCCGGCCGCCAGCGTCGCCGACATTCGCGCTTGGCGTCAGGACCAAGGCATTTACGCGCCCGTCAAGGGCCGGCTGCCGCGTGAGGCAGTCGAGGCCTACGAGCAGGCCCACGCATGAGCAGGTACGCCGAGAACACCAGCGTCAGCGTCGAGAACAGCCGCGGCGAGATCGAACGCACCCTCCAGCGGTACGGGGCTGACTCCTTCGCCTACGGCTGGGAAGCGGGTCGTGCCGTCGTCCAGTTTGTGACTCAGGACCGCCACATCCGCTTCGTCCTGCCGCTCCCCGACAAGAACGACCAGGCGTACACGCACACGCCTGGCAAGGGACTCGTTCGCACCGAGGCCGACGCCTACAAGGCATGGGAGCAGGCCTGCCGTCAGCGGTGGCGCGCTCTGGCCCTGGCGATCAAGGCGAAGCTGGAGGCTGCCGAAGCTGGGATCACCACGTTTGAAGACGAGTTCATGGCGCACATCGTGTTGCCAGACGGCTCGACCTTCGGCGCCTGGGCTCGGCCGCAGATCGCGGAGGTGTACGCCTCGGGCGAGATGCCGTCCCTATTGGCACTGGAGGCAGGCTCATGAGCGACACAGACCCGGAAGTGGTCCGACTCATCCGGGACCTATTGATCCGGACCGATAAGCTCGGTGCTGGCCATCAAACACGGGCCCAGGACATCGCCCGCCGACTGGACCTAGCGGGCAAGGTCATCCTTGACAAGGGCTCCGTCCCTGAGTGGATGGAGCCGTGCGCGGACGTTGGGGACGGGGCCAACTACACATTCGACTTCAAGCTGCCTTACCCCTTCACGGCTTACCGCCGTAAGGCGGAATCATGAGGAAGCCGAGCGTCACTCTGGCACCTGCAGTTCTTGGCGTGCGGCCCTCATGTATTGCCGATGCGCCGCTTCGAGCTCGGGTACACCCCGAAGGGCCGCTTCGTCAGCTAACAATTGCGAGGCGCAGCCATCGTCGTAACTCACATCGATACGGCACCGTCCAACATATTCGGTAAGATCGCTTATCCATGTGATGTGTCCGGTCACAGTCTGAGCTGCTTCGGCGACCTCGTCGCCAGCAATCACGTAGATTTGCCCTTGAAGGGTTGCTACTCGGCCGGACGCTCGTGCGAGAGCCGCAGTCTGCTCCGCGTCGATGGTCACTGCGTCGAGGATAAAAGTTCCATCCGGATTCAAATCAAGGTGGACGGGGTCGATCAATGACCGGGCTTCGTCCACTGCAGCCAGGTACTCCCCATATAGGGCGACCCGTTGAGTCCGCAAGAACTCGCGGTTCGACCGTTCGTCGTCCCTGTCAGCCCCGACCGCCACGCCGAGGTAGGCCCCGCCGAGGCTGCCTACGACCGCTCCGATGACGGCCGCTATCACGGTGCTCACGGAGGTCACATGGCTGCCTCGCCTGGCCTCGCGCCGGTTCCTGAAACCTTCGGAATCCTGGACCGTCGATCCTCCGCCGCTACCAGTCGTCACCAGCGGAGGGTAGCGACAGCCAGTTGGCACTAACCGGCACCAGTGCTGGACCCTCGGACGACACCGCCCGCACACTGCCCCATGGCCACGAAGACTGTCAGGTGCAGCCGGTGCGATGAGCCGGCTGTCTGGAACGCCCGCGTGAGCTGCGGTTGCGGCGAAGAGCAGCACCCCCGCTGTGCCAACCACCGAGGCGACCTGATCAACACTACCGAGGGCCCTCAGGCGCAGGACATGCGGCACTGCCCACGCTGTGGAGGCCTTCGCAGTGTGGCAACCCAGATCCTCTCTGTTCCGGACTGGACGAAGGCACGGGTCCAGCAGGCCAACACCGGACCGCGCTGCCAGATCCACACCTGCCGCAACCTCGGCCGCCACACCGCGACGACCAAATGCGGATGTGGTGAGGCCAGCATCCACGTATGCAAGAAGCACCACACTGAGATCGGAGCCGGTGAAGCCAGCTTCAGATGCTTTGCGTGCTGGCAGACCGTGACGAGCTAGTACCGCGGCAGGCAAGGTTCGCCTCGTAGAGGCTCCTGGGAACTTGACCGGTTTCCTGCCCACTCACGGCCAGGAATGCCGTCAGAAGAGTTGATCGGGCACCGCCGGGATGCTCCACCCTTCTTGCACCTTGCCTTCGGCCACCCGGATTACGAGGACGCCGCGAGCCGTCCCAGAGGCCGGGCCACCTGTTGACTGCAGGTTCGCGACCAGGATGGTGCCGTCGTAGGAGTGGACATCGAGCCACTCCGCGCGGTAGTCGGGGTGGTCACGAAGAAACCGCTGCACGAAGAAACCGCTGGACGAACGAGAAGTACTCATCGGTGTTGTAGTCGCCAGCCAGAGGATGGCTCCCGGTCACATGCCATACGCCGCTGTCACTCCACAGCGCCCGCGCCTCCTCCAGCGCCCCGTCGCCCAGCTTTTCGTACATGGCGTGGACAACTTCCTGCGGGCTTGGCACCGCTACCTCCGTCACCACCGAAGCCTCCCATAAGCAGGTCGGTACGACGACCAACGTCAACCCTGCGCTGTACCGGACCTGCGCGGCCGCCCGGGTCCGTGGCGACCTGGCCGACTGGTCGTCCGGGGCGAACGTTGCCGGACGCGGTACTAGGCACCGTCTGCCTGTACGGCTCACCGCGTCATGTCGGCATGGGATCGAAAGGTGCCAAGCGTGCCCGAATAGGTCGAAATACCCATGGGGCTACTGAACCGATCCTGCTTAAGATGCCCAGGCACTCCCTCGAAGGGACCATGAGGCTCAGCACGGCCCCCTCGCTCGGACAGTCGCCGCCGCTGCGGCTCTTCCTCTTCGCCATCGAGAACCAACCCAAAGTACGGAGTGGCCCAGACGCCTACGGACAGTACCGAACGGGCCGCACGCGGAACCTTTGATGCCGGATAGTGGCCTCAACCCTACTCGGAGTTCCGTTCAGCCTCTTCGCGAGTCATCTTGATCTCGACCCCATCCGTAATGTGCATGGCTTCAGCGAGCTTGACCATCCAGCCGTCTGGCGGCCAAGATTGCAAGTCGGCGTCTTTCGCGTGTCCGGCAATCCTATTGATGTGACCTTGTATTGTCGCTACGCTGACAGACAGGCGAGATGCAATCTCCTTGTCTGTGGCTCCCCCGACTCGCAGCGCGATTATCTGCCTCTCCCTAAGCGTGAGGGGTCCAAACGAGGCTAGCTGAGCCATCAGTTCCTGATCCAGCTCAGGTGCACGCTTAATCTGGGAGTCGAGATCCTGATCGACTTCGGGACGCCCTCCAATCGTCGTTGGTTGCTCCAGACGCTCCAGCTCTTTGACCCACTTCCTCGACAGCCGCGGCGCGTTCGCGATCTTCACAACCGTTGGGTCCGGCTCAAGGCCAGCGGACTGGAGGGCCTGGACGCGGATGCGCGCGGCTCTCACCTCATCGGATGTGACCTCGATGTATCGCGCCATGCTCACACCTCCTCAGCGTCATCGTCGTCCCCATGCTCGTCCGCGTCTATGTACGGCTGTCCATCCATGCCGGCGGAGGACTGCAACTTCCTCATCGCTGCCTCCACGGCGGCGCTGCGCGGCGCCAGCAGAGCGTCAATCAACCGGGCGTCATCCGTCGAGAGACCCTCCATATGAGCGATGGCCTCCAGGATGGCCCAGCCTCGCTCGACTACCTCGGGCTTGTCCCGTTCAAGCATCGTAATCGCCTGCATGATTGCCTCTCGGTTGCTCCTCGAGGCGGCCAACGCGTTCGCCTGCCGAGCGACCTCGTTGGACTGACGTGCGGTCTCCGCTGCTTGCTCGAGCGCTCGGTTCGCCGTCGAGTTGGCCTCGATTGCGTTGAGGCGGATCGCGTTCGTGCTGCGGAGCGATGCCCGGTAGGCAAGCCAAGGACCGACCACGGCGATGACTGCGACCAGCAGGGTCAGCCAGACCGGAGTCATCCCGGATCCGCCAGCACCTGCGGCCAGCAGGACCACTCCCCCGTGCTGGCCACAGCGGCACCCTACGGTTCAAGCCGAGTCCGACCGTCACCCTCCTGTCCTGCCTGCCCGGGTGGCGCAACTCACCGTCCGCAGCCCCGCCAGCACACCGGAACTGACGAGACCATGAACGCGTGTCGGTCCTTGACGTGCTCGTCTCCCTTAACCCCGCCCTCATAGGTGCCGCCCTCGGCTTGCTTCTCACCCGCGGTTACGGCCGATGGACGAGGGCCGCGGCTGCCCGTGACAAGGCGCGCGACGAGCTGGACGAGATCATGAGGTGGCGGTGGTACCGCAGCCCCGCCGACGAGGAGAACCGGGTCGGCGCCCCGCTCTATGACGAGCGCCTGCCGTCATCCCTACGCGCGGCTGGCGTACCGGAGGACCTGATCAGCCAACTCCGCATGGAACCCGACCGCCTCGACGAGGTAGTCGACGACATCCACATCTGGCTGGACGAACTCGACCGTCGAAACCGGGAGCGCCACTCGGTGTCGGTAGGTAGCAGGGGCGCCAAGGGCAACCAGCTCACAAGCATCCCGGCGTAATAGCCCGCTGGCAGCGCCCTAGCGGCCCCAATAGACCACTCCCCGTGCTGGTCACCGCCGCACCGTAGCCATGCATGTCGGTCCCAAGGCCGACGCGGGGCGCTGGCTCTCCAAGGTCGAGACCGAGCTGGCGAGCGGCTCGTGGGTGGACCCCAAGTCGGCAGCGGCCGACCTTCGTACCTACTCCCGCGCATGGCTCGATGAGCGCACCGTCAAGGGCAAGCCCCTGGCCCCACGGACCCGGCAGGCGTACGAGCACAGCCTGAACGCCTGGATACTGCCGGAGGTTGGCAAGGAGCCCCTGAGCGCCATCACACCGGCCCGAGTGAGGGCCTGGCACTCCACAACCCTCAGAGCCACCGGACCGACCGCCACACGGCAGGCCTACGCTGTCCTGCGGGCCATCTTTAACACGGCCGTCAACGATGATCTGCTGGCGCGGAACCCGTGCCGCATCGTCGGCGCTGGGCAGCCGAACAGTCCGGAACGTCCACTGCTGGACCTCGAGCAAGTGCAAGCGCTCGCGGCGGCCATGCCGGAGCATCTGCGCGCCTTCGTGCTCGTCACCTTCTGTGCACACCTGCGGATCGGGGAAGCGGTCGCGCTCCAGTACCGGGACGTGGACCTCGATGCCGGCACCTTGCGGGTTAAGCGGCAGCACGTCGAAATCAAGGGGCAGGGGCCGGTCACGACTGAGCCCAAGGCGGCATCCAAGCGCCTGATCCACCTCCCGACGCAAGCAGTGGAGGAGCTTGGCGCCCACATCGACGCCCACCCGGGCAAGGCGAGTGAGTACCTGTTCAAGCGGGTCAACGGCGAGCAACTACGACAGAACCACGCCCAGGGCACCTGGAGCTGGGCACGGCGCAAGGTGCCCGGCTGCGAGAACGCCAAGGTTCACGACTTGAGGCACGCGGGCTTGACGCTCACCGCCCAGCTGGGCGCGACCTTGGCAGAGACGAAGAGACGCACGGGGCATGCAAGCTCGCGAGCGGCGATGATCTACCAGCACGCCGCCGCCAGCCGGGACCGTGACATTGCGGCTCTGCTGTCGGGAGTCTCAAGCAAGGTACGCGCTGTCCGATCTGTCACGTAGATGACACGACGCCTCCAGGACCCTGCGGCGAGCATCCAGGAAGACCCAAAAGGGCGACATACGCCCTGCTCAGAGCGGAGGGCGTGGGATTCGAACCCACGATGGGTGTCACCCCATAGCGGTTTTCAAGACCGCCGCCATCGGCCACTAGGCGAGCCCTCCTGGCGGGTCGAGGCTATCCCGTCGGGCCGCCACGCACGGCCCACACCCGCG
>NZ_DATMVN010000558.1:0-13089 GCF_035563135.1 Streptomyces sp.
GTACGCGTCCTGGTCACCGGCAACCCGGCCAACACCAACGCGCTGATCGCGATGAAGAACGCGCCCGACGTCCCCGCCAGCCGGTTCTCGGCACTCACCCGGCTCGACCACAACCGCGCGATCTCGCAGCTGGCCGCCAGGACCGGTGCCGCCGTCTCCGACATCAAGCGGCTGACGATCTGGGGCAACCACTCGGCGACCCAGTACCCGGACATCTTCCACGCGGAGATCGCCGGCAAGAACGCCGCCGAGGTCGTCAACGACGAGGCCTGGCTGGCCGACACCTTCATCCCGACCGTCGCCAAGCGCGGCGCCGCGATCATCGAGGCCCGGGGCGCGTCCTCGGCCGCCTCGGCCGCCAACGCCGCCATCGACCACGTGCACACCTGGGTCAACGGCACCGCCGAGGGCGACTGGACCTCGATGGGTGTCCCGTCGGACGGCTCCTACGGCGTCCCCGAGGGCATCATCTCCTCCTTCCCGGTCACCACGAAGGACGGGAAGTACGAGATCGTCCAGGGCCTGGACATCAACGAGTTCTCCCGTGCGCGCATCGACGCGTCGGTCCAGGAGCTCTCCGAGGAGCGCGACGCGGTCCGCGAGCTCGGCCTGATCTGACCGGAGCCCGGCCACCGGCCGGACACGGGACCGTACGGGGGGGCGCCCCCGGCAGCACCTGCTGCCGGGGGCGCCCCCGTACGGTTCGGTCAGCGGCCGAGCAGGTCCTGGGCGAGGCCGCGCACGGCGTCGGCGGCCCTGCGCTGCAACTGGGGGCCGAAGGTGACCCGTGCCGCGCCCAGCTCGCCGAGCCGGCGCACGGCGGCCGGACCGCCGGGGGTGCCGAGGGCGTTGAGCGGGACCGGGACCGCGGCGGCCAGACGGGGCAGGACGTCCGCCGGGGCCATGATCGGGTAGACGCAGTCCGCACCGGCTTCCGCGTAGAGCCGGGCGCGGGCGATCGTCTCCGCGACCACGTCCGTGGCGGCGGGGTCCCCGTGGATGTACGTATCGACGCGGGCGTTGACGAAGAGCCGCCCGCCCGCCGCGGCGCGCACCTCCGCGAGCCGGTCGGCCTGCTGCCGGGGGTCGACGAGGACTCCGCCGGACGAGTCCTCCAGATTGCAGCCCACCACCCCTGCTTCCAGGAGACGCCCGACGAGTTCGTCCGGGGCCAGGCCGTAACCCGCTTCGACGTCCGCCGACACGGGGACCGACACCGCCCGCGCGATCCGGGCCACGGCGGCGAACATCTCGGCGGCGGGCGTCCGTCCGTCGGCGTGGCCGAGGGAGGCGGCCACACCGGCGCTCGGTGTGGCCAGGGCCGGGAATCCGGCGTCCTCGAACACGCGGGCGCTCGCGGCGTCCCACGGCCCGGGCAGGACCAGCGGATCACCGGGAGGGCGTCCGTGGTGCAGAGCGCGGAAGACGGACACGGGCTCGCTCATCGGGGGCTCCGGGGGTGGGGAGGCGGGCGGGGCGGGCGCGGGAGCCGGCGGAACGCGGCGAGGGCGCCCGCGTTCCGCCGCCGCCCGGTGGAGCGGGCTCAGTGCTTGATGTCGCCGGGGGTGTAGTGCCCCGGGGTCAGCCGGGCGGCGACACCGAAGCGGTTCCAGGCGTTGATCACCGTGATCGCGGCGATCAGCTGGGCCAGCTCGGTCTCATCGAAGTGCTCGGCGGCCTGCGCGTGGACCTCGTCCGGCACGAACCCGTCGGTCAGGACCGTCACCGCCTCCGTCAGCCGGATCGCCGCCAGCTCCTTCTCCGTGTAGAAGTGCTGCGACTCCTCCCACGCGCTGAGCTGGATGATCCGCTCGACGGACTCCCCCGCGGCGAGGGCGTCCTTGGAGTGCATGTCCAGGCAGAAGGCACAGTGGTTGAGCTGCGAAGCGCGGATCTTCACCAGTTCGAGCAGTGTCGGGTCCAGTCCCTTACGGGACGCGGCGTCCAGCCGGACCATGGCCTTGTAGACCTCGGGGGCGAGCTGCGCCCACTGGAGGCGGGCGGGGTGCTCGGGGGCGTATCCGGCGGACGTGCGGTGATGTGTGTGCGTGGTCATGGGTTCGACGCTAACGGCCGGATGGCGCACCGGTATGGTCCATTTCCATGACGGATTCCTGGGCCGCTTTCGGGACCGACCTGCACATCGAACCGGTCGGCGGGGGCCTGCGCAGCGGGCTGATGAACGCACTGCGGGAGGCCGTGCGCACCGGGCGGCTGACTCCCGGGACCCGGCTGCCGTCCTCCCGGACGCTCGCCGCGGATCTCGGTATCGCCCGCAACACCGTCGCCGACGCCTACGCCGAGCTCGTGGCCGAAGGGTGGCTCACCGCGCGGCAGGGCTCCGGGACCAGGGTCGCGCAGCGGGCCGACGCGGCCGGGCCGAAGGGCCGCCGCGCCCCGTCCCGGCAGGTGCGGCGGCCCGCCCACAACCTGATGCCGGGGTCACCGGACCTCTCGGCCTTCCCGCGCACCGAATGGCTCAAGGCGTCGAGGCGCGCCCTCACCGCCGCACCCGACCAGGCCTTCGGGTACGACGATCCACAGGGCCGCATCGAGCTGCGTACCGTCCTGGCCGGTTATCTGGCGCGGGCGCGCGGGGTGTACGCGGACCCCGGACGCATCGTGATCTGCTCCGGGTTCGTCCACGGTCTCGCCCTGCTGGGGAAGGTGCTGCGGCGGCGTGGGGTGCGGGAGGCGGCGGTGGAATCGTGCGGGCTCGACATCCACTGGAACCTGCTGGCCCGGGCCGGCCTGGCCACCCCCTGCCTCCCGGTGGACGGGTCCGGGGCCAGGACCGGCGAACTGCGCGCCATGCGCCGCGTGGGTGCCGCACTGCTGACACCCGCCCACCAGTTCCCCACGGGCGTCCCGCTCCATCCCGACCGGCGGGCCGCGGCGGTCGACTGGGCACGGTCCTCGGGCGGCCTGGTCCTGGAGGACGACTACGACGGCGAAT
The DNA here is from genome assembly GCF_035563135.1 of Streptomyces sp. Lineage (GTDB taxonomy): Bacteria > Actinomycetota > Actinomycetes > Streptomycetales > Streptomycetaceae > Streptomyces. The sequence goes on from NZ_DATMVN010000558.1 coordinate 2,957, forward strand.
TCCGCTACGACCGGCAGCCGGTGGGCGCGCTCCAGGGGCTCGACCCGGAACGGGTCGTCTACCTGGGGACGGCCAGCAAGTCGCTGGCCCCGGGGCTCCGGCTGGCCTGGATGGTGCTGCCGGAGAACCTGGTGGGGGAGGTGTGCGACGCCAAGGGCGGCCCCGAGTGGATGAACGGGTCGCTGGACCAGCTGACCCTCGCGGAGTTCATGGCGTCAGGGGCGTACGACCGGCATGTGCGGGCCATGCGGCTGCGCTACCGGCGCCGCCGCGACCAGCTCGTCGAGGCGCTTGCCGGGCGGGCACCGGACTTCCGGGTGAGCGGGATCGCGGCAGGGCTGCACGCCGTGCTCGAACTCCCCGAGGGGACCGAGCAGTCGGTCGTCCAGGCGGCCACCTGGCAAGGACTCGCACTGGAGCGGCTCTCGCGCTTCCGCCACCAGGACGCGGAGCCCGGCCGTGACGGACTGGTCATCGGCTACGGCACGCCGTCGGAGAGCGGCTGGGCCGGAGCGCTGGACGCGCTCTGCCGGGTGCTCCCGTAACCGGGGATACCGGGACGTACCGGAGGGAGCGAGCGGAACCGGGTTTCAGTCGAAGGGGCCAGGCATCTAATCTGACTGCCAGTTCGCGGGTCGGCGGACACGGGCGCGTGGGTACGACGGGGGAGAACAGCACATGAACAGGCGCAAGCTGAGGTCGGGCACCGTCGTGCTCGGCGGCATGGGAGTGCTCGCGGCAACACTCACCGCGTGCGGTTCGGAACCGGACGAACGGTGCGTCGACCGGGTGACCCGGGAGATCCTGCCGAACTACGAGTGCGAGGACCGCGACGGCAGCGGTGTGTACTACTACGGTGGCAGCAGCCACAAGAACAAGGTCTCCGGCGGAAGTTTCGACAAGTCCGCGGTCGAACGCGACGGATTCGGCTCCTCCGGCTCCAGCGGCGGCTGAGACCTCATGGAACGCCGCACCATCGAACCGCGCCCCGGCTGGCAGGAGACCGTCGAGGAGCAGGGGCTCATCTACCCCCTGACCCGCTACCCGGACGGGTCGCTGCGCCCGTACTGGGACGAGAGCGCCTACTACGTCTTCTCGCTGCCCGAGGTCGAGGCACTGGAAGAGGTCGTGGAGGAGCTCCACACGATGTGCCTGGCCGCCGCCGCGCACATCGTCGCGCACGACCGCTTCGCCGATCTCGGCATCACCGACCCCCGGCTGGCAGGCCTGGTCGCCGAGTCCTGGCGGCGCCGCGCCGAGCTGCCCTCCCTGTACGGCAGGTTCGACCTGCGGTACGACGGGACCGGTCCGGCCAAGATGCTGGAGTACAACGCGGACACCCCCACCTCGCTGGTGGAGGCCGCCAGCCCCCAGTGGTTCTGGATGGAGGACCGCTTCCCCGGGGCCGACCAGTGGAACTCCCTGCACGAGCGTCTCGTCGACGCGTGGAAGCGGCAGGCCCCGCTGCTGCCGCCGGGCCCCCTGCACTTCGCCCACTCCGACGGCGACGAGCTGGGCGAGGACCTGATGACGGTGGCCTATCTGCGGGAGACCGCCGCCCAGGCCGGGATCGCCACCGAGGCACTCTCCGTCGAACGGATCGGCTGGGACCGGCTGTCCGGCCGCTTCGTCGACGAGCGGCTCCGCTTCATCCGCAGTTGCTTCAAGCTGTACCCGTGGGAATGGCTGGCGACGGACCGCTTCGGCCCGCACGTGCTGGACACCCTCGACAACGGCGGAGGCACCGGCAGCACCTGCTGGATCGAGCCCGCCTGGAAGATGCTCCTCTCCAACAAGGCCCTGCTCGCCGTCCTCTGGGAGCTGTACCCGGGCCACCCGAATCTCCTCCCCGCCTATCTCGACGGCCCCCGCGAACTGGCCGGGACCGAGGGAGCCGGTTACGTCGCCAAGCCGCTGCTCGGCCGTGAAGGCGCCGGGGTCACCGTCCACGGACCGGGCAGCGCCCCGGTGCAGCGCGACGAGCCCTGCTGCTACCAGGAGCTGGCACCCCTGCCCGACTTCGCGGGCAACCGTGTGGTGCTCGGCGCCTGGGTGGTAGAGGACGAGTCCGCCGGGCTCGGCATCCGGGAGTCGGCGGGGCTGGTCACGGACGAATACGCCCGCTTCCTGCCCCACGTCATCCTCTGAGCCGGTGACCGCGCGCCGTCGCTGCCCCGGACTCAGCCGGCCAGCACGCCGCGGAGCCGGTCCAGCCCCCAGTCCAGATCCTCCTTACTGATCACCAGGGGCGGGGCGATCCGGATCGTGGAGCCGTGGGTGTCCTTGACCAGCACCCCGCGATCCATCAGCCTCTCCGAGATCTCCCGGCCCGTCCCGAGGGCCGGCGAGATGTCGACCCCCGCCCACAGTCCCCGCCCCCGCACGGCCTGCACAGCGCTCCCGCCGGTCAGCAGCCCCAGCTCGCGGTGGAGATGGTCACCCAGCTCCGTGGCGCGCTGCTGGAACTCACCGGTGCGCAGCATGGCGATCACCTCCAGAGCGACCGCGCAGGCCAGCGGATTACCGCCGAACGTGGACCCGTGCTCGCCCGGCCTGTAGACACCGAGCACCGCTGCGGAGGACACGACGGCCGACACGGGCACGACGCCACCGCCCAGCGCCTTGCCCAGCACATACATGTCGGGCACGACACCCTCGTGTTCACACGCGAACGTCCGGCCCGTGCGGCCCAGGCCCGACTGGATCTCGTCCGCGATGAACAGCACGTTCCGCTCCCGGGTCATCTCCCGCACTCCGGCGAGATAACCCGGCGGCGGCACCAGGACTCCGGCCTCGCCCTGGATCGGCTCCATCAGCACCGCGACGGTGTTCTCCGTCATCGCTCCGGCGAGCGCGGTGAGATCCCCGTAGGGCACGATCTCGAACCCCGGTGTGTACGGGCCGAAGTCGTCCCGTGCCTCATGGTCGGTGGAGAAGCTGACGATCGTGGTCGTCCTGCCGTGGAAGTTGCCGGCAGCGACGATGATCTTCGCCATGCCGTCCGGGACGCCCTTGACGCGGTAGCCCCATTTGCGGGCCGTCTTCACCGCTGTCTCCACGGCCTCCGCCCCGGTGTTCATGGGCAGGACCATCTCCATGCCGCAGAGCTCGGCGAGCCGCGTACAGAATTCGGCGAACCGGTCGTGGTGGAAGGCGCGCGAGGTCAGCGTCACGCGTTCGAGCTGGGCCTTGGCCGCGTCGATCAGACGCTGGTTGCGGTGTCCGAAGTTGAGCGCCGAGTACCCGGCGAGCATGTCCAGATAACGGCGCCCCTCGACATCGGTCATCCAGGCGCCGTCCGCAGAGGCGACGACGACCGGCAGCGGGTGGTAGTTGTGTGCGCTGTGCGCCCCGGCGGAGGGGAGGGGGGCTTTTGTGGTCGACACGGGATCTCCGTTCGTCGTGCGGCGTGGGCGGGGGTGTGCCCACTTTGTATCGTCGGTCGGATCCAGGACGCGGAAACCTTCCCGGCGCGGCGCGCCCCCCGGCCCTCCCCACCCGAGGCGCCGCCCCCGCGCACCTCCCACCCGGGGGGAGCGCCCGGCGGCCCCGGAGCCCGGCGCACCTCGGCCCCGCCGAAGCCGGGCCGTCCGACGGGCGGCCGTGCGCACCGGGGGGGCGGGCACCAGCACCATGAGCACGCCCGAGAAGACGGCGGCCAGGCCCTGGACGTGTCCGCGGGACCACGCGCGAAACCGCTTCAGACGGCCGGAGGGCTCCGGCACGGGTGGGGGCGCCGCTTCCGCGACGATCTGCGCCAGGACCCGCTCAGCCATCGTCGCGCCGTCGGTGTCCGGCACGTCCAGCCCGTCGCGCAGCGCCATCAGCTCGGCCCGCAGCCGCGCCCGCTGCCCGTCCTCCGGCCGCCCGGGACGCTCCGGGTCATCGCTGTCCGTCGCCCAGTCCACCGCCGCCACCTCCCTTCCGCTCGTCCTGCTCGTCCCGCTCGTCCCGCTCCGGCCCCAGCTGACCGCCGAGCCGCCGCTCCAGCTTCTTCAGCGCGCGGTTCAGCCGGGACTTCACCGTCCCCCGCGGCCAGCCGAGGGCCTGTGCCGTCTCCGCCTCCCCCATCTCCAGCAGATAGCGGCAGGTCACCACCTGACGCTGCTCCTCGCTCAGCTCCTCCAGCGCGGCGGTCAGCAGCGTGCTGCGCTCCCCGGCGAGGGCGGCCACCGCCGGGTCCGCCGAATCGGGTATCACCGGATCCGCACCGCGGTAACCGGCCTCACGGCCCGCCACGGCGCGCGCACGCCCCGTCGCACGGACCGTGTTTCTCGTCTCATTCATCACGATGCGCAGCAGCCACGGCCTGAAGGCCGCCCCGTCCCGGAAACGCCCCAGGGCCTGATACGCCTTGAAGAAGGCGGCCTGGACCACGTCCTCCGCGTCCGCGCCCGCTCCGAAGGCGACCGCCGCCCGCAGGGCGGCCCCCGTGTGGGCGCGCACCAGCTGCGCGTATGCCTCCGCGTCGCCGTCGCGCACACGGGCGATCACCGCGGCTTCGCCGCCGTCATGGCCCCCGGACAGCCCTCCGCCGGGCCCGGCGGCCCCGCCCCCACCCGCGTCCTCGGTGGTGCGGCTCTCCTCCAGGCCCGGCTGTGGAGCCTCTTCCCGCGTCCTCACACCTTTCCTACACCGGTTGCCGGAGATCGGTTCCGCACCTGAGACAATGAGTTCATGGCCTCTGATCGACCCCGCGTGCTCTCCGGAATCCAGCCCACCGCAGGCTCGTTCCACCTCGGCAACTACCTCGGTGCGGTCCGCCAGTGGGTGGCGCTGCAGGAGTCCCACGACGCCTTCTACATGGTGGTGGACCTGCACGCGATCACCGTGCCGCAGGACCCGAAGGAACTCCGGGCCAACACCCGGCTCGCCGCCGCCCAGTTGCTCGCGGCCGGGCTCGATCCGGAGCGCTGCACCCTCTTCGTGCAGAGTCACGTCCCCGAACACGCCCAGCTCGGCTGGATCATGAACTGCCTCACCGGTTTCGGCGAGGCCTCCCGCATGACGCAGTTCAAGGACAAGTCCGCCAAGCAGGGCACCGACCGGGCGACCGTGGGCCTCTTCACCTACCCGGTCCTCCAGGTCGCCGACATCCTCCTGTACCAGGCCGACCAGGTTCCGGTCGGCGAGGACCAGCGTCAGCACATCGAGCTCACCCGGGACCTGGCCGAGCGTTTCAACGGCCGGTTCGGGCAGACGTTCACCATTCCGGCGCCGTACATCCTCAAGGAGACGGCGAAGATCTTCGACCTGCAGGATCCGGCGGTCAAGATGAGCAAGTCGGCGTCCACGCCGAAGGGCCTGATCAACCTCCTCGACGATCCGAAGGCCACGGCCAAGAAGGTCAGGAGCGCGGTGACCGACACGGACACCGTGATCCGGTACGACGCGGAGAAGAAGCCCGGTGTCAGCAATCTCCTGAGCATCTACTCCACCCTCACCGGCACCGCCGTCGCGGAGCTGGAACAGAAGTACGAGGGCAAGGGCTACGGAGCGCTCAAGACCGAGCTCGCCGAGGTCATGGTGGAGTTCGTCACCCCGTTCCGGGCCCGGACCCAGGAGTACCTGGACGACCCGGAGACCCTGGACGCCCTCCTGGCCAGGGGAGCCGAGAAGGCCAGGACCGTCGCCGCCGGGACGCTGGCGCAGACCTACGACCGGATGGGCCTTCTGCCTGCGAAGCACTGAGTCCAAGGACCCTGGCGGGACCACGGGCGAAAGGGCCACACTGGCGTCGGCACGACCGAAGAACGACCTTCGACGACTGAGGAGAACGATGTGGGGACCGTAACGCTTGGCGTTTCGATCGCGGTCCCGGAGCCGTACGGCAGCCTGCTCCAGGAGCGGCGCGCGAGCTTCGGGGACCCCGCCGCGTACGGCATCCCCACCCACGTCACCCTTCTCCCGCCGACCGAGGCCGAGGCGGCCGACCTGCCCGCGATCGAAGCCCATCTCTCCCGGATCGCCGCGGCCGGCCGCCCCTTCCCGATGCGGCTGTCCGGCACGGGCACCTTCCGCCCGCTGTCGCCCGTGGTGTACGTCCAGGTCGTCGAGGGCGCCTCGGCCTGCTCCTGGCTCCAGAAGCGGGTCCGGGACGCCTCCGGGCCCCTGGTGCGTGAGCTGCAGTTCCCGTACCACCCGCACGTGACCGTGGCGCACGGCATCGAGGAGGAGGCCATGGACCGCGCGTACCAGGAGCTCTCCTCGTACGAAGCGGCCTGGACCTGTGGCTCCTTCGCCCTGTACGAACAGGGTGCGGACGGCGTGTGGCGCAAGATCCACGAGTTCCCGTTCGGAGGCGGCGGCAGCGCGCCCGCCGTGCCGGTCCAGGGCGGCAGCTCCATGGACGAGCCGTCCCTGCACCCCTGAGCCACGCGCCCGGACCGGTCCGGGCGCGTGGCCCTATCGCACCGTGAGCCGCCGGAACAGCGGACGCGGCACATGGCGCAGGGCCGACATCACCACCCGCAGCGCCCCGGGCACCCACACCGTCTCCGAACGCCGCCGCAGCCCCGCCACGATCGCGTCCGCGACCGCGCCCGGCGTCGTCGCGAGCGGTGCCTCCGCGCGCCCCGCCGTCATCCGTGACCGTACGAAGCCGGGACGTACGACCATCACATGCACCCCCGTCCCGTGCAGGGCGTCGCCGAGCCCTTGTGCGAACGTGTCCAGGCCCGCCTTGCTGGAGCCGTAGATGAAGTCGGCGCGCCGGGCACGCTCACCGGCCACCGAGGAGAGCACCACGAGCGACCCGTGGCCCTGCGCCTGGAGTGCGCCGGCGCACACGAGGCCGGCGGACACCGCGCCCGTGTAGTTGGTCTGCGCCACCCGGACCGCGGAGAGGGGCTCCTCCTCGTCGCGCGCCTGGTCGCCCAGGACGCCGAAGGCCAGCAGCACCATGTCGATGTCGCCCTCGGTGAAGAGCTTCCCGAGTACCTCCTCGTGGGAGGCGGAGTCGAGCGCGTCGAAGGCGACGGTACGGACGTCGGCCCCGAGCTCGCGCAGCTCGGCCGCCGCCCGTTCCAGGCCGGGGGAGGGCCGGCCGGCCAGCCGGACCGTCCGGGTGCGGCGGGCGATCAGCCGGCGCGCGGTGGCCAGGCCGATCTCCGAGGTGCCGCCGAGGACGAGCAGGGACTGCGGAGCACCGAAGGCGTCCTTCACGGGATAACTCCTCACAGCGGTACGGGCCGGTGGGACGGCGTCACAGCCGTGACCGTATCGCCCGGGAAAACCCCTTTGGTGGATTTGTTACGGCACTCACTGAAATGGGCGACCCAAGAGGCCGTCGAGGCCGGTTTTCCGGGCCCGGAAGGGTACGCGTACGTCATGGACTGGCTGAAGAAACTTCCCGTGCTCGGGCCGCTCCTCGCGCGGCTGATGGAGACGCACGCCTGGCGCTCCTACGAGACGCTGGACCGGGTCCACTGGACCAGGCTCGCCGCGGCGATCACCTTCCTCAGCTTCCTCGCGCTCTTCCCGCTGATCGCGGTCGGTGCCGCGGCCGGGGCCGCGCTGCTCTCCCCCGAGCAGCTCGACAGGATCGAGGAGACGCTCGCCGACCAGGTGCCCGGCATCTCGGACCAGCTGGGCATCGACGACCTCGTGGCGCACGCGGGCACCGTGGGGGTCGTCGCCGGTGTGCTGCTGCTCTTCACCGGTGTCGGCTGGGTCGGCTCGATGCGGGACTGCCTGCGCGCCGTGTGGGAGAGGGACGACGTGGACGAAGGGAACCCGTTCCTCCGCAAGCTCAAGGACGCCGGTCTGCTGCTCGGCCTCGGTGGAGCGGCGCTCGTGACGCTCGCCGTGTCCACCGTCGCCTCCACGGCCATCGGCTGGTCGGCCGACCGGCTGGGCATCCCCGAGAACGGTGTGGGCGGGGTGCTGCTCCAGCTGGCCGCCGTGGCCGTGGCGGTCCTCGCCGACTTCCTGATCCTGCTCTACCTGCTGACCCTGCTGCCCGGGGTGGAGCCGCCGCGCCGCCGGCTGATCGTGGCCGGACTGGTCGGCGCGGTCGGCTTCGAACTGCTCAAGCTGCTGCTCGGCAGCTATATGCGGGACGTCGCGTCGAAGAGCATGTACGGCGCGTTCGGTGTGCCGATCGCGCTTCTCCTGTGGATCAACCTCAGCGCGAAACTGCTGCTGGTCTGTGCCGCCTGGACGGCGACACCGAGCAGGAACAGCGGGGAGGGCGCGGCCGTCAGCGACGGGGGAGACGACGCACCAGGTCGGGCAGCGGCCAGCGCCGGTTGACCAGGAACACACCGGCTGCCAGGAGCACCAGCAGCACACCGGTGACCGACAGGGCGGTCCGGACCCCGCCGGTGCCGGCCGTGGCCGCTGCGGCCGTGTGCTTCTTCTGCTCGATCCTGCCGGCGCCCGCGGCGGGTTCGGAGCCCTTCGCCGCCACGGCGGACCTGGGCGGCACCAGCTCGCCGACCGGGGTCACCTTGCCGCTGGCGGAGAATCCCCAGTCGAGCAGCCCGGCCGCTTCCTTGTAGACGGCGTGACTCTCCTCGGACGACGGGTTCATGACCGTCACCAGCAGCACCTTCCCGTCGCGTTCCGCGATTCCCGTGAAGGTGTTGCCCGCGTGGGTGGTGTAGCCGTTCTTGACGCCCGCGATGCCCTTGTACGGCTCCACCCCGGTGTCACCGGTGATCAGCCGGTTGGTGTTCTGGATCTCGAAGCTCTCCCGCTTCTTGCCCTTCTTCTGCTCGCCGGGGAAAACCGCCGTCGCCGTCGCGGCGTACTCACGGAAGTCCGCCTTCTGCATCCCGCTGCGGGCGAAGAGCGTCAGGTCGTACGCGCTGGAGACCTGCTCCGGGGCGTCGTAGCCGTCGGGGGAGACGACGGTCGTGTCCAGGGCCTGGAGCTCCTCGGCATGCCGCTGCATCGCGGCGACCGTCGCGGGCACTCCGCCGTACATCTCCGAGAGCACGTGCACGGCGTCGTTGCCCGAGCGCAGGAACACGCCGAGCCACAGGTCGTGGACCGTGTAGGAGTGGTCCTCCTTGATCCCCACCAGGCTGCTGCCCTCGCCGACGCCGGCGAGTTCTTCCTCGGTCACCAGGTGGGTCAGGGTCTTCGGCTGCAGGGCGGGCAGCACCGTGTCGGCGAAGAGCATCTTCAGGGTGGAGGCGGGCGCCAGCCGCCAGTGCGCGTTGTGGGACGCGAGCACCTGTCCGCTCTCCGCGTCGGCGACGATCCACGACCGTGCGCTGAGATCCTTCGGCAGGACCGGGGCGCCGGGCCCCAGGGAGACCTGGGTGCCCACCCGGCCCAGCCGCTCGCCGCCCACGGTCGACATCGGACCGGTCGGCACGGGCTGTTTCTGTTTGTCGTCGGTCTTGTCCTTGTCGGCTGCCCCCGCAGGACTGACGACGGATACGAACAGCAACGCGGCAGAGAGGACCGTCATTACGGTCTTTTTCAGAGCAGGCACGGTCGGAAACGTACAGGGCGTTACTGAGGAGGGGGACCCGGATGGCCTGACCCGCCGTGCATACCGCCGGGACAGCCCACCCCGGGCGATCGGACGGAAGCGCGGCGGCGATACTGGATGCATGAAGCTCAGCCGCCCCGTTTCCTGGTTCCTGCTCGTCTTCGGAGCGTGGAGCTGGGTCATCTGGGTCACCTTTGTCAAGAATCTGTGGAAGGACGGCAGCGGGCTCGCGTTCGACGACGCGGGTGACCCGACTGCGTACTTCTGGGTCCATCTCCTGCTCGCCATCACCTCGTTTCTTCTGGGGACGGCTGTAGGGGTCATCGGGTTCCGTGGTGTCAGGGCTTTGCGTCGCGAAGGCAGATGACGGGCCGGGCTCGGGTGGCCGTCCGGACAGGATCGTTTCAGCGGGGGAGCGTACGTGGTTGTGGTCTTCGTACTCGTTGCGGTCGCGGTTTTCGCGCTGCTGGCGGGTGTGCACCGGTATGTGTGGCGCCGGCTGATCGGTGACACGACGGAGCAGGGCAGCCCGGCGCGCCGCGTGGGCACCGTCGCGGCCTTCGTGCTGCCGCTGCTGTCCGTCGGGGCCTTCGCCTCCAGCCGTGCGGGCTTTCCCTTCTGGTTGCAGCAGATATTCGCCTGGCCGGGTTATCTCTGGCTCGCCGCCCTGCTCTACCTGACGCTGGCA